>JAFYCS010000072.1 GCA_017539565.1 Lachnospiraceae bacterium
AGTTGCTTCAGGCGGCGGTACAGGCCGTACACTGCATCCCGATAACATGGCTGCAGGTCCCGCTTCTTACGGTATGACCGATACCATGGGCCGTATGCATTCAGATGCACAGTTCGCAGGTTCCTCTTCAGTTCCCGCTCACGTTGAGATGATGGGTCTGATCGGTGCCGGCAACAACCCTATGGTTGGTATGACTGTTTCCACAGCCGTTTCTATCGAAGAGGCTGCTAAGGCAGGCAAGTTCTAAATAATTAATAAAACCGGTTCCTCTGTGGAACCGGTTTTTCTTTAAAGATCCTTCGCTTCGCTCAGGATGACACGAGCCGGCGAAGGACTTTTTATTTGCCTGTTTTCTTTTCTGTAGTCTTCCCGGTAGTTTTCTTCTTCGCATCCGGCTTATTTGCAGCAGTCTTCTTTTCCGATGCTTTATTTACTGCCGCCTTCTTTGTCTCAGTCGGCTTCTTTGCGGCCGGCTTCTTTACCGGAGGTTTGGCCATCTTCATCTCGGCCTTGGCCCGGTACATTTCCTCATCAGCACGCCTTACTATGTCTGCAACCGCCCAGTCCTCTCCGGGCGTGAAGCAGGATATGCCGCAGGCTATCGATACGTAGTTTTCAGGCAGCGGCAGCTTGTCCGAATACTTACTCATCTTTTTGTTAAACTCTTTTAAGAGCCTTTCACGTTTGATATAATCCTCACCGATCAGTACTGCAACGAACTCATCCCCGCCTATCCTGAATACCGGACTGTGCTTAAACACGTTGCAGATAACATGGCAGGCTCTTTTCAGGTATTCATCTCCCGCTTCATGGCCATTATTGTCATTGATCAGCTTAAGATTATTGACATCGAACATGGCTATAGCAAACCTGGCCTTCCGGTCGGTATTGATCATGGACTGCAGGTATTTTTCCTTATCTTCATATGCCATGCGGTTATTGACCCCAGTCAGCGGATCGCGTCTCATCAGGTCAAGCAGCCTTTTGTTTATAAGGTCTAAGGTAAGAGCATGCTTAAACTTATCAAACACCAGTCCCAGACGGTTCTGATAAGAATGCAGGAAGCGGTTTGATATACTGTCCATGCAGTCCCGGAATACCAGATATCCAAAGGTCTCAGCAGCTTCATGCAGGGGCAGGAATACATACATGTGACTCTCGTTATCTTCACTGTCCTTATACCCAGGTATCAGATCCTTTGACAGGAACTGGGGCTCATTATAAGGTACCCCGTTCTCCGTGGAATACAGCACCTCCATACATTGGCTGTATCCTTTTTTATCGAGACTTACACTTGGATCATATATGGAAAGCGCAAAATCCGGTTCCAGTATCACATGGAAAGAATCTCCTTCATAATCATGATTCTCCATCAGCAGGCGTCTGATATTTCTCTTGAAATCCTCATAAGTAAGACACGATAGTATAGTCGAATCGATAAGATCTAATTTTCTGTTAAAATATGTAGTCTGTGCACGTTTGGAGAATGCCTCTCGGCCTACCCTGCGTCTTATCTTATCGCTGTTTCTGTATTCGTAGCAGTTATAGCTTTCTCCCGGTACAAACCTGCAGGGGATAATGCGTGAACGTGCGCGTGAACGCCCCCCCGCCAGCTCTCTCCATAACTTACCCGCAGCCACACCCATTTCGGTAAAGCACTGGTCGACCGATGCGATGGAGGGATCAAATATCTGACTGTCATCTATGAAATCATATCCGGTAACCATGACATCCCCGGGCACCCCGAATCCGTTTTTGTTAAGGGTAAGACAGGTCTCCATAGCCAGGCCGTCATTGGCACAGATAAAGACATCGGGAAGTTTCTTGCCGCTGGCACAGATTTCATTGACACGCCTTGTGGCAGCCGCATTTTCCCAGTTGGTATAGAATACTTCTTTAAGATTAGCAGGATAATAATGCTCTTCAAGATAATCCCTTACAGCATTTAAACGCAGTTCCGAATCGTGTGAATCCCGGGTACCTGCAAAGAATACGATGTTCTTAACCCCATGTACATTAATAAGATGCTCACACATATACTTGGTAGCCAGATAGTTATCGGATCCGACATAGCTGATCCCATGGCTCCTGGCTCCCTGCATTATCACGGGTATGTGGGCTTTGCGGGCGCGCTCTATTATCTCTTCGATCTTGTCTTTGAAATCCAGACCGCTGCCGAATATTATGACACCGTTAAAGTCATTCAGATCAGGGAGATCATATATATTCATTTCACCGCGCTTCATGGCAGCGGTATCTATATATGTGGGATAACACAGGAAAATAAAGGTATCCACTATCTCCTTTTTAAGTTCCGTACGCATACCGGTGAGAAACTGTGATAAGATCTCACCGCACCATCCCGTTGTAAAGATCGCGATTTTTTTCTTCATACGCATGTCCCCCAATATGTATTTATTATATCGCATTTGAATTGTATACGCAATTATGATATAGTATCCACATGGTTTCGGTACTCTTAATATGGATATATATTTTCATTACCACGTTCTTTACAGGAGCGTGTTTTCTTTGTGCCGTCTTCGGAAAAGAACGGATGAAGATACAGCACAGGCTCCTTGCCCCCGAAGATTTCTGTCTGTGCGGTATAATGCTCGCAACGGTCTACGCACAGATCTTCAGCCTGTTCTCAAATGTCGGTCTTGCCGCCAATATAGTACTGATACTTATCACTGCTGCCTGTGCATATTTTCTTTTCAAAAGCAGGATACACTTTTTTGAAAAGCCCGGCCCCCTTCTGTGTACGATATTGATAGTGCTGGCTGTTATCATGTCCTACGGATGCTCCAGGGGATATTTTCATTACGATTCCGATCTGTATCACGGCCAGTCGATACGCTGGATCGAGGAATACGGCGTTGTAAAGGGGCTGGCGCTTTTGCATATGCGGCTTGGCTACAACAGCTCATCCTTTGCTCTTTCAGCACTTTACAGCTTTTCTTTTTTAAACGGGCAGTCCTTCCACGCAGTTCAGGGTTATATCGCCCTGCTGCTGCTCATCAAATGCTTAAGGGTATTCCATGTTTTTAAAGACAGGAAGATACATATGTCCGACGTTGCCCGTATAGGCGGTTTCTATTATCTCTTTAATATCTATGACGAAATGGTAGCTCCGGCCTCCGATTATTTCGCCATGACCACCTTTATATTCTGTATCATCAAATGCGTGGATATATACGAGCAATGCACATCAGATACTTCTCTTTATACGGAAGAAAGCTATGTATTTCCCGCGCTTCTCTCCGTATATATCCCTACGGTCAAGCTTTCCGCTGCTCCCGCTGTACTTATCGTGCTGATCCCTGTTGTGATGCTCATAAAGTCAAAGAAATGGTGGCGCATAGGATTGTATGCAGTGATAAGCCTTATCATCGCAGTCCCGCTTTTCATACGTAATTACATCTTATCCGGCAGACTCTTCTATCCCTCCACCGCACTGGATCTGTTTGATCCCGCCTGGAAGATACCGGCATCTGCAGCCGCCCTGGACAGCGCCTATATAGTAGGTTTCGGCCGCGGCTATAACTTTGCGGAAGCTGCAGAATATCCGTTTTCGCAGTGGTTCCCCCACTGGTTTGCTTCACTTGGACGTTCGGACCTGCTGATCTTTGTGGTCTGTCTGGTATCCGTGCTGATACTGCCCTTAAGCATCATCCTTCGCAAGGGCTTTAAAACCATTCATGTTATCGAAATCACCGCCATATCCGCCTTTCTCTTCTGGCTGGTATCTGCTCCGCTGGTCCGTTACGGAATGGGCTTTCTTCTGCTGCTGCCCCCTCTCATGTCCGGGGACCTGGCGGCATTCATTATTGAAAAGTCACCAAAGGAAAAATCTGCCGGAAGGCTGATACGTGTATGCTTTCCCGTAATATTACTGGCCTTTCTTGGCTTCAAATGCTTTGCCACCTTAAAGTATATCGCAGGCAGCATCTCTGCTCCTTATTACCTGGTACAGCGTGACTATAATGATTATGACTGCATCGCAGTCAATATAGACGGCATTGACGTATATGTCCCTACCGAAGGCGATCAGACAGGCTATTATCTCTTCCCGTCTACTCCCGAGCTTTCGGACGATCTGCACTTATCCGGAGACAGTCTCAAAGACGGTTTTGTCCTTCGCTGATTTTGTGGTATAATAATCCCCATGCTCAGAGGAATAACAAATACAATCATTATACTGATACTGGCACCCTTTCTCTGCTCGGAGCTTATCCGGCGTAAAGAAAGCTCCGCACTTGAAAACTATGTCTTCGGCTTAGCCGCAGTCTGGGCTCTTTTTGAAGTGATATCGGTACCGTTCATCATCGCAAGCGCTCCGTTCAGCGTACTGAGTACGGTATACTCCGTTGTACTGGCACTTCTGGTATTGGCCGGTTCCGTAAAACTCACCCTCCGAAGAAAAAAAGAAATATCTGATAAAAAAGACTTTGATCTGAGATCACTGCTGCCCTGGATCCCGGTGATCCTTCTTTTGCTGGCACAGTGCGTATTCTTCGTTATGTTCCAGCATTATGACGGTGACGATTCCTATTACGTGGCCCAGTCTACCATTACCCTCAAGTTCGATACCATGTTCAGAAGGGATGTAAACAACGGCTTCTATATCGAAGTAGAGGGCCGTCATGCCCTTGGTGCACTGCCCATCTGGATATCCTGGCTCTCCGATATGAGCGGGCTTCATCCTGCCATCATCGACCACAGCATTATGGCTCCATACCTGCTGACTGTTATGTATGCCGTATACGCTATGTTTTCCGGACGCATCATAAAAGATAAGAAATGGCGTCCCGTATTCGTGCTGCTCATAGGCTTATGGTACATTCATTCAAATGTATCGCTATATACTGCTGAGACCTTTGCATATACCCGCACCTGGCAGGGCAAAGCGGTATTCGCCAATATAATCGTGCCCCTGGCCTTCTGCCTGGTCGCCGACATATATTCGCGTACAAAAAACACATTGCCTCTGTGCCTGATGCTCAGCCTCTGTGCTGTTTTCTGCACCAGCACCGCCGTATATATGCTCATCATACTCTACGGCTGCGCCGGCCTGGTACTTGGCTGTGCTGCGTTTATAAAGACAAAGAAACTGAAGAATGCACTGCTCACCTTAGTGCCCTTCATCATCGCCTCACTTCCGCTGGTGGCCGGCGGAGTGATATACCTGATAATAAGACGTTAAGGAGAAAATATGGATACCATCAAGGCTACGCTCCTTACCTTAAAATCATATAATTCCCTAAGCCTTTACTTTGTTCTGTTTATTGCTGCCCTTATATATCTTGGCATAGCTGAAAAGGACAGGATAAAGCGCATGCTCTTTGTTGCCCTGCCGCTCGCTCTGTTATCGGTATTCCTGTTCCCGGTAAGCGCATGGCTCTCCATGCATCTTATACTGGATCAGGAAATATACTACCGCCAGCTGTGGCTCATACCTTATGGGGCCGTGGTATGCTATGCACTGATCCATGCCATGCAGAAATGCCAAAAGGTATGGGCACGTGCACTTATACTACTGGCATTTGCAGCACTGCTGCTCATAGGCAACGGAAAGCTTTATATGAACAGACAGTATACGCTTGCGGAGAATCCCTATCATCTGCCTCAGGATGTCTGCGACACCTGTGATATGATCCTTTCCGCAAAGGGCGTCGCTGAAATGGACTACGCGGTAAAATGTGCTTTCCCCGCATCTATGGTAGAGTTCAACAGGCAGTATACCGCTTCCATACTCACCGTCTACGGCAGGGAAGCTATTATAGAGCGATGGAATTATGATACGCCGTTTTTAGATCTTATATCTTCAAACGAGCCCATAGAAGCAGAAAAGATCTGCACCATGGCTGATGCAGATCAGATCGAATGCTTTGTTATAGAAAATGATAAAACACTTGTGGGTGATCCCGAAGGCTATGGATATATCAGACTTGGGGAAACAGGCCGGTATACCGTGTATATGATATACTGGCTGCTTGAATGATTTATTTTATCCCTTTGGCATTAGATACGCTTATCCCGTTGGCCCCCAGTGCTATGCTGTGGTCAAGGCCCACAAATTTCCCGTTTTCCTGCCATAACACTTCCTTCACGAATTTGTATTTTTCATCATCCCAGGTGGTAAAGTCATCCAGCAGTAAGCCGCCGGTGTCCCCGGAATTGGCATTTAAGCACCAGAATGTATGGTTTAAATGGTACTTACTGATCAGCTGTCTCATGTAGGTCATCCAGGTTAAGTTAGGCTCTCTCATAAAGCCGCCCCATTCACCTATCAGGAGAGGCGCGGTATTATCCTCATAAATATAGAACCAGTTGTCATGCCAGCAGTCTTTCATAAGACTGTCATAGGTATACTTGCCTTCAAACCAGGGCTGCTCGTATACGGTAGGGCCGTAGTCGTGAGGTGAATACACCAGCTTGTTCTGGTACTTGCCCAGGTTTACGGGAAAATCCTTAACTCCGCGCAGATTACCTCCCCACCAGTTAAAGTGGTAATCGGCATTACTGGTGGAATGATAATCCTTATTTCCCTTGATATCTTTAGGATAGATCTCTATACCTTCAACCATTACCAGCACATTGGGATTCTTATCGAGTACGGTGAGGGCTGCGCGCTCTGCCATATACTTCCAGTTATTGGCATCCTTCGAATCGTTCCAGATGGCAGCATTCTTCCCCTCATTTGGCTTACCGTGAGGCTCGTTCTTAAGGTCAAACGCAATGATCGTATCATTATTCTTATAACGCTCCGCTGCCCATGCCAGGGCTGCAAGATAATTATCCGCAGATACCTTGGTAGTATACCAGAGGTTCACATTATGTCCGGAAGCATCGGTCTCCGCACTGTGGATATCGATCATTACTTTGATCCCGTTCTCCTCTGCCAGTGCCAGGAAGTACTCAAATATCTCCAGGCTGTTCATGGAATTGAGCTCAGGATTATATGCATTATTATAGTTTGCCCTGGGATAAGTGCCTGCCGCCCATTCATTGATCAGCTGGGCTGACATGGGTACACGTATCAGGTTAAATCCGTGGTCTGCGATAGCCTTTACAGTAGGTGCCAGCTGGCTGTTCCACAATCCGTCAAAGGTATTGGTCCCGGTATTGTAACCGAACCAGTTAAGACCTGTAAGCCATACTTCCTTACCGGTAGAATCCAGTATGCGGCGGCCGTCTGTATGCAGCCAGTCATCTCCCTGCTTTGCCCCCTGGGGACGTTTGATCAGTTCGGAAGGATTGGTATTTGCCTGTCCGTTATTGTTATTATTTCCGTTATTATTATTACTGTTTCCGTTATTGTTACCGCCGTTATTCTGATTATTCTGGGCATTCTGATCCACCTTGCCTTCGGTAACCGTCATATCCACACCATTCAGGCTTGCTTTTGTGATCTTGAGCTTGCCTGCATTTACACCCAGATTGCAGCCGCAGTATACACTGCTGCCGTTTGATATGCTTCCGTTATAATCCGCATTGGTAATGGTCAGGGTATGACCTTCACATTTAAAGCTTCCGTTCCAGCCCTCCGCCTTTGCCAGGCCTTCGATATCTATCTTAAGTGTCCAGCCCTCTACGTTTTTACCGCCGTTATTGCTTATCTCCCACTCTACACCGTACATAGAGGTGCTGCCGTCCTGCCAGCTGTTGCCTGTACCATAGGTTAAGGTATAGCCTTTCTTATCGCCTGGCTTGGATGGTTTATCACCACCTTCTCCGGGACCTGCAGGTTCCTCACCGGGCTTTTCCGGCCTCTGCGCTTCCGGTGTGGGAGTAGGTGTGGTCTTGGCAGGTGTCAGCGTACCGCTTACAGGGCTTCCTCCTACAGGTATTATCTCGCCTTCAATATCTCCCACATAACTGTTATCGGCTTCAGACTCCGTATCTTCTTCCTGTGTATCGGCTGAAGCCACCTTATCATCTGCCGTTTCCGTCTCTGTGCTGCCCTTGTCCTCTGTTGTCTCAGCCGTGAGCACGGTTGTGTCTTCTTTGGATGCGTCACTGCCTTTTTCCTTACCGCCTCCGCTTATCAGCAGCGTGATCGCCACAGTGAGCACTACCAGTGCTACCAGGCCTGTACAGCCCAGTATGATCATCAGTTTCTTATTCATAATCTTCCTCCTTATTTCCCCTGCTTGCCGGAATGACTGCTTTTCTTTTTAGCCGTACCGTATATCAGCACTACAACAGCAGCTGTAATATAAACGGCAGTTCCTATCATCATAGGCGAAAGCAGACCATCGCCCGGCAGCAGCATAGCTTCAGCGATCATCGGTGAAAATGTCAGCAGTATGTATGATATCACCACCGAAAAGATCAGCGCGGTAGATTCATCCACCGCATTTTTAACCACATTCAGCTCCATAAACTGGTCCGTACACATGGGTGTTCCGAAACCGTCCAGAAAGCCCAGGACCATACTGCTTATCACTATCATCACAACTATCCCGGGCAGCTTGAGCACGAATATTCCTGCTGCAGCCAGAAGAAAGCTTATTGCGATACAGGGCATCAGCCCCAGCTTCTTCTTAGCCCCGGATACCAGTGCCGGTCCAATATAAATACCCGCGATACCGTTTGCGATATAGCAGTATGAGAGCATTACCGAGCTGATACCGTTATTCTGACAGATAGCAGGTACCAGTGTTACACACAGCATTACACCTATATTCAAAGGTATACCTATAAAGATTATATAGAATAGCATCTCTGCAGAGAAGATCATCTTCTTAAGGGAAGATATACTGACAGGCTTCTCTTCTTCATCCATATTGCCACGCTTTGCCAGAGCCTTCCAGGGCATAGCCGAGAAGGTGACTATCAGGTATACACCGAACAATAAAGCTGAGGCAAAGAAGGTTATGGGATATCCCATGTTCGCACAGATTATTGCACCAAGGCCCGCACCACAGGTAGCACCTGCCAGGAGTCCCGCATTATCCTGTGAGATATTGTTGCTGCGGCCGGTTTCACTTTCGTATCCTCTGGTGATAAGGTAATTGGAGATCTGCTTAAAGCCCGCATAAGCTATACCGGCTAAAGCACGGAATATAATGATCGTAAGCGCCGAATGCATCTTAAATGCTCCCAGGTTGCAAAGTATCATCATAACGGAAGATACCACAAGTATAGAGCGCATATTCTTTTTCTTTAACATACGCGGCATGACCAGCATGGCTATCATCTGTGTCAGGCCTTCAAGTGTAAGCGGCAGTGCCGCCGTCAGACCATTGCCAAGACCCAGGATCGATTCACCGCTCTCTCTTATCATCATTGCCGCATAGGGCACACACATATACTCTGCTGTGGAACATAAAAAACCACTGAGGCGCAGTGATACCGCCACCTTATGCTCTGAGAATTCGTCTTTCGCATTTTTCTTATCACCCGTAAGCTCCAGCAGGTGGCTGAACTCTATAACAAATATCAGTAATATGATCAGGGTCGATAACAGTGTGAGAATTATCCCTCTTATCTGGGCGTTCATCGCATCCCTGGATATCTCCGCTTCCAGATAGAGGGCCTCATCCCTGCCATCCTCATTTCCGAAGACATAACTTATGATATCCGAATCTTCATTACGCTGCTCAACCTCAACAATACGTTCCGATATACGTACGGCACGCAGGGTATCCAGCTTGTCGACGCGCGCATAGATATATTCTTTGAGCCCCTGTACTTCCCTAAGTTCCACACCGTCATTACGTACTTCCCTTATAGTGTTTTCCAGGTTCTTTAACGATACCTTTGTGGCACTCTCGATCTTTTCCCTGTAATCCTTCTGATAGATATATATCGACATTGCAGATATCACTATGACACCGGCCGCCAGGATGAACAGGGTCAGGAACTTTTCTGTGTTTATATCGTGCCTTCTGTTATGGGTATGTCCGGCGCTCACCTTTTCGTTGATCCTTACAAAGCCGTAGATCGCTGCTGCTTCCACCACGCTTATGATCAGCGCCAGTATTATCACTTTTTTCCGGACATCCTGCATAAGGGATGAAAAAATATCTTCGGAATACAGTGTACCGAAAAATCCCAGCAGTTCTTCCTCATTATGCACAGGTGTAAAGATGGCTCTTCCCTGTCCCGTGACCACCGCAGTCCCGCCTGCTTCTTCCAGTGTAGGCAGTGCCTTTTCCAGCTCACTGCTCCTTATAAAGGCTGCCAGTTTTTTAAGTGAGGCTTCATCACCTTCGGCATAATACATGAGCTTTCCGTCTTTGGAAATGATAAAGGGATGTGTACCTGATATCTGTGCGGAGAAGCTGTCAAAGATCTCGTCCATACCATAAAAGGTATCAAAGCTCTTTCCGAAACCTATGGCTGTCTCCAGCCCCGCCACAGTATCATCCTCAATACGCGCTATAACGCTCTCTTCCAGCTGTATAGCTGTGGTGCGGTAATTCAGATAACCCATCACGGCCACAAAACACACAGCAAACACACTTATAAAGATCAGTACCAGAAGATAAGATCTGTTCTCTACTCTCTTGGTATTTTTACTCATTCGTCTTATCCTCCGTATAAATCTCATCGCAGGCCGCAAGGAAATCAAAACTCAGAGGATAATCTATCCTTCTGGCCACATCCAGGTTCAGGCATATATACGGTGCACTGGTATAAACGCAGGGAAGGCTGTCCGCATTTTCCCCGTCCAGTATACGGGTGATGGCATCTGCCACGAAACGTCCGACGTTTTCAAAGTCGTAGGCAGATATTATCATCAGGGCACCCTTATATACGGTATTAACATCATCCAATGCATATACAGGGATATTCTTCTCATACAGCGGCTCAAACATCTCGGCCAGATACTCCGGATCATTGACCAGATCTGCCGTAAAGAAGAATGCATCTATATCTTCATCTGCCATGCGTTCAAACTCACTCTTTACCATGGCATAATATTCATCAAGCTCCTCCTGTGTCTCCCTTGATCTGATGTCCACATTGTATTTGACCACGGAAAAACCTATCTCCTCCGCAGCTTTCATAACATCAGGCACACCTGAAACTATCTCGTCCCCGTACACTATCATTCCCAGCCTGTTAAACGGTTTGAGCGAATGGTAATACTTAAGCTGGCGCAGGGGGACTGAAGCCTCCACCTGAGCCCATACGTTGGGATTACCGGTACCTTCCGTTGCGGAATCGATTATCCCGGATGCCACGGGATCCGTTGCTGAGAAATCTATCATGGGTACAGGCAGATCAAGGCTTTTAACAAAAACACCGGGACTTGTCCCAAAGGTGATCACCAGATCTATATCTTTTCCTGCACGCTCCTTTAAGCTCTCTGCTATTTCATTTTCATCATCATAGCCGATATAGAAAAATCCGCCATCAACAAATTCAATATATTCTCCGAGATCCGCTGACAGGCAGCGCTCATAAATCTGCTTTGTAGACAGTTCCTTTTTATCTATCTCCTCTGCTGTAAAGGGCAGCGAGCCTTCCTTTATCCAGCCATACTCCTCCAGTCCCTCCAGGATATATCCCAGCTGTTTGCTGGCAGGAAGGTATTCATCATAATCCACATATGCCAGGCGGTATTTGCTTCCATCCGCCTTTTTATGAGGAGCAGGTACCGTACTTTCCGTCTCCTCTGTAAATACATCTTCATCGTTTACATCCTGAGTACACCCTCCCAGGATGAACATCCCGACTGTCATCGCCACACAGATGATCTTTAAAAAGCTTTTCATATATACACTTTCTCCAATCTCTCAGCAGTCATGCACATCCATTCTCCATGAACCGGATCTATCCCGTTTCTGTCAAGTATATCCACGGCTTCGACACCTTCCTCTCCAAGAAGTACCGCCAGATCACCAACCTGTATATCATCCTCACCGCTCACATCTATGCACAGATTATCCATGCACACATCATCGGCAAGCCTGTAAAGCTTACCCTTTATCCATACTCTTACTTCCTTCTGTGTGAGCAAAAGCGGCATATCCCAGTATCCCAGCATTATCCTGGCTATCCTGCGTTTCTTATCACCGTTTCTGTTAATATACGAAAGGGGTATGCCACCGTCCACTTCCCTGACATCAAAGACCCGTGCGCATACACGCAGGAGCGGCTTGAGTCTTCCTCCGTCATCGCAGGGCAGACCGTACAGCGCAGTCCCTGCCCGGACCATATCATATGCATATTGCGGAAAACGGAAAATAAGCGCCGAATTAAGGGCGTGAATACAAAGTCTTTCCCTGTACTCCGGTTTTATCTTTTTAACCACCTCATCAAAGCTCTTAAGTTCGGAAGCTATCTCATCCAGATCGTCCGAATATGCGGTATACAGATGTGTATACATACCGCACACTTTAAGATGCGGCATGTTCATTATCATATCCTGGTATTCATTAAATTCTTCCGGTGATATACCCATCCCCGAATCCCATATATCTATACGTATATGTACCCTTAAAGTTATCCGTGCAGATTCTGCCACATCATTAAGGCGCTTCAGCATATCCGGGCTGTACACGGAAAATATGCTCCTTCCGGGAATTATCTCCCCTTTTTCTAGGGCAGACGCTATCTCATCGGCGGCAGCTGCCCCCAGCAGCAGTATATCTGCATCCGCAGAGGTTTCCGCAAAGACCTTTTTAAGCTCATAGAATTTACCTACCGCCACCATATCCGTAAAGCCATAGTCCGACAGTGCGGATACGAAACCGCTCAGGCCGTGTCCGTATGCATCCGCCTTAACTACAGCGCATACCTTCACCCCTTCACCCACGCGGTCGCGTATCACCCTTATATTATTGCCTAAGAATTCCGTGCTCACCTCGGCCCATGCAGATCTTTTGATCATATTAAATGTTCCTTATAATTCATCCCGCAAAACTCTGCCGCCTCACGATACCACCCTGTATCCTTTGCTACCGCCGGTACCAGATCTATATACATCTCAAATATGCCCATCTTCATACTGTCAGCCATCGTGGTCTCCAGAAGTTCTTCCAGCCTGCCCTCTTCCGGCTGCCTCAGCATGAATTCCACCGGCCCTGCAGATACTGCAGAATAATCTTCAGCTTCATAAAGTGCATAAACGGGCCCGCTGATAAAGGAGGAACCGTCATAAGCGGCTACTGTTTCCGCAAACTTGTCCAGCCCCGCATTCTTAAATATGTCCGCACACTGCTTTACCCATTTGGGAAGATACAGCGACTGAAAATATCCTCCGGCCCAGGTATATCCCCGCTCAAAGGCCAGCACCACCGCAGCCGCCAGTCCAGAAGGGATCAGCTTTTTCTCTTCCAGCAGCCTGCATATCTCAGAAGGATCCATGGGATAATCCAGCAAACGTCCCGCATGGTCCATCCCCTCTATCCTGTCACTGTCCTTAACCAGCGTATGTATCCTTCTTCCCTTGGCGTCCACACCACGCAGCAGCATCCCTGCAAGAGGCACTCCTTCTTCCGCCTTTTCTTCGTTAAGGCCCTCACGTACTTTGGGATCATAGAACATATGCCACAGCATGGAATTCTCATCATTAAGGTCCTTTATCATCAGAGGGCGTATGATCTCCTCTGCTTCAATATAGATAAGACGCATACTGCTGTTTTTCCTAAAACACTCTGCGGATACCCTCTCTCCTATAAGACCTAACTGGTCAGCATACCTGGCCTGTGCCAGTATCTGCTCATCTCCGTATATACGGTCAATCATATCCTTAAGCTTTTCCCTATGCTCCGGACCAAAAGGCGGCTTTATGGTATCGATGCGCTCTTTCATGCGCTTTAACATCTCAATGTCATAGCCGCCTGCCACAGCCACCATCTGGTTACCGGCTTTGGCTCTGTGCAGCGGGAGAAGCTGTCTGCCGTCCGCACTGCCGTAACAGCTTATTCCACGGGCATAAGTTGAATTCTCAAGCTCCACATGCGAGAAGGAAAACATAGGGAAATACTCCCCCCTATATCCCATCATCTTTAGGAGCCGTGTAAAAAGCAGATCTCCCTGAAAGGCCTGCGCCGAATAGAAGCCCCCATGATGATCTGCAGTATTTATGGCCTTATATTCCAGAGCCTCACGTACCTTAGAGGCACACTCTTCCCCGAATAATCCTGCGGTATATGAATATGCTGCATCCAGAACATCTGCCGGGCCTTTGGGAAAAGCTATGGTGCTGTTCTTTTCCGCAACAGCTTTCAGATCCGTCAGGTGCTGTTTTAGACTCATCTCACTGTCTATGTACTTCTTAACCGTATCGTTGCGCCTGCTGCATTCACTCAGGATAGGCGTAAAAAACAGTTCATTGATCATTTTTTATCAGCTCCCCTGTACTCGAATACGAGCATGGTAATATCATCAAACTGCGGTGCCTCCCCGGCAAATTTATCGATATCCTCCCTTATCAGCGGAAGCATCTTTGTGATATCTTTGTCTCCGTTCTTTTTAACCGTTTCAAGTATGCGCTCTTCCCCAAACAGATTATGATCCACATCCTGTGACTCCGATACTCCGTCCGTAAAGAAGAACAGCCTGTCTGACGGATAAAGCTGCATGCTCTGACTGCTGTATTCAAAGTCCGGGAGTCCCGCCAGGATAAATCCCGAATCCGGATGTACCCAGCTCCACTTACCGTCATGACGGTACAGGAACGGCTCATGTCCCGCATTAACATATTCCATCTTACCCGTAGTGATGTCTACAACAGCCAGAAATGCTGTTACGAACATGCTCTCTTCGTTACCCTCGCACAGCTGGTTATTGACCGAATAGAACACTTCCGCTATTTCCTTACCGCTCTGTGCACAGTTCTTTATCAGCGTCTTGGCAATGACCATGAACAGAGCTGCCGGCACACCTTTACTTGATACATCTGCAATGACCATAGCCAGGCGCTTATCATCGATCATATAGAAATCATAGAAATCACCACCAACCTCTTTGGCAGGAGTCATTGTAGCATACAGATCCATCTCGGGGCGGTCGGGGAAAGGCGGGAAGATCCTTGGAAGCATGTCTGCCTGTATCTGTGTTGCGACATGCAGCTCCGCGCCGATACGTTCCTTCTCTGCCGTAACTGCCTGCAGATCCTTCATATACTCCTCGAGTTCATCGATCATATTGGCGAAACGTTTGGCAAGAGATGCTATCTCATCATCTTCTTTAGCCTTCGACCGGATCTTTTCTGACAATGCAGCATCTTTATTATCAGAATAATCCTTTACGTTCTTTTCCAGCATACTGACACGCTTAAGCACATATATGCGCAGCAAGGCGTATAATGAGAGTATTGATATCAACAATATTACCGCAAGTACGACCATCTGTGCGGCCACGTTGGTCATGATGGTCGACTTGACTTTTTCCACATCCACGTCAGCACAGACAAAACCTATCTTTTCACCGTTGATCACAACAGGGGCCGAATAGGTATACACATATCCATACTCATTATCTGTAATGTCAAAGCCGTCAACGGGGTGTCCGGCGCTCCATGCCTGCCACAGGTATACATGCTCGGCAGGATCTTCATAGATCTCATCCCCCAGGTACAGCACTTCCTTTCCCTCCGCTGTCTGTCGCGTCCCCAAAGTCGCATCAAACATATACTTAACCTTATAAGCTTCCTCATCGGAGGGATAGAAAAAATATACATAACTCAGGCCGAAATCATCCGCTGTTTCGAAAAATACCGTAAACCAGTATTCCATACGCCAGGTGACATACAGGCGTTTTGCTTCATAATCTATGGCATTAAAATCCGGATCGTACTTCGCGGTCTCCTCCGGATAGTGCTCACCCATGTATTCATAATACTCATTCATGGCACGGTACTGGTCGTTATAGAAATCCTTCGAAAGCTCCAGTTCATCCATGTGCGCGTCAAAGAATTCTTTCAGCATGGAAAACTCTTCACCTTCATCATCGATCCTGTTTATGATGTTGGCGGTGATCTTTTTAAGATTCTCACGACATTCATCATGATAAGCTTCAGTCTGTGACAGATAAGTCATATAACCGCTTATCACAATGGTAAGTACCGCAAAATACTGAAGATTATACCAAATTTAAAAGCAAGGCTTTTGGTCTTCATCCTGTTATATATCCCCTTATCAGTTAGCTAAATTGAAACTGCCCCTAAACTATTATTTTAACACAATATACCCTCTGCCGCAAACAGTGCTTATTCTCTGCCCCGCTCTCCCTTTGCCGCCTCGGTCAGGTACCTGCGTATGGATCTCATACGTGCGGAAATGACCTTTTTATTCACTCCGGTAGCCGCCTCCATATCCCGTACCAGTGCTGAGTTCTCCTTAAGCATACCGTTCATAATCTTTATCATATGTGTGTCGCCTTTAAAGGAATCCGCAAGACGCCTTCCTTCCTCCTCCGTTACCTCCGCAGATAATCTGTTTTTCAGACCGGGCACCATATTTACCTTTACCGCAGCAACAGAATCCCCTTCCTCACGGTATATCAGCTCTTCCGGATCTGTGATGGCCTGCCAGTCACTCACGCCGAATACAAGGCCTATTGCCCTGACCATATATATCTGCGCTCTGGCAGCTTCGGAAAGTTTTACTTCATCCGCTTTCTTGTCCGCTGTCAGTTCATTAAGCCCGGCGCGGTCTGAGAGATCAGTCTGTTTCACATCATTTTCTTCGGTAAACTCTATCTTCTTACCGCTGCCGTCATCATCCCCCATGCCATTGTCTGCAGCTTCTTTTTCCGCTGTTCTGTCCGACGACAGATAAGAATCTTCATAGCATTTCTTAAGCCCTTCCCTGTCATCCTTAATTTTTTCCGCTTCTTCACGTAGCATACTAACCGCCGCCTTACGTTTCCTGCCGGGTCTGAAGAAGGGTCTGGCCTTTTCAAGATAATCCTCGCAGGCTTTCTCCACTTCTGAAAGCTGTGCTGCAGCCCTGTCTACGGAATCGTTGTCTATACTGCCAAACTGCTCATCTACCATACTCTCCCTGGCGGTAAGATCCACATAGGTACCTACGCTCTCTACCAGAGCTGTCAGATCCTCATCTTTCTGTGTATCTATCTCAGCTCTTCCGTCAAAATTTTCGATCATTATGACAGCGTTACGAACCTGCTCTTCATGCGTATCCTCCTCCATAAGCTCCTCTTCGCTGCCCTTTTCTTCATCCTTTAGCTCATCATGATCATCTTCCGGGCCGTGCAGCTCAAAGGAAGTATCGGCTTCTGCCGCTTCATCTGCCAAAGGCTCTGTCCTGTCCAGCTGTGACAGCTCGGAATCAATATCGGCGACCGCCGTCATATCCCTCTCGGGCTGCCGGAAAACAGTATTCCCGGACTGCCGTGCTTCCTCTGACTCATCATAAAACTTATTGTCTTCTTTATATTCCGCCCTCATATCACTCCTGCATATAGCCCGCGTACCGGCCGAACTCATCCGAATCGATCAGCCTGCCAAGCTTCTCGTATTCATAACGTATGGCCAGTATGATATCCCTCATACCAACACTGCGGCCTTCCGCCCCGGCCAGGTATGCTGCAGTCAGCAGTACCGATTTGATATTGCTTCCTGTCAGTTCTTTAAACTGCGATGCCAGGAAATCGTAATCTATATCCTTAGCCATGGGGACTTCCTTAGGCAGCATGTTCTCCCACATGGCACGTCTGGTATCCTCATCGGGACGTTCAAAACGCACCACGTATGACAAACGCCGCATGAAAGCGGGATCGAAGCTCTGGAAATTATTGGTTGCCAGTATGGATATGCCGTTATACTCCTCAACCTTCTGCAACAGGAAGCTGGTATCGGAATTGGCATATTTATCATGTGAATCCTTTATCTCCGTACGTCTTGTAAAAAGCGCATCTGCCTCATCAAAAAAGAGTACCACGTTTCGTCTGGCCGCCTCATCAAAGATACGCGACAGGTTCTTCTGGGTCTCACCAATATACTTTGAAAAGATCTGGGAAACATCAACACGGTACAGAGGCGTCATCACTTCGTTTGCTATGGCTTGAGCCGCCATGGTCTTTCCCGTCCCCGGAGGTCCGTACATAAGGAGTATTACCGCATTGCCGTATGCGTTCTTTTTATTGATGCCCCACTTATCTCCCACGCGCCCCCGCAGACGGTAACGGTCGCATGCAGCCTTAAGGCGCTTCTTCTGTGAAGACTCGATATAGATATCATCCCAGGTATACCGCACCTGCACCTCGGTAGCCAGATGCTCAAAGTCCGAAGTATCCAGTTTAAATAAAAGTTCCTGAAGCAGTGATCTGGAAAGCCTGTTCTCTGCTGCAGCATCCATGGTCTCCCGCGCCTGTCTGCACAAACGCGCTACAGCCGTATATGAAAGAGCGTGGCAGTCAGCTATATCCTCTATGACTATATCATCCTGCAATTCAATCCCTTCCCTGTCCAGGCAGTAATTCCAGATATCTGTGCGTTGCATGGCATCAGGCATGTTAAGCTTAAGGATCGCCGGCGACATATCTGCGCTTATATCAGCATCAGGCATGCGACTTCCTCCGCAGATGTATACCTGCTGTCCGGGCAGCATGCGTCCCAGAAAACGTATGCTTTCTTCAAAGACCGCCTTTATCTTTCTGTTATATCGTTCATCATCTCCCGAGGGAAGATCATGTTTTAACAGCACCACTCCCGGGAACATACGCATTATAAAGGCACTCTGTGTCCTTACGGGAGCTTCATATGCAGAGTAGTCTGCCGCCTTCAACATATAAAACGGTTTATCCGTCAATGCGGCAGCATTCTTTAATGCATACTCAACGTCTTTGGCATCATTGCTCTCGATATACCTGAAATGCATGCCTTCCTTAGACTCACAGGATGAACATACTCTGTCAATAAATTCTTTATGGAATATCCTGTCATCTGCTTTTGCAGACTTTGCCGCAGCCACGCTTTCACGCCCGCCCAGCAGATATCTGTATACCGCGTCAATGATCCTTATACTGCTCATGAGTTTCGAAGAAGACAGCGAGGTCTCATCACATATGATAAGATAGCTCCTCAGTCTGCCATCAGGCTCAAGATATCCTTCAAATGCCGATCCGGAATGCGGCAGGAAGAAATTCAAAAGTGCATCCGCCACACCGGCGCTTAAAGACTTTTCCGTCATCTCATCAGCAACGTATCTGTAGATCCGAAGGTATTTAAGATCATATCGCACGGATGCTGCCATGAGCAGTATGAACAGTTCTCCAAGGCTTAAGCCGAATTTATCCGCAACGCTCCTTACGGGTGCTTCTGCACCGCTCTTAAGAGTTGCATCCTCTCTTGCGCGTATGTGCTCCATGGCCTTCTTAAGCTCGGCAGATACACTAACGCTGCGCTGCTCTTTTGCGCGCTCAGCAGGTGCTGTTTTAAAGTAAGTACCGATCTCATCTTCCTTAACCTCTATGCCCCTGGCATGGAAGCATCCTTCCTGTCTCATATCGGCCTTAAAGAACATAAAAGCCTCCAGCAGCATGTCCAAAGCGTTCAGGCAGTCCTTAAGATCATCCCCGGGCAGTGTGTAAGGCTTTTTCTTTTTCTTTGTGTCAAAATAATCACTGTATGTATACATGATCGCTCCGTTCATTCATCTCCGATATCCGTAAGATGCAGTTTTGCGTCAGCCCCCCGCAATGAAGGTTTCCTGCCGCGTGCTTTCTCGAAAATATAAAACTGTGTAAAGCGGTTTGCTTTAAGAAATGCCTCGTAGTTTTTACAGAGTTCTGCCGGCAGCGCATACATGGTCTTTACGTATACATCCGTGCCGTATTCACCTTTCTCCCATACAAAAGTATTTGCCATAAGTTTAAACAGCCGCTTTATCAACCCGCTCCCGGCTCCCCTGCGGCGTTTATCCGGCTCCACATATATGCTCAGTATCTGTACGTCGCCTACGAGCTGTTCAATATGCGCTGCCAGCGCCCCTACCGGTCCGTCGCTGTCTTTTACGCCTATACAGATATAGTCTTCATCAAAAGCTTCCTTCTCATTAAGCAGCTCATCGTAAACGTATGGTATGATAACTTCCTTCCACCTGCTCAGGGTACGGGTACTTATTCGTGTATATGTCAGTTTATACTCTGCCGCCACCTGTTCATCCCTCCATCATAGCCTGAAGGATATCATTTCTGGCACCGGTACGCCCGTTCTTCAGGCACTCGCGATCAACTGCTACAGAGATATGTTCCATACTTATCTTCTTACCCTCTGCCGCAGCCAGGTATGCCGCGGATATGGCAGAGGATTTGATACTGCTTCCGCTCATCTCTACTGCCCTGGCAAGTATCTTAAAGTTCACGTCCTTAGCAAGAGGTGCCCCTGCAGGAAATGCCTTCTTCCATAGCTGCGCCCTGGTGGCCTCATCTGGTATCCCTATTGGGATTATGAAACTCATACGGCGTTTAAATGCCGCATCAAAATTCTGCATGTTATTTGTAGCCAGTATAGACATACCGCTGTATTCTTCCACCTTCTGAAGCAGGTAGGAGGTTTCCGCATTTGCATAACGGTCGTTGGAGCTGCTGACACCTGTACGCTTTGAGAAGAGCGAATCCGCTTCATCAAAAAAGAGTATCGCATTGGAGTTTTTTGCCGCTTCAAAAAGTGTTGCAAGATTCTTCTCCGTTTCGCCTATGTATTTACTGGAGACCTGGGATAAGTCAATACGGTATATATCAAGTCCAAGCGTATTTGCCAGCACCTGTGCCGCCATTGTCTTACCCGTACCGGGAGGCCCGTAGAATACAACAGACAGGCCGCGCCCGTAAGGGAGCTTGGCACCAAACCCAAAGTCCTCATTAACACGGCTCTTATATCTTACCCGGTCACAGACCTGCCTGAGGAGCTTTTCGCTCTCAGGCTCCACTATCAGATCTTCCCATACAAAGGGACTTTCAAGCCGTTTTGCGTTCTCACCGAATTCCACGGCACATATCCTGCGTATCTGTTCCTGTAAAAGGTCCCTGCCTATCTTTCCTTCAGGTCCCGCAACGCCGGCACAGTTCTGCACAGCTGCGAATATCCTTCCTGGATTCATCGTATATTTGGAAACTATCTCATCGATATCAATATCCTTATCATAGATAACGGCGTTGGCATCCGCTGCCTCCTGCCACAGACTGCGCTGCTCCTTTACACCGGTCTCTTTAAGGTTCATACGGAATATTCCGGAGTATAGTACACGTGATAAGCTTCCGCTTATGGGCTCCTCACTTCCTGCGATGATCACCGGAAGTTTATCCTGCAGAGTAGTGAATACACGAAGCAGCCCGTTTTCCATATCCCGTGGCAGGTCATAGAGATAGATTATATCTCCCGATATAACGCCGCGCACAAGTATATCTGCCAGGAAGGCATCCTGCACCTCAGGGAAGAATGACAGCAGTGCAGAAAGGTTGACCGACAATACATGAGATGAGTATCCCGCTGCCAGCGCCCTGACCAGAAAACGCTTTCCGCTGCCCTCCGGTGCCACGATATTTATCGTACCGCCACCCATAGCTATAAAGCCTTTATAGCACTCTTTAAGCTCTTCAAGCTCTGCTTCCCTGATCACATTCTCCCTTGGCGTAACGGGTAAGAGAAGCTGGGCACATTTGTTCAGATCCCCAAGATCGTATAGCGACAGATTCAGGAGATTATGTACGGAAGGTCTGAGCCTGACCGGCGCAGACATTACGGAGCGGCTGCTGTCAGCAGGCACCGCCTCAAGAAGTACACTGTTTAAGAAACTCTCTTCACAGAAAAGCGATGCCCTGTCTGTCTCCTCCTCTTCCAGGAACATCCTGGCCAGATCTATACATAAACCTGTGGTGGGGCAGGCACTCTCATCGTTTTTCCCCTCAAGTATGCCAAAGATCTTTTCGTATTTACGGCTTGACGCAGAAGCATATGCCAGGAGTACCGCCAGTATTTCTATCTCATTTAAAAAACCCGAAAGGAACAATGCAGACAGCGGCAGACTGATCCCCTCATCTATCCCGGACTTTGATTTCTGCAGCAGCTTAACGAATACGGTATGCATTTCCTCATGTCCCGCAAAGGCCACAGCCGGATGAGGCTCCAGCGCTCTCATAAGCTGCTCGTCGGGCAATATGCTGCCGACACGGTCCAGGGAATATTCGGGATTATTCTCGTTAAGATTTACCGCAGTAAGACATAGCATATCAATAAAACGCAGATAGTATTCCTTCTCCTCCTGCGCGTCTTTAAATGCCACTCTGTCCAATACCGGAAAATACAGTGATGATATGGTCATCTTATTATCTGCTGTCTTCTTTTCAGCTGTTTTGGTTTCGGAAATTCTGGTTTCCGCTGTTTTCTTTTGTGTTGTTTTCTTTACAGTTGTTTTCTTTTCCGGTATTTTCTTTTCCGGTATTTTCTTTTCCGGTATTTTCTTTTCCGGTACTTTCTTTTGTGTTGCTTTCTTTTCTGTTGTTTTCTTTGCAGCCATTTATTTTTTATTCCTTCTTG
The DNA here is from genome assembly GCA_017539565.1 of Lachnospiraceae bacterium. Taxonomy (GTDB): domain Bacteria; phylum Bacillota; class Clostridia; order Lachnospirales; family Lachnospiraceae; genus NK4A136. The sequence continues at coordinate 22,469 of JAFYCS010000072.1, forward strand.
TGAGAATTCTCAAAATCTTCTATCTTTTGCTTTAAAGTTTCCGTATCGGGTATATTGTTATCCATCAGGTAACTGATATTTCCCATGGCCGGTAACCTTGTGATCTCGCGGTTCATAAACTTCTGCCTTTCCTGTTCCAGACGCTCGCGGACATGCAGCTGATACACATAGCTTCTGTATTCTTCATACTGCATGCATTTTGTCTTCAGTTTGTCGGAAGCTTCTGCCGACCGGGCTTTTTTCTCCTGTTCCCGGTCGTAATCCCTTATCTTCTCTTTTATAAATTCGAGCCGCTTAACCGCCGCGTCTATCTCTTCTACGGTAAGCAGATCTTCCAGCAGCAGTGTTACACCCTTCCTGTCAAGCTCCAGTATCCTTCTTTTAAAATGCGCCGGCATTGCAGGTATGAGCTGCATGTCAAAAGGCGGCAGTCTGAGATTCCCTTCTGCCAGTTCCTCCGGTCTGATGTCACCGAAGGCCATATCGTTATCTATCATCCTGATCGAGCTGATACTGCTTTCATCCGTGGTCACAAAATAATTGGTACCGTTCCTGTCTACCTGCCCGCATATCAGATCAAAGACCTGCATCATAGCCATATCGCTCACGCATTTTGCACTGTAGGTATACTTCCGGGATCTGCCGGCCGCTGATATTGCTTTCTTTCCCTTTGCTTCCTGCATAAGGTTACCGTATACTTCTATGCCATCCTTCTCTATCTGTGCTGTTTCGGATCTTGATACGCTCTCTTCAATCCCCAGCGCTACTGCCATGCGGTATGTAGCCACATTACGCGTGGACAATATACTTCCTTCCTTTATCTTTGCCGCTTTAGTTGCTATACGGTAACAGTTAAAGCTCTTATCAAATGCGTTCATTACCTTTACGATAAAATCAACATCCGTATCATATCTGCTTTCCAGCCGTCTTAAAGTCTTGTATATCTTGTAAGTCCTGCTCTTTACGATTTTCTCCATTCCTTCGTCATCAGACGCAAAGTTACCGTAAAAGTTTTCTGTCTTAGCGCTGTTTTCTACAAAGTCGCTGTAAAATGTTCTCTCTTTCTGCTCCTTTGTCTTTGGGTCTTTGCCCAGCTCTTTTATATCTTCACGCAGCGCTTCATCGATCATTTTAAGGCAGTTTTCCTGTTCCGCCGTAAGTGCACCTTTAACATTAAATCTTTTATAGACCTGATCCCAGCAATCCTCTATGTTTTCGCCGATCCTCTCCTCGGCTTTAAAATAATCATATCCGGATGTCCCTCTTTCGATCCTGTAAACAGTTGATGTTCCGGCCCCCATATCACGCTCTTTTGATGTATCAAGCCTGATAACGGATCCGGTACGCATGATAAGCGCATCCCCCCAGCTGATCTCCCGGCGGGTACTGTTTTCGATCAGAAAATCCGTAAGTGCGTTATTAAAGATCTTAAGCTCGGCTTCCGCCTTCTCCTTTATCGCTTTGTAGTGTTCCCTTGCCACCTGGGGCTTTTTCTTTTTTGACAGATATACATCGCAGGCCGATATCAGTTTGTTATACCTCATGGAAAAGAACATTCCCATGCCGCTTATCTCTTTTTTATATGCACTTATCTGTTCTTCGCTACCATCTGCGGGATAAGGTCTTATACTGTCTTTCTTAAGACTCTCCAAAGCTTCACTCATGCGGACTATCGTCTGGGCATCTTTATCGTCTCCGGCGTTCTTTTTCTCTACGCGCTCACGCTCTATCTCTGCCTTTCTCCGATAGTCGGTCAACTGCTGCACCAGCTTTTTACAATTGGTAACCCTGCGCTTATTGGTCTTGGATGTAGAAGTTTCCAGGTATTCACGTCCTGCTATCAGCAGCTGTGCAAGACGCAGTTCCTTCATTTCCGGTCCCTGTGCATTGGCAGCCGCCTGTACCGCATCTTTAAGCTTGCCGAAATGGCTCCTGGTCATCCTGCTGTTATCATTTAATATCTCCCTCATCAGATCATGGAGTTCTTCAGGCATATCGGGATACCTGACCTCCTCCCAGGGAACTACGGGTTCCGTTATCTTAAAGTATACCGGAGGATTCATCCATTTCTGCTGCTCATCCTTCTGACGTTTGCGCCGCTCCAGCTCTTCCTCTATATCCGCATTACGGCCTGTCGTAACATCAAAAACAGGCTTGTCATCTTTTTGTTTCTCAGTATTTTTAAATAGATCTCCCATTATAACGGCCTCCGCTCACGATCATTAAAACCAGACAACGCCTTCAACTATCTCTCCCCTGTATGCTCCCGGCACCATCTTCTCGATTATTTCTTTAGTCTTATTGACAACAACCGGTACCAGTACCTTTTTATCGGGTGAATAGATCTTTTCCGCATCATCCAGTGCATTGGCAAGCATTACGGGTAATGCCATATTATCTGCCGTATATGCCAGTTCAATGACCAGGTGATCTTCGTAGTTTGTAAAAAGAAGCGCCCCCACAGGCTTGCCGTTATTAAAGCAGATCTTGCTAAGATCCTGATCATATTCGTACCAGTCCATGAAAAGGGGAACGGGAGTGTTACGCTCATCCTCCTGAATGATCGCATCCATCTCATCCAGCTCATCCTCTTCACACTCGCTTATGCTGCGGCATTCCAGACGCTTCTTAAGCTTAGAGAGCATGGCACGCTGTACCACCTGTGAGAGAGTAAATTCATAGATATTATTCTTCTCACGTTTACTCTCCATACCTGCCAGCAGAAAGAGTATCTCCTGCTCCTCTCCGCCTTCATCCATATGCACTTCCATGAAGGCGCCTTTAAGTGATCCGTCGTTAATGATACGCTCGCTGCGTATGCAGTAACGTATGAAATCAGCCCTGGCCATCATGCCCTTGTCTTCATCCGCAAAACTGATCTGTACGATCTCCAGCCAGCCGTTATGCCTGCCTGTCACATACAGTCCGTAAAATCTGTCCTCCCCGCCGTAATCATCAAATACAGCCACGGCGTTCAGTTCTCCGCGGCGTATCTGTGCGCGATAGGAATCGGATATATATTTTTCATACTGTGCCAGATTGATACCGGCTATCTGCTCTGTCTTAAACATCTGTACTTGTCCTTTCCCTCATAAGTCTCTTTACAGTTTCCCTGCATTGACGTCCCTGTTTTGAATAACTCATAAACGGCAAATACTTTTTAAGATCCTCTGCAGCATTATTGACTGTCGCCTTTTCATGTGCCGTCAGAAACTCCGTCATCAGATATCCGACACGGCATATCAGATCGGCCATAACCCATATGTTATACAGTTCTATACGTTCCTTAAGCTCCAGCTTATCCGCATACCCTTCCTGTGTTAAACGGTCCAGTCTGTCCCTGATATACTTTGCATCCGCAACGACAGCCGGCAGTTCCTCCGTTCCGCGGCAGATGCTCATAAGGCACTGCGCATCGAACTGCCATGGATGGGTGTACAGATAGTTTTTTAGTTTCTCTGCAGTCTCCCTGAAATCCTCAAGCTCTGTCATATCTCCCAGCGCATTACGCCTTTCATGCTCTTTTAAGAATACAAAGCCCTGCATCTCAGATATCTTAATATCCCCGTTCAGATATTCCGGAGCTGCACCCCATTCATCTTTTATATACTGTTTGAGCATCGGATCAACCGGTAAAGACAGCAATACCCATGCAGCACAGGCTACCGTGGCTTCCTGAATGTACAGAAGCTTGCATATCCTTTCATCCACGCTTGATGAATACATTGAGAAAGCCCCTTCAAGCAGAAACTTTCTTCTCTCATCAGCCTTTTCATCAAAATACTCCTGTGTGACTTTCTCCCTTATTGCATCAACACCGGCCATCAGCTGCGCCGCCTCAAGCCTTGCTGCTTTATTGGCCTCCTTAAGTCTTTCGATGACATCCTTATGCTTCTCTGCAGCCTGAGGATCCTTTTCTGTGACCATACCAAATACAGGCCCTGTGCCGGGATCGGGAGCATCCATCAATTCCTTTAATCCGTTCTTATTCCGTATCTCCTCAATGTAGCGCACACCAAGCTCTCTGTAGCTGGCCGATATTATTGCCGCATAAACTTCACTGCTCTTTTTATACGCAGCCATGCCTTTTTTGCGCACATCCTTATCACTTATCTTTTCCCCGTCCTGGGTAAGTCCGGAAGCCGTAAAGAAATCGTCGACGACCTGTGTGATAACGGACAGATTCTTTTCCATTCCTCCGGAAATTATCTGATCCTCTGTCCTTTCGTCACCGGGATTGCTTAAGATCTTTTTATAAAGGTCACGCACATGCATGACAGACGCAACGGCATCAGAAAAAGCCCTGCGTCCCACAGCCGTAGGCGGTCTCTCCGAAAACTCATTGCCGCTTAAGACAATAGGCTCATCGACGGCTTTCAGCTCTTCATAATGCTGGAGTACATCAGCTGCCATATCGGGATTAATATACCCCTCTTTAAGCCCGTTACGCGATGCAGCAGCAGCCAGATAGCGCTTGCGCTTCTTCCAATAGATGTCGCCTTTTTGTCTGGCACTTAATCCGCCTTTTTCCATTCAGAAATACCTCTTTCCCCCGTTATAAACACAGATACCGCCGGACAGATGCCGACGGTACATGCTTTCAGAATCCCATTTCTTCCTCACCGAATATCAGATCCGCATAAGGCTCAAAGTCTGCACGTGTCAGCACGCCGCCGACCTTTACAAACTCACTCTGTACAGCCTGAAGGTAATGTTTCATATGCACCATACCGTCGCCGTACTCCGGATCCGCTACCGCCAGGAAAGCAGCGTTCAAAATGCAGTTCTTTATATTACCACCCACCAGCTCATACTTTTCTGCCAGGAAATGTATGTCTACGTCTTCGTGAAGCGGTGTATTCTTTGGTATCGTAGTCCGCCACAGCATCTCACGCGTAGGCACATCGGGCTTGCGGAACTCAACGATATATTTCATACGCCTGAAGAACGCGGGGTCTATGTTATGTTTGTAGTTTGTTGCCAGCACGGACACACCGTCGTAGCCTTCCACTTCCTGAAGCAGCAGCGCTGTCTTGTTATTCGCGGATGCCTGGTTGGAACCGCCGTCGTCGGCACGCTTTGCAAACAGGGTATCGCACTCATCAAAGAAGAGGACGACGTTACATTTTTTTGCCTCACGGAATATCATGGATATGGACTTCTCTGTCTCACCGACGTATTTATCGATAACCTTTGAAAGGTCTACACGGTATAGCTCCAGATTAAGCTCGTGGGCGATAACCTGGGCACACATGGACTTACCTGTACCGGGGGCACCGAACAGCAGCACCGAAAGCCCGCGGCCGTACGGATATTTTTTGTTGTAATCCCAGCCCTCATACACATTCTGGCGGTAGGTCATCTGTGCTATGGCCCTCTCTATCGCCTCTCTCTGGTCAGGGCTCATTACTATATCTTCAAAACCGAAGTTGGCTTTTATCTTTGTAGCCTTCTGGGTAAGCTCGGAGCTCATCTGTCCGTAGCAGCCCTTAAACAGCTTGTCACGGCTTATCAGCACTTCCTTATCCATGGTGGCAAGGGAACGTGCACTCCTTAATGCGCCTTTTATCTTACCGCAGGTAAAGAGGAATTTGGTGGCCATTTCCTTCATGTCCACATTTTCCTCCAGCTTGTAATCTTTTGAGAAGAACTTCCAGCATTCTATACGCTCGGCATTGGTAGGGGTAGGGATCTCAAGGTCGGTAAAGTCGTCCTTGGTGATCTCTCTCATCGCCAGCTGCAGCTTGGATATACAGAAGACCAGTATGCCCTTTTCATTTAATTTGGAGAATGCCAGATCCATATATCCGTAGAACTTCTCCTTCTCGTCCTCACGGAATTCAAGCTCATCCAGTACACAGCAGGCATTGGTAAGTATGCACTCTCTGGTAATGGCCCACAGTGCTTTCTCTACAAACTGGAAGTCATAGATAAAGAGCTTCTTACAGTTCATGGAGATGGCACGCATATTCTTTTCCTTACAGAAGTGTTTGATAAAGAACTTGCGTCCGCTTCCCTCATCACCGTAATAGGAGAATATCCTCACGCCTTCGTTGTAGGATATCTTCATTGACTCCAGCTGACCTTCGTTCGCCAGTATGGGATCCAGCTCCTCATCCGTAGTAAGCATCTTGATGAAACGACTGTAGTTTTCGTCAGGTTTTATACGGTCACGTCCGAACAGGAAATCTATGATACGCTTATCGGGTGAAACCGCCGTAGAGAAAGGCATGGACGGGATAACATGCAGATCCAGTACCGGGAGCAGCTGCTCGAGACAGATGGACATATCGCCGTATGCTCCGGTTATTGAATAGGTCTTGCCGTAATAAAGACGGCCGGCAGACTCTATTGTAGGTGACGACAGGCCGCCGTTCTCATTTACTATCTGGAATATGCCCGCGTAATCTGTCTGGGTAGAAGAAAGGATACCGCAGGCAAAACAGAATACGGTGAAGGGTTCAAACTTCATCTTTTCGCACAGCTCATAAAAAGGCATATCGACACCGGCCGCCACTGTCCTGGCTGCTTTCTCCTGGATAGCATTTATGCGCTTTATAACATCCATCTCCGGAACACCGGAAGCCTTCGAACCGGCTGACCTTCCCTGCGTAAGGCCGCTGTCCTGCATCTCCTCTTCTTCATCGTCTGCGTCTTCATCATCATCGCAGCCGAAAGCACTCAGGAGATCCAAAAGTTCATCATCTACATCTTCATCCTCATAGTCGTCCGGACTTTCCTCTTCTTCTGCTTCTGCCGCTTCCTGTTCCTCATCCTCCTGTACTTCCACGCTGCCGCCGTCACGTTCAAATTTCATAACGTGATCCAATGCTGCATCGGAAGCAATCTCCAGATCGGGATACAGAACATTTTTATATCCGCCCTGTCCGTTTGAAAAGGTGCCTTTCATATCTTCCAGATACGAAGATAAGCAGCGGTTGACACAGTCAAAGACATGCTTCATGTACTCGTCGTAACTGGGGAATGTGGATTTGTCGGTAGATGATTTTGATGCCATGATATTATTTCCTCGGTTATGTTTTATTCTCCGGTATGGAATACAGCTGTACGATCGAACACACTCTTCGCCGTATTTATAGATGTGTCGTCATCGTTTCCGAAAACGCCTTTGTCTTTGTTTAAATAGCGGTTTGCGGGGCGGGGCATATACATCATTCCCATTTCGTCCTCGTCCTGATCCTGCTGAATATCATTTTCCTTCTTCTTCTGCCGGTTCAGTTTTTTGGTTTCCTCGATCATCCGGTCTGTCAGGCGCATATCCCGCGGTCCCCCTTGCGAAACATCATGTTTTATGATAAGATGAACTCTTGTGAAGTACTTATTTTACCATATTTTCAGGCTTTTGAAAAGGAGTTTTAACGTCTCATGTTAAGCACCGCTCAAAAAACAACCCTCGCATGTTCGATCATATGCTATGCGCTGACGCTTTACTCTTTTTTGCGCATGGATTCATGGATATTCCTGATCTTTTTTATCCTGCACAGCATCTTCCTTATACTGTTCGCATATCTGTGCTACCGCAATCCAAAGGATGAAGAAGATACCGTAGATACAGATGCGATCATAGCCTCCCTTAATGAGGAAGTACACCGTCTTAAGGAGGAAGCTTCCGAAAAAGAGACCGAAAACGCCGCATTAAAAGAGCAGGTTGCATCCATCAGTTTTGAAAAGACCGCCAATGATGAAGAGACCGCAAGGCTTAAGAGTGAACTGGAAGAACTAAAAGCCGCTCCAACCCAGCCTGAGCTCGATCCCTCATCCATACTGCCCCAGAATCTTTCAAAGCGGAGCGAATCCGCGACAGTCAATATCATCGAAGTTGCAAAGAGCGTAGCCAGGGAGTTCCACGACGCTGCGGCAAAAGCAGGCCTTACCATCAATATCTCTTCTGCCGATGAGAACCTTTTAGTCAAGGCCGACCAGAATCTGCTGCGCATACTTTTCAGAAATATCGTAGATAACTCCATCAAGTATATGGGTCGGCACGGCTCCCTCATCATTACCGTATCTGCTGTAGGCGATGATATTTTCGTTGTGCTCAAGGATACGGGAGACGGTCTGGCAGAAGACGAGACCAGGCATATCTTTGAGCTTAATTATCAAGGATCAAACAGGATCAGCGGTAACGGACTGGGGCTTTATCAGGCCAAGGCTATCGTTGAATATTACGGCGGTACCATTTACGCGAAGAGTAATTCAGGCAAAGGTATGGGCGTTTATATCCAGCTGCCTACGACGTAATCCCCTATTGCAGCGACTTCTCCACAGACAGTATGTTGCAGCCGTCCTTGTATTCGTATTCCACTTTATCCATGATCTCTTTTACAAAAAAGATCCCCAGACCTCCTATCTGACGTTCATCGGCAGATAAGGTGATATCGGGATCTTCTTTTTCCAGCGGATTATAAGGTATTCCTTTGTCGATGAATACCAGCTTACAGCGCTTGGGGTCCGGTGCCACTTCTATATTGACTTTTGCTTCTCCGGGCTTTCCGCCATATGCGTAATGCGCGATATTAACATATACTTCTTCTGCTGCTATGAGTATCGGAGTCATCAGCTCCTCGGGACAGTTGTTCGCTGTCAGATGCTGCTTTATCTCGTCAAGTACGGTATAGAGTGTATCATCACTTGCTATAAGTTTAAGTTCTTTCATAAAACCTGACTCCTGATCCTGATCCTCTTGATACCATCAGCTTCGGCTATCACCGGATCCTGGGTAGCTACAAACAATGTATATCCCATGCTGTTAATGATCTTAAAAAGTCTCATAATCTCTTTGGAATAGCCCGGATCCAGATTTGCCGTCGGCTCATCCGCAAGAAGTATCGGAGGATTGTTCACTATCGCCCTTGCCAGACAGATCTTCTGCTGCTGTCCGCCCGACATTTCATCGGGCCTGCGCTTCAGCAGTTCGGTGATCCCCAGCAGTCTGGCTACATTCCATATCTTTTTATTGGCATCATTTAAGGGTGCACCTGCAGCCATGATAGCCAGGCGGATGTTTTCCTCCGCAGTCTTTTCCTTTACCAGCTTGTAGTCCTGAAAGACTACTCCCAGCCCCCTTCTGTATCCGGGTATCTGTCTGGGTTTTAATCTGCATACGTCTTTTCCGTTAACCCATATCTCCCCCGCATCCGGTTTAACATCAGCCAGCAGCATTTTGATAAGCGTGGTCTTTCCGCTCCCGCTCACACCCGTGAGCACAGCAAATTCCCCACGTTCCACAGCAGCCGAGAAGTCTGTGAATACTTTGCTTTCCAGTGCTTCGCCGTGGTAGGTTTTTGCAACGGAAGAAAAACGGATTATCTCAGCCAATAGTCAGCACCTTGGAAAAGCCCGACATATTGAACACCTGCATAACCGGCGGCTGCACATTGATGACCTTCATGGTCCCGCCCTTACTGGTTGCGGTCTTCTGTCCAAGCAGCAGTGCTCTTAAACCTGCGGATGACAGGTACCCTACATGCCCCAGATCAAGTATGACATTCTTTGTTTTCTGGAAAGTAACGAGTATCTTTTGCTGAAGCTCAGGTGCGGTTATCGTATCCACCTGGCCATCGACAGAAAGCTGTATGCTGGACTCGCCTTTTATCTCCTCAATAGTCATTTATACTACCTCCCTATTCATCTAATATAACGCCGTCGCCTATCTCCATATCATCATCCATTATACCATAATGATCACCCGCAATAACAGCATTCATATCAAGATATGTCTCGCCGTCAAGTGCTGCTGTATCTCTCAGAGGTATCAGATGCAGCCTGCTGCGCAGTGGTTTGAACTGGTCCAGCAGAAATCCCAGCTGGCGTCTGTCGGTATCCGAAAGGCTCTTTCGTACCAATATGTTAACATCATATATTCCACCGTCGGGAAGGCCGTTCTCACGTATCTCAGCAGGAGTCATATATGACCGTATGGTATTATTTTCCAGGATGATAGCCTCTTCCCCCAGCACTATCTCTATAACGCGCTTGAGGCAGGCTCTGGTGCCCTTCATGCGGTTTAAGTTATATGCTTCCTTTACAAAAAGCCTCTCCGCTTCCTCTGTGAGGAAATCACCGGACAGATCTATGCCCAGCCAGCCGGCATATACACGCAGGCATTCCCTTGGACAGGTGTCCGGATCCAGCAGCCTGGGCAGGTTTTCTATCTCACGATCCAGATCACTGTGAATGCTGGAGAATATGGACAGAAAACGATGGAAGAATGAATCTCTCTGCCTGTATACCGACGGGAAAGCATCCATGAAATAATCACCCTTCATATCCACCTTAAGCCTGTCGATATAGCCTTCTCCGCTGCCCAGGATCTCTATGGCCAGATAAAGATATCGGCCTTTCAGACGATACAGCAGCACATCATTCCTGCCTACATAACGCAGGCTGTTGTCATTATTAAAGATGCGCTTCTTGTCTTCGTCAGCTATCTCATCCGAACGCAGTATATCAGCCAGCAGGAATTCGTTCCCGTCATTATCATACCAGCTGTTAACATCAGATGCAAATGCATATACATACATCGCCATGTTTTCCGTAAGGGATGCCGCAAAGGAAAAACGTCCCCACTCACAGCCCTCACGGGCGGAATCTATGGCATCCGTATACAGACGGTGTATGCCCGTCCCCGGATCCATGTATAGTCTGTCGCTGCCCTCATCCATTTCAAAACCTGAAATATAGGACTTCTCCAGACGGTTTTTCTTAATGCTGTAAATAATACCGGCCATAGTTAAACCTGTCCTCCCTATCTGCCGCCGTCGTCATCAAATCTTAACGTCTCTATCCTGATGTCTCCGGGATAGAGCAGGCAGTTGTTCCCGGGCAGTACATCGGCATCCTTAAGTTTTGCCCCACTGCCGCTTCCGGGCTTTAATGAAAGCTCATATACATACTCCACGCATTCGAGTACTTCAATGGCGTGGAAGATCTCGTCAAACTTGAGTATCTGTCCGAAGTTACGTTCCGATAAGGTATAATCCACCTTATCACGTATAACCTTCTCAATGGATTGTGCGGCATTATCGTAATGCAGCTTTACATATACGGTAACATATACGTTTACGGGTACATACTGTGGCTGTACCAGTTCCACGCGCGTAGTCAGAAGACGCCTTTCCTCCAGCCTGCTGCGTATTATCTTTTCGTACATTTTTGAAAGCGCGGGATGTTCCTCATCTGTTCCCTGCATTATGGCTATGCGCACCAGATTACGGGATTCATCCATCCAGGCCTTTGCCTTCCTGACGCAGAGCCCGGGGGTGGTGCGTACCAGTCTCTCGTAATCTGCCTCAGTTACCGCGGTATACGGATTTTCCATATCCTTAAGGAAACGCCTGCGCACATCTTCCAGCTTTTCACGAAAGGCTCCGCCTGTGCCGGCACCGGGATTGTAGAAGGTGATCCCTTCCGGCAGGCCCCGCTCAGCTATCAGCGTATTGCCTTCCCTGATATTTCCGTCGGGTCCGGAAGTAAGCGAAACAGCCGCCAGGAAAAGCTCGGCACCTATAAAGCGTCCGGCCTCTTCTATCACTATCTTGCCTTCATTCTCCAGCAGATGGTAATACAGAGCCCCGTCACCGTTCTTTTCCGGCCGTACGAAGTCGTAGATGTATTCCCCGTTATCATCGATGCGTCTGGCCAATATGCAGAAGGACGAAGCCACGATATGCTCATAAGGCAGTTTGATAGTCTGATCATCAAAACCCAGTACCTGTCCCAAGGCATACCTGCGCATAACATCTTCCGTGTAGATGACCACCTTAACGCAGTCCCTTATCTTTTCCGGCCCGAAGCCGTGTTTCTTTTTATCAAAATTGATGCGGTATTTCCCGAACTCCTCATGATACATCTCATAGAATCGTCCCTCATCGTCACCGCCGGGTCTGTATTCATATCTGCGGTAGGGCTCACCTTTGCCCTCACGGCAGTATACATTTATATATGCCTCCTCAGCCATTTCGCTGACCAGCTCTATCTCAGAAGTCTTGCTTATACTGTGGCATTCGCATATGGTATCCTTCTGCCAGGTTTCAAAGAGGAAAGCCTCTACCCCGGTAAGCATGGGCAGCACATCGTACTCACTCTGTTTAAGACGCGCCCTTATGACATAGCCGCCCACAGGTGCATCCAGGCATATCTCCGCAGCCTCCTCAGGCATCCACATACGTATCTCTCCGCTATTTAGAAAGGCGTTTGTATTATCACGCACATTAAGCTCTACCCAGCCTTTCTTTGTATAGCACTCCCAGACAATAGATGCGAAGAGGTCCTTGGTACGTCCGTCAATGGGATTACGGTTGTTTCTTTCCTTAAGTCCCGCGTAGAAGGTGAACTCCTCCCTGGGTTCAGGCAGACGGCTGGCTACGAAATACAGGCAGTCCCCCGCATGCGGACGTTCCCCGAACACCAGCGCAGGCACCTGAACCTCCCGGTCCAGAAGATATGAGAAATCCGTATACTTCTGTTCCTCACCATCCTGCTTCATTCCGTAAATACCTATCAGATGGCGCTTATCCAGCTTGATCTCCCTATTGGTCTCAAACACCAGCTCCCCTATGCGGAAGCGGTGATTGGCCGGTATGGTCACGGGGCCGGGTACATTGGCCGCACTCAGCATAAGCCTTGCACAGCGGCCTTTCTGTATATTAAAGCCCACCAGCTTAAGAAGATTCTGCTTTACCCTGAAAGGTATGTCATCCATATTATCCTGCTGCAGGGTTGCAAAACCAAGCAGAGTCTCCAGTATGGTGATACCCGGATCGGAGGGATTGAAATTAGTCCATTCCGATGTATACAGGGGGATGTCGGATATGGCTTCGGACATCCGCTCTTCAAAGTTTTTACGGTCGTTTTCTATATAGGTCAGCATTTAAAACTCCTGTTTTCCGTTTTTCTGCGTTTACCGTTGTTTTAATAGATTATATGAACCTTGTGTTCACCGCTCCTGGGGATCATGAACGGTGTTACCTTCAGTTCCGACAGGTCCGCTTCATGTGAGCCCGTGGAATCTGTGTAGCGTGCTATCATAACTGATTTCTTGACAACAGCACGGCTCTTTAATACATCCAGGCGCATGAGTATCTGGGGCTTGCGGGGCATGCTGCCTATCTTCCAGCCGCCGCCCTTGCCGTAACCTAAGGGATTTAAGTACTCCTCAAGGCTTTCGTATAAAAGTCCCTGTATCTCAAAGCTGTCATCAAGACTGACTACATCCACCCATACGTTAACGGAAATGTCCACGTATATGGGTTCTAAAAGCTTAAGCTTATCGGGCTTAAGTGTCAGCTCGCAGTGATTTAACAATTCCTCTTTAAGCCCGCCCACTATGCGGTGGAAGGCAAATGAACCTTCCTCGAAATCCCTCATCAGGAGTATAAAGTTTATAAGCCCCGGATCCTCTGTGCCGTCCGGACCAATCCCCACGATACCGGCCACCTGATCTATGGCATCGGAATACGAAAGGATCGACCGTTTATAATCATCCATTGATACCAGGCGGTTTCTGGATGAAAGTATACCTGCTCCGCGCTCCAATGCATTCTCTATGGTCTCTATATTGCTGCCGCCGTATGCCTTTACGGGATTGGCGATACTGCCGATGTAATTCAGATTCCCGGAAGGTTCGGTGATGGTATAGGCATCCACGTTACCTGCACGGCCGTTACAGCATCTTAAGGTGAACCTGACCGCTACGTCATCCAGAACCCTGGGGATGGCCGTATGTATTCCGTCACCGAATATCAGTACATTGTTAAGGCGGTCCAGCTGATAAACTCTGGGATCTTCTGCTGTCTCAAAACGCTCGGTCTCCTTCCATTTAACAAAGAAGCTCACCACCTGTCCCTGGGGATCCGTCTCTATCTGTACATTTTCCGGATCCTCTGCTGCCATAGCCAGCATCGTATCCCTGGAAAACCTGCCCATCTCATTTACCCATACCGCAGCATCCAGCACATTATCACTGCCCAGCGCAAAGCGCATATCGGGTACCGCTTCATCGATAAATATAGGCACTTCCTGAGCTGTTTCTATATTTGATACGAAGACTGCATTAAGCGCTATCTCACTTATCCTTGGAAGTGCTCCGCGGTCCTCATTTACTTCTTCCTTACGTGTACGCAGCACGCGGATATAATAATTCCTGTTACCTTCAAGCACGGTCTCCTTCATATCGGAGGGAGGCATGAACATTACCACACCGGAACGTGAAAAATCCCTGGTATGATCCAGTACTTTAAGCTGGCGCCAACCGTCGTAACCGTAGTATTCAAAGCGTGTCTTTAAGGCCGCAAATCTTCTGGCATCCTCAAGCTTGAACATTATTGATGCGGGCCCGTTATCTATGGGACGTGAGAGCCCTATGTAAAGGGCGTCCTCATCATATTCGCTCTTTTCCATGCATACATAGCCCTTCTCATCTTTAAGTGATGAGCTGATGTCACGCACCTGCGTGCCGTACCAGAGCTTTGCACTGTATGCATCCACAAATCTGTCTTCATAGCTGTAGGCTATGGTCAGATTCCTTATTATGGGATAATGATGTACAGTAGGCCTTACATAGCAGTTATCACATTTAAGCAGCGAAAACCTGAATGCCCTTCCGGAATATGAACCCGATGCACTGCCTTCCCAGTCATCCGGACATAAGAAGCTCAGTATTATGTGTTTCGAACGTTCCTCCGCAAAGAGTCCGCGCTCATCTATATCGAGTGGCAGGCGTCTGTAGCCCGTGCCGCTGTAATACTCTATAGCTATCTCCTGCGCGTAGCAATCGGCAAATACTTCCTTTCTCACCTGATTTGTACGCCTTTTGATTATCTTAAGCTCAACCTGTTCTTCCAGAGGATTTAAACTTATCCTGTGCTGGTCCATCAAAAGGTCGAACTCGACCGTGATACGCGCACCCGCTTTTGAAAAATAACGGTCGTGTCCCACATAGCATTCCGAATAAAGCGAGAGCGTATCGCTGAAAGGCATAAAGCGGTCAACGGGATAATCATTGGCACCGGAGTTTACTGCCTCGGCAGGAACCGCTGCTCCCCTTGATGAAAAGCTTATCCGCTTAACCTTATAAGGCGCTGCAGGGGAAGTTTCGGACTTGAGCATCAATGTATCGAAATGCTCATCACCGCTTTTTCTCAGGACAAACATATCCCTGCCTTCACGTCTTACATCAGTTATGGTCTTAAGCTCTTTATCCTCTGTGGGATAACAGAAATTTATCCTGCCTGCTTCTATCTCATTTATAAGTTTTTCGTTATCTTCGATCCTGACCTGTAAGTCTTCGTCAACGGTATCGAATACGTACGGGTGGTAAAAGCTTACCGCATACTGCTCCACACCGTCATTGATACAAAACAGTGAGAACGGCTCGTATTCTTCAATATCCGTCTCCAGATCCTCATCATCCACCAGTGACGGACATCTGAAGCTTCCGTAAATATGTTTGATGCTGCCCTGTTCAGCATCCGTCATGAACACGTTATTAATGTGGCTTCCTGTCACGTAAAGGCTGTGATCTGTTTCAAAAACGTAGGGCTCTTCCCCGTCCGTAAGCAGCTTGGTCCCCTTGGGTACCGGAGCTCCTGCCACGCTGTCACTCAGCATATCCATGACCACAATGGAACTTGCAGGCTTCGCGGGAAGCAATGATATATCCAGCATGTTGACAAACTCGGTATGATAACGGTCCAGTACCTCATTTATCCTGCCTATATTTTCTTCCGCACTCCTGGCATAAAGCTTGGCAATGGCAGTACCCACATCGGACATGTCATCGCTCATCTGCCAGCCGGTCTCGTACTGATAAGACAGATCGGCTATCCTGGCTTCTATATCGCTTGCGGTCCTGGTATCAATTTCCAGTTTCTTCAACGATCTCCGGCTCATAAATCTCGGGCTCTCCTTCGGATTTTTCGTCTGGTGTAATATTCATGTAAAAAGGAAAAACAAAGTTCTCCCTGTTGTTGGTGCTTATCACGGTATAGTCTATGTTAAAGAGGAGCACACCTCTCTGTGATCCGCTCTCAAGGCTGACCTGCACATTGGAGACTCTGGGCTCCTGCGCCGTTATCTGTTCCTTGATGGTACGTTTCATCATCCCAAGCGTTCCGGCATTCTGGTCCATAAAGGTATAACTCATGATATTGGAACCGAAGCCGGGACGAAGAGGTCTTTCGCTCCGCTGCGTCATCAGTATAAGATATATTGACTGCCTGACGCTCTCTTCCTCACTCACGGTCACAAACTTTCCCGTAGCCGGGTTTATCTGGGGCGGAAATTTTATCCCTTTGCCCAAAAAATCTTTGTTATCCGGCATATCCTGCCTCCTATCCTATCTTTATGGGTGTACCCTGTAACTGCGCCACACCGTTGGCATTGAGTTTCAGCATGCCCTGGCTTTCAGCGGTTACGGATGATCCCTTAATAGCCATCTTCTGTGTCGCGCTCATTTCGATCTTTCCCGAAGAATCGATCACAAAGTCTGCACAGCTTATGCTTATCTTTCCGCTGTCGGAGGATCCGTTTAAAGTTACGGTTATGTTATCACCCGCCTTGATGGTTATCTTCTTGGCCGCCTTGATAAGTATCTCACCGTTCTCCGTCTTCATCTGGATCTGGGCGTTCTTATCCTTATCCTGTATCTCTATCAGCTTCTTATCGTTGTCCATGGTCACTGAATGGGCTTTATCCGGCGTGTAGATATATATCTTATCCTTGCTGCCGTCGCCGTCACCGCCTTTATCATCGGGCACATCCTCAAACTCTATGGAGGAGCCGTGGCGTGTGACTATACGCTTATGCTGGTTCTTCTCGTGAACGGATTTCTTAAGGAACTGGTCGGCTGATTTCTGTATGCAGCCTATGACATAAGGCCTGTCGATCAGTCCCTCTTCGAAAACAATAAGCACCTGATCCCCGATCTCGGGCAGGAAGTAATGTCCCCATTCGGAACCTCCTGAAAGCATTGCTACTCTGGCCCACTGCAGCACGTTTGCCTCGTCATCCCTGGTATGAAGCTTAACGCATACCCTGCCGGGATACTTATCCGAATAGTTCTTTACCACTTCGCCGACTACCACGCCGAATATCCTGGAATCCCCGGTATCCGTTTTGGTAATGGCCTTTTCACTGACTTCCTCAAATATATCAAATATCGCCATAAAGAAGCATTCTCCTAACTGAGTTTATTCGTCTTACCGATTATGCGTGTGGAATATCTGCCGCGGGCATCAAGGGTATGCCTTACGGTCTGAACATAAAAGGTATTCGATACCGCTTCCCCCACGTCCTGTATCTTTATATATCTCCCCGGAAGTATTTCCGGAATCCCCACCATATCAAGATCCAGTGTACCGTATCTGTGAGTCATCTCTTCGTAGAGATACTGTGCCCTGTTGGCGGCATCGTCGGAATTGGATACCGAAGGGTCAACGTACACGAACTTGCTTCCGCTTATAAGCGCCTTAGCCTTATTACCCTTCGAAAACTTGAAGGAGTTTTTGAGGGATTCCTTTACTACCTTGGCCTTGCCTACATCAAGCCCTCTTACTTCCACCTTCTCTACCAGTCCGGTCATATCATATTCTACAGATAATCTCCTTATCTTGGCACCCGATGATATCTCTATCTGGGTCGTCTGATCACTCTTGGCCCTGCGGAAATATACTACACCGCCCAGCACAAAGAAGTCGAAATTAAACTTCTTGGCTGCTTTTACTATGAACTCGTAGTCACTTTCCCCTACCATCTCTATAGTACGGTCCGTCTCATCCTCCTTTGCCCCGGCTGACGGTGTAGACTGCTTATCCGGTGTATTGTCTATCTTGAAGCCGTCGATCATGCCGCTGTTCTTAAAGCCCTGGTATATCTGCTGGTCAAATATCTCTTTAACCGCATCAGAATAAGATGTCGCCTTAAGGCGCTTATTATATCGGTTGGCCATCATTACTGCTTTTAAGTCCATGCAGGTGATCTCCACATGTCCCACATCACCCTCTTCTACCAGAAAATTGACCCTGACTATTATCCCGGTGAATACTTCCGTATAGGCAGCCTCATACCCCAGATAGATCTTTACCTGTGATCCCAGTGTCACAAATTTCTTAATGGTACCGAAATTAAAAGTGGCCTCCTCATAATCGTAAACATTGTAAATATTAAATACCGCCTGGGATGCCTCATATCCCGCAGTGAGTTCTATATTTACTTCCGATATACCTATCCTCGTACTGCCGCCGGCACTTGTGATGCTCTTACCGTTGACTTCGATCTCCACCATGGGGTAACGGAAAGCACCGTATTTTTCTTTGAGAGATCTGTATGTCATCAGTCAGCCCCCCAGTCCATCATGCGGATCATAGTCTCCGCAATAGGATTTCCTTTGATATATGCTTCATAATATGCGTCATACCAGTATCCGTTAGTGTAATCCTGTACTTTCTTCATTATCGTCTCAACAAGATAGATGGTAAGTGTAACCTTTGCCCTTACGGGATTCCCCAGCATGTCAAACATGGTGTAGGTTGTATTACAGCTTCTTAAGGTACCTTCGTATTTAAGGTCCCCCCATTCAAAACACACGTCCCTGCATAAAGGATTACGCATAAGTGCCACGAAAGCTTCGACAATCTGCTGGACCGATACTTTGCCGGTGCCGGTAAGTGCTCCCAGCGCCTTGCTCCCGACTGCGGATGCGATATCATTTGCCTTACTGGCAATACTGAGGTTAAGCACATCCGACTTGAAGGAAGCCATGTTGGATACCTGGTCAAAGATCAGATCCACACTCATATCCACATGCAGGTCCATTGATCCGTTACTGATACCGGGCATACCGTCCTGCTTGTAATTCATCTTTGAAACATCATCATCGCCTGCATGAGACTGAAGACGGATAGATGTGGGATTAAACTGCACTACTATGGATTTGTCATAATCACTGTTCGAAGATATCCCCATCGCTCCCGTTACAGCATTCATGATGGCACCGCCGATATCGGGGGTAAA
Organism: Lachnospiraceae bacterium; assembly: GCA_017539565.1. Taxonomy (GTDB): domain Bacteria; phylum Bacillota; class Clostridia; order Lachnospirales; family Lachnospiraceae; genus NK4A136. The sequence continues at coordinate 41,501 of JAFYCS010000072.1, forward strand.
AGCATTGAGAGACGAAACTGCCCCCAGTCCCCCCGGAGCATTGGGACTGCTCTTTAATTCCTCTGTTTCTTTTTTGTCCTGGTCCGCCTCCGCCAGGTATCTCCTGTCCCTGAAGCGTATGACAGCCTTCTGGACCGTGCCTGTAGCGGTACTGACCGCATTTGATACTAAACTGGGAACTGCCATAAATAGCCTCCGGTATTATCAGGTAAATACTTCATCCAGCACTTCGTTCCAGTATTCCATATCTGACTTAAACGTTGCGTTTCCGTTGGTCTGCTGGATCTGGATGCTCGCAACAGCCTTTATGGGATTACCGATCTTGTTAAACATTGTAAAGCGTGCATCCACACTTAAGAGCTCACCGTGGAAGAACATATTTCCCCATACAAATATTATCTGTCTGGTACGCTTGAGCATCAGAAGGGATATCAGCCCCTCTACCTGGGTACGTACGGATGCTCCGCCCAGAGAGTTCAATACCATATCCTCCGCCATATCGACCGTATTGCTTATGTTCACCGCACCCATGGGATCATCCATGGCCGCTGATCCGAAAGCATCCATATTATTGATCTGCTCAAATATCAGCTCGACGGTAAGATATGTAGATGTCTTTTTATCATGCGAAACCAGGGAGTTGGGTGATTCATTTCCCATTGCGGTATACTTTTCTATGGTACCGCCCATGGTCTGCATGGAAAGTGTGGTCGGATTATACTGTACGGGTACCGGAATAAAGCCGATGGCGAGCATTTCCATAGCCAGCTCTGCTTCGGAAAGTGCTATCTCCACACCCTCTTCTACTATCTCCTCCTCGGTTACTTCAGCCCCCGCGCGCTGTGCGGCCTTCTTGCCCTTTTTCTTCCGGGTCTTTATCAGGCCCTTAAGCGCAGCTACATCCTGATTGGTAGTGGCTCCGGTAGTATCATTGTTTTCGCCCAGCATCCTGACATAAAGCGTTGCCTTGGCTTTGGCCATCTCCAGCCCCTTAGCCGCAACACCTATGGCAGTGGCCGCTGCAAAATCCGCTGCTGCCGAGCCCAGATCTACATTGTTTTCCTTAACCTCACCGGCCATCTGTTACAAACCTCTTCTGCGTTGTTCGTTCTTTAACTGTCTTTCTATCCTGCCGTAAACTTTTTCGGTGATAACATCCAGCTGATCCCTTACACTCGTGTTTACGACTTTAAGTATCTCTTCACTGTTCTGCTCTATGGTCTGACTGTGAACGTTGTTTACCACAGTCTTTTCTTCTCTTATCAGGTTCTGAGTATGTTCGTTGATGCTGCGCTGTGTCTGTTCCATACGTTGCATTTCCTGACGTATGTTCTCTATTGTTTCTTCGTCCACAGTGTTTTCTACGCTCTTATGTACGAAGGAAAGCTTCTCATCTTCGTAGGTATGTACAGGCTCGGCACTCTCTATCTGGCGTCTTGCCCAGCGGTTCACCACGTTCTCCAAAAGCCGGCTGACGGTCTCATTCTGATGCCTTGTTATCACATCACGGCCCTCTCTGACTTCACGCTGAGTGGAGACTGAGGCAAACTCACGCTCATTAATGCTCTCTTCCCGGAGCAGATGTTCAAGTACTTCCGAGGATGCTTCACTCTCCGAAGCCGCTTCTTTAAGAGCCTTTGTACGTTCACGTATGCTGCCTGCGATATTTTCTATCGTAACCGTGCCCGGTGTATACTCTTCGCTGATATTATATACCGGATAGATATTCTGCAGTTCCAGTGTTTCATATAGTCTCTGCCTTTCCGGTTCTATATCCAACCTGCCCGTTTCCGGATATCCCGAAAAGGCGGCACGCGTATCTGAAGACGCCGGATACAATGGTGCTCCGGTCTGAGTACTTTCCCCGCTGCCGGGTATTACAGTTACTTCGCTGCCTGTATGATCCCCGGTCTTTGGGCTGTCAGCAGTAACACTGTATATATCATGCAGCAGCACGCCTATATCATCCCTGGATATCAGTTCCGACTTATAGAAGCGTTCCGGTGCCTTTAAGTATTCACGTATGAGCTGGTGTGCTCTCTGCTGAAGAGGATGTAATAGTTTCTCACTCTCACGTCTTATGGTCTCCAGACGTTCCTGCTCACGCATCTCTGACTGCGTATACTGCTCTATCACACGCTCGGGATGCTCAAGCGCCATGGCTGCCGCCTGCATCGTACGTTGTGCCGGAGTCAGTTCCGAACTCTCCGGAGCATTGGCTTCCAATATGTTTTTAAGGTTCTGCATATAACGTCTGTTACGCGCTATATTCTGTTGATAGGTCTGATACAGGCTCTCATTGACCGTACTGGTGCTCTGTGAACTGCCTTCCTCTATATTGGTATCACCCTCGTTGGTGATATGTGTAAGCTCTGCATGGGTTATCTCTCCGGCGATTTCTGCCCCCTGTATCTGCTGATGCATGCGTGCATCGATATTTATCTGCTGCGCATTTATCTGTGTCGTACTGCTTACTGAGCTGTCTCCCTCTCTGATACGCTGATCGTTATACAGCCGCTCTTCCCTGCTGCCCTCATTATTTATGATCACGGTATCGCCATCGGCATGACTGCCTTCCTGCTTAAAGAGCATCTCAGCGCTTTCGTTATAATAGCTTTCGCTGCTCCTTATATCAAAGCTGCTTCGCGCTTCGGAAATGCTAATGCTCCTGTCGATGTCCTGCCTTATATCCAGCAGCTGCTTTACGTTTTCGATCTCCGCGGTATAATTCTCAACTTCATTTATGTTCTTTACATATTCCTCATGCAGATACTGGAGATAAGCCGTATTCTGCTCAAGGCGGTAGAGTACGTTATCGGAAGAACCGTAATAGCTGTCTTCTGTTGATATCCAGTTGCGTACATTATGATCCGTACGCTCGTAACTCAGCTCATATATATTATCGATCAGGTTTAAAAGCACGGCAGAATTGATGCGTTCATTCAGCTGCTCTATGCTCATGTTATCTACGCTGGTCTCGTCGCCTTCATAGATATTATCATGCTTATAAATCAGCGGCTGTGTCTCGAAACGTACGCTCTCCCTTAAGCGGTTTAGCAGAACCTCCTTTGCAAAACGCCCCTGCTCGCTTATCTTAAACTCGGCATTGGTTATGCTCTTATCGCCCTCTGTGTTCTCGTAATAATTACGCATTATCTGATAAATGGCAGCCGTCTTTAAGCGGCGGTTCACCACTTCGTGAAGATGCAGGATACTGTTGTTGATCACCTCGTTTTCACTCTTAAACTCAAGGCGCACGTCTCCCGCATACTCACTTATCATCTCACGCAGCTCTTCTATATTCTCCCAGTACAGTTTTGTCACATCATTGAGCTGCTTTGTCTGCTTTGTCAGCCTGTAAACTTCGCTCATGAACCTGCGGTCATCTTTTATACCCAGCTTGCGGAGCACATTGCTTATATATACACTGTCCTGATAAGAGAGCTTTGCATCGGCACTTATCAGTATCCTGTTGATCAGATTATTGATCACATTTACCTTAAGGACCTGGGTATTTTCAACGTTAGCGTTGTTGACCATACTGGTCATGCCTCCGCCCATCAGGTAAACCTCCGGCGGCTGTGTGGTCAGATGCAGCAGATCCGCTTCATTCAGCTCGCTCCCCATATAGGAATAATTTCCCCTTATGCGCTCGGTAAAATCATCTCTTGAAGAGAGGAGATCATTTCTCAAATTAAGTTTTACAGGTTCTCGTAACTTAAGCATATCTCATCATCCCATAAGGAAATCGGTGATGGTCTGTTTTACATGTCTTACAGCTTTCTTTTGCATATCAGCCTTTGATGCTTCCGCTACAGGCGGAGCAACCCTGCTGGGCGTTCCCTGTCCGGCTTTCGTAGCAGGTTCTTTTTCATCAAAATTCCAGCTTCTGGGCTCGATACCGGTGTTGCCCTCAGTCTTGTTGTTGGTATTCTTTGCTCCGTGTACTGCCATTTTCTCAGCATCGGTCTTAGAAGTCTCTTTCACTCTTGGAGGCACACGGCTGGCTGTTCCCTGCCCATCTTTGGTAGCAGGTTCTTTAGCATCCATCTCCCACTTTCTGGGCTCGATTCCCTTATTCCCTGCGGTTTTATTATTGGTATTCTTTGCTCCGTGTACTGCCATTTCCGCGATCTTGCCTTTAGCTGTCTCCGGCACTCTGGGAGGCACGCGGCTGGCTGTTCCCTGTCCCTCTTTCGTGGCAGGTTCTTTATCATCAAACTCCCATCTTCTGGGTTCTATGCCCTTATTTCCCTCAGTCTTATTATTGGTATTCTTTGCTCCGTGTACCGCAGCTTTAGCGGCATCTGTCTTGGAGTTTTCTTCTACCTTGGGGGGAACACGGCTGGAAATACCTCCTCCTGCCTTAACATGCTGATCCGTGAATTCCCACTTTCTGGAAGCTCCTGACATTTTCTCTTTTGAAAGTTCCGTCACTCCCATACCGCTGGAATCGCCGTTTTCGCTCTTCTGTGCATTCTGACGGCTGCGCTCACCTTTTCCTTCCTTCGTACCGCCCTCATCAAATTCCCACTTCTTAGATAATTCCGCCAGATCTGTCTTAGTCTCTTCATTGAGGCCTTCCACCTTCCTTGCAGACTGGACTTCATTACCTTTAGTTGCATATTTATCATTTTCAACAAATGCCCACTTATGGCTTACCGAAGCCATATCCTCTTTTGAGCTTTCGGTCACACCTATTCCGCTTGTCTCCTGTTCCGAAACAGCTGCAGCATTCTGACGGCTGCGGTCTCCTTTTCCCTCTTTCGTGCCGCCTTCATCAAATTCCCACTTTCTGGGAACAGGATCCGTACCTACCACACCTGCATTGGTGTTCTTTGCACCTCTGACTGCACGCGATTTCATAGTCTCCTTTGAATCTTCAGGCATTCCCAGACCTGCACTGCCGCCTCCCTCAAGCTCACGGTGTTCGGTCACAAGATAGTTCTGGGCTGAGCGTGTTCCTTTACCGTTCTTCTGATCTTTATCAAACTCCCACACATTAGCAGCGTCTATCATATCCTTTGCACGCTTTTCCCTGCCTACGGGGTTATGCTTTGCGGAGATCCAGCCGTTGCCTGTAAACGAACCCTCAGCCATTTCAAATTTATTGGCTTTCTTCCCCATGTTTTCCTTGCTAAGCTCCTGGATCCCCAGCTTGGGGCCTAAAGTCTTATCGGAATATGCAGCGTTCTGGGCGGATCTTACAGACTTCTTATCGCCCTTGTATTCTTTATTGTTTTCTGCAGCAAAGTTATACTTTCTCTGCTCTGCCTTATCCTCTTCTTTGGATCTCTTAAATGTGACATGGGATGCTGTGCCCTGTCCCTTCACCTTCTTCTCGTCGAAGTTCCAGCGGTGTGCCTTATCTCTTATGGTATCATCACCTGTGGGGCCATATTCGATATCATCCCAGCGTTCATCGTTCTGGGCAGGAGTATTGCCTCTCTTTGAATACAGCTGTTCCAGACGGTTTCTGAACATACTCCAAGCGGGAGCACTGGAGCTCTCCGAACCCGGCGTGGTAAGCACGAACATATGATTATAACCGAAGGTTATGGTCTCTGTGTGCAGTCCGCCTTTCTCTGCATCCAGACCGCCGTACTGTATGCCCATGATCACCGCGCCTGTAAAAGTGTAATAACGTCCGCTGTCAAAAGCACCGCCCACATTCTTGCCCACGTAAAGAATAAGAGGCAGCAAAAGCTCCGTTCCGTTGGTAAGCGGATTTCCCAGCCCCAGACCGTAATCGACATAGCGCTCGACAACAAGCTTAAAAGGCTGGCTTATGGGTTTACGCTTCAGATAGACATAGTCATTCATACCGCCTTCCTGTATGGGCTCGTACTCATTGTCCCTTGAGAAAGGCTGCACGCTCTTAAGCGGTATCTCATCTACCCCGTTCACCAGCAGGTAGAAATTAAAACTTGGTATTATATCGTGGACTTCTGACATTATTCACACTCCCTTAAAAGGCCTTAAGTTCCGTGATCGATTTCTCTTTCTTCTTATCCGAGGGATTAAGTGAGGCGTTTATCGTACTTATCTCCTTACACCACCTCCGCCGCTGCATATGGTCCAGCTTAAGCACCTCCGCTTCGCTCCAGTGGAAGTAGTACGATATGAAAGCCATCTCCTTAAACAGCTCATCCTGGGGATAGAGCTTTATCCCTCCTGCGTAAAATTTAAGGGGATGTCATGCTCCTTTCCGCAATCGGGGCAGACAAAGTGGATCGTAGGCGGCTCTATATCGTTTATACGCTGGTACATATCCTGCAGAAATGCCAGGTCTGCGGTAAAGAGCTTCTCTATGATCGTGGGGGCTATTGTAGCCACGCCCTCTATCTCCGTGATGACTGAGGCCAGCAGCACTATCGTCAGGTACGAAGGATTGGCAAGCACGCGGGGATCGCGCTGGGCGCGCATCTCATCTCCGGCTGTTGCCAGGCGCATCTTGCCGTAGCGGTGGATCATACCGGTGCTGTCGATATAACCCTTTGGTAAAGTGAATTCAAATTCTGTTTCCATGCAGATTTCCTCCTCATGTTATGTATAAAGATCCTTCGTCGCTTCGCTCCTCAGGATGACACGGAATCCGCTTTTTCCTAAGCACACACGATCGTGTCATCCTGCGCAAAGCTAAAGATTTTTTCTTTATGTTTTATGATTTACACTGCCGCCGGCAGCGCATATCATAAAACATAAAACCCCCGCCCCGGGAATCCGGGGCAGGGTAAAGGAATCTTTAGTTAGGGATTACCAGCTCTTCGTAAGCCAGTTCTACAGTCTCGATAGCCACATCAGAAGTTTTAGCATCGAGCTCGGGTCCTGTATACTTGGTGACCCATGCATTGGTGAGCAGCCATACTCTGGTACCGGTAATGGCGGTAGCCAGTGTCTGGGGTGCGCCGCCGTTGATATCGATGAGCTCTATCTGCACATCATTACGGGGCATCTCACCACGAACCTCGGAAACACATTCCTGGATCCATGTCTTGAATGCAGAATCCAGTGTATAGCCGAAACGCAGGGTAACATTACCATGCTTTACAAGTCCGGGGATCTTAACGGGTGCCAGAGAGTTTGCGTTGCCCTGGCGGAACTCGATCACATCCACGGTGGCGTCGATACCGGTAACCTGTGAAAATGCAGCTGTACCTTCGACCTGTGCCACTTTGACCAGAAAGTTCATCTTAGTCAGGGGATATGATAAGCCTTTACTATTTTCATAAGGACTAGCCATATTTTATATCTCCTTTTCTTTAATATTTTTTACTACTGCTTCACTCAGCCTTCTCCGCCTTCGCTTCCGCCGCCGGACTCAGAAGTATGCTGGGTCAGACGGAAGATCACGAACTCAGCGGGACGGCTGGGTGCGATACCGATATTGCAGATAAGTCTGCCGTTGCGGATATCGTCCAGGCTCATGGTGCTGGGTCCTATCTCAACGAAGTAAGCCTCTCCGGGTGAACCGCCGGTAAGCATTCCCGTTCTCCACATACCATCCAGGAAGGAGGTAATGGTAAGGGATACTCTCTGCCACAGCGTATTGTCATTAGGCTCGAATACCACCCAGTTAGTGGAAGCCTTGATGGATTCCATAACGTAGATGAACAGACGCCTGATGTTGACATACTTGAATGCTGAATTGTGGGAAGCGGTTCTTGCCCCCCATACGCGGATACCTTCACCGGGGATAGCACGGATCAGGTTTACGCTTTCGGGATTTAAGATATCCTGCTCTTCTCTTGTATAATTATACTTAAGTCCTGTGCAGAATATAGGCTCGTTAGCGGGTGCCTTGTGTACGCCTCTTGCGATGTCGGTACGTGAGTAAACGCCCATTACAGCGCCTGAAGGAGGTACGAAATCTGACTTATTTGATCCTCTGTCAAATACCTGGATCCAGGGATGATACATAGCCGCATAGGTGCTGTCGATCAGGCTGCGGAAGTCAATGAGCTCGTTGGTCTTGTATGCATCCTTAGGCATATCAAGGATAGCGAAACGGCTCTTCATGTTCTCGCAGTGAGCAACCAGTGCTGCCTCAACCTCAGGAATTGTAACGCCGGGAACTGCCATGATGCTGACGTTATTATTCTCAAGGAAGCTGTGGATACCGGTACGGCCTGCTGCACCTGCATCGGTTCCGATGAAAGTACCTGCATTAACCTTTGAAAGGCTGCCGTCGAAGCCGCCTTCAAGGGTGAAGCTGCCTTCGGTAATGCCCTTACCGAGGATTGCTTCCACAGGGTTGCCGATCTCTTTAACAGCCTCTGCCTCAGCGCCTTTTTCTGCCTTATCGGGCTTAACGGTAGCTTCCTTAACAGCCTTTGCCTCGATGGTAACGATATTGCTGTTTGCAAGCTTTGCACCGATGTAAGCAGGTGAAGTGATATTAAGGGTAAGGTCAAAGAAGTTCTCAACTTCTTCGTTATAACGAACCTGCATATCGAAGGTTACAAGACGGACAACGTTCTTGGGGATCATATCTTTATCAACGGGGTCTGCCTTGAACTTGTTCTCGAAGGTTACCTGCTCGTCATAGATAACGGAGATACGGTTGTACTCGCCGTTAAACTCAACGATATCGCCTTCTCTGAAGCCCTCAACGCTTCTTGCCTTGTAGCTGTTCTTGCCGGTGTTTTCAAGAAGCTGCATCTTCTTCTTCAGAACAGTCTTCAGACTGATCTGGATACGGTTGCCCCACTTACCTTCGTTGGCAGCGGTAACTGTAAGGATACCCATCTTCTTGGAAGCGCTTGTTGCATCTTCGGGAGCTACACGTGATACATAGCAGCGTGTACCTCCGTTTAAGAAGAACTGCTCTACGGAGTTTGCAAGGTAACGGTACTCGCCGTGAGTATACTCACTTAAGAATCCGCCGAACTGCTTTACAAAGCTTCTGAAATTGGTAACCAGCTGGGGAGCACCCTTGGTAGGGCCTTTCTCTGCCATACCTACAAAACCGCCTGTGCTGGTTCCTACACCTTCAACACTACGGGGGGCGTTGTCGTACTCTTCAACATATACCCCGGGACTAAAATACTCAGCCATAAATTGATTTTCTCCTTTCGTTTATTCTTTGTTTGACGGACAGTTTCTAGCCTGCGGACACTTTTGTGCTGCCCGGATTGGTGATGTTCAAAACTCCGCCATAGTTACAGAAGCATTTGCTCTCGAGCGTAACGCAGGGTTTACCCCCTACCAGAACAGTGCCTCCTGTCCAGGCCTGAGTGGCCGGGATGCAGGGCTGTGGTGTCAGAACACCCATCGCCGCTGCCGTGGCTGCCGCTACCTGCGGGTTAGCCAGGCTGCTGCACATACCGCACGGAGATATATTGACCATGGGGGCTGCATCCGTGATGACCAGCATAGGCTTGCCTTCTGCCATGACTGTCATATTATTCGTGGATGTCAGATTCCCCGGTGCGGTACCGAAGCTGCACATGCACATCGCTCCTGTTGTAACTACAAGTGCCATAACTTTCTCCTTTTAATCCAGACTTGATCCATCAGGCTCATGGAAGTCTATCACTTTGTACCTGTTCTGTCCGTCAACGACATATTTCACCAGATACTTTAAGTTCTTCCCGTCATCTCTTACCCTTAAGAGATAGGAGCCATCCTCCTCAACCTGTCCGTATACTATACGGCATATAGGTGAGTTAGGCGGGAACCCTTCAGTCGGATTGGATTTCAGTCTGATCTTCCTGTCGGAAAGCTCAGCTTCCACCTCTATCGTCTCGAAGGTCTGTGTCTCTGCATTTAGCAGAGCGTAACGGCTCTGGGTCAGGTTCATGCGGCGGTTAGGCATAAATACCGTCATTGTCCGCCTCTTTACATCCATATCCCTTACAGTCGTTACTATGCGGCCGGGATGGACGGCCTCTACTGAAACAAGCCCGGTGAGTTTACCCTTTAGCGTGATGAGTGGTTCCCCTTTTGTTGTATTCTCTGACGGTATCAGGAACACATCCACTGCGGGAAGTGTTTTGTCAAGCTTCTCATAATCAAGGTTAAGCTTTACATTTTCAAATCCCTTTACGCTTATCTGCATGAGACTGTTATCTCTGCCTGCGTTTAAGAATACATATGTGCCTTCTCCCTTGTACATTGCCGGGAAATCCTTCCCGTCACGTTTGAAGCTCAGCTCTCTCTCCTCAACAGACTTGCCTGTAGTCGAATCATAAAGATTGATCATCAGGTCAAGTGTATATCGGATCACTCCTTCTTCCATCGGGTATACCTCCTTTCTTCCGGAATAGGGCTTTCACCCTTTTAGGTACACGGAAACTATTCGTTATCCGCTCCCTCGCCTGTAACATGCAAACCAAACTGCGCATCCACAACGCGTGGCGTGTTGATGAGCACCTCACTGGATACGTATACCGGTGCCGCCCGGTAGAAAAGCGAAATCTGATAAGGCTTGTTGATCGCGCTCCACACACGCACCTTCTCTTCAAGGCTGATCTTTGCCTGGGTCAGCACTATCGGAGGCTCCTGGGTATCCAGCCAGTTTTGCAGCTGATTAGGCAGCACGCTGTTGTTATCCGATACTATCTGTGCGCACTTGCCTATGATCTTCTGGAAGTCCTGGTCCTTAAGTCCGGCCTGGCCTCCCGAATTTATAAATACCATATAGTATAAGCTATACGGCTTGGGCGGCTTTTGAAGCTGCAGCTTCCCCCTCCTGATCGTAGGAGGCGGAGCCACGGTATCATCTTCCTTTATGTCATATAGATATAATCCCAGTATGTAGTCAACGTCCTGACTGGCGGGTGATGATACCTCAATATTATTGGGTGAGGGAATGGGCTCCGGACACATCTTTGTCCTGAGTACATTCAGTATGTAATTACTCACATCAGATATTATTGTATAATCTGCCACTTTCTTTCACCTTTACCTTTGCTCTAATTCACCGCGGCCGGCCATCTCGTTCAGTATTTCCGCCGCTTCCTTCATGGTCTTCTGCATTCCGGGCGTGATAAGCACCGCCCAATCCGTAGTCCTTATGTATACACAGTCACATCCCGTGTATTTGTATGAATCATCCTCATCTATATATGCATACTTTGCAGATGAGTTACCGCGTATATATCTGTCGTTCTGTTCGGCGCATTTAACTTTTAGTGTGACCTCTTCACCGTTATTCTTTATCATGCTGCTGCTGCCTACGGTAAAGATATAGCTTGCCGATCCCTGATAAAGCTGGCTTATGGTTACGTTCATTCCCTTCCTGACATATCTGAAACCACTCTGTCGTCTGCATTTATCAAGAGCTGCAAGTGAAACATATTCACGGCTGTTATCGTTCATATACTGACGGTAGATAAATGAATTTCCGTTACGCATCAGTTCGTCAAGCAGCTCTTTTGCAAGATCGTTTAATTCACCGTTCCCCTTCATCTGCGAAGCTTCGGCAAGTGTCGCTACTATAGCAGCCTGAGCCTCCGGACCCGAACCATCGAATAAGGGTTTTAATGCATCTTCAGCTTCACCCTTTTTAAGTTTGCTGGTTCCGTCATCGTAGCCTGCACCACCGCCGGGTTTTCTGGATTCGCCGCCATCATCATCATCCTTTCCGCTGTGGCGTCCGTTTCCTTCTCCTGTGTTGCCGTCTTTGTTTCCGTCCCCGTTGCTGTCTCTGTCGGCCCCGTTTGAACTTCCGCCTTCACCGCCGTTACTGCCCGCCCCGCTTCCGCTTGAGGAATCTCCGTCGTGGCCTCCGCTTCCTTCCCCGGATGTATACGTATCACCGCTTCCGGTATCACCGTCTCCCTCAAATTCATTCTTGAGGGCTTCCGATATCCGGTTCGCGTATTCAGGAGGTATTCCGCTGTCATCAAGCGCATTAAGCAGATCTCCCAGATCATTGTTGAACGCTGCAAGCTTTTGGATATCCTGTTCGGGTATCTCATTATCAGTAGCCATGGTATCTCTTATTACCTCCATGACCTCTGTCTCCGGGTTGCTGTATGGCCCGGGTACAGGCTCTGTGGGTTCAAGTTCGCTGTCACCGTCGGTTCCTCCGGCTTCTTCATCATCAAAATCACGGTCAGCCGTCAGGCCCTGGAGAAGGGCATCTATGAGCTTAGCCCTGGACAATTCATTATCCTCAATGCATCTGTCTCTTTCGTCGATAAGTTCCTGCTCATAGTCGCTTACTTCTTTATCCTTATCATCGCCGGTCCTTGATCTTAATGCAGCCAGCAGGCCTTCCAGGAACAGAATGTGTGTCTCTATAAGATCCTGCTTACCGCCTGCGGTAAAGCTGCTCTTTAAACTGTAAGCATATTCCAGACGGTCCTCTATATAAGTGATCCCGTTTTCCGGCGTATCACGGTCGGTCACTGCCTTGAGATAATAATGATATATATCCATTGCTGCCGTGCTGCGCTTTTCATTAAAATCTATTATCGCAAACGGGATAAGCCAGCTGTACAAAAGCTGTGCCTCACGCTGTGTATGTTCGTTTTCCCCGGCCTCGATATGGTTAAGATCCACTATCATCTGCAGATACGGCATGCAGGCTGCCTCGTTATCTGCGGTAGACGCCACTCTTCGTGACAGTATATAACCTGTATAATCGGCTGCCGTCTCCCCGCGCTGCATGCTCTTCTTCACATAGGATTCATAACTTGCCATACATGCGGTATAGGCATCCTGGATAAGGTTCGTGACTTCTGTGGTCTCTACATAACCTCCCATACCGGAATATGCACTTATATCCTCAAAGCGTCTGCCCATATCGGGCTTTCCGTTTTCGGAAGCATCTTTCAGGAAACGGAGTGTAGGTGCCACGCCAAAGTTTCCTGCTTCTTTTAAGGCAACCTGCTTGGCCTCGTATTCGGCCTGCAGCATACGGTATTTTTCCGTTTCCGATATCAGATACTCTATGTTATTTTTTTTACTATTTATCTCAACTTTGATATCAGCCCTTTTCTGTGCCAGCTCGTTACAGGACTCTTCCATTTCCTCTATCCCGTCAAGCTTTTCTTCCATAGCTGCTTTAAACTCATCAGCGGCAGCTGTCAGTGCAGCTTCCTTTTGAGCTTCGGTCTCCTGTATACGTTTTTCAAGCTCTGATATCTTATTCTCCCAGCGTTCGCTAAAGATCCTGTATCCTTCATCAAAAGCATCCTTCGCAGCTTTTACTTCACTTTGCAGCCGCTGCGCTTCCCTTTGTTTGGTCTCATAATACTGTTCTGTCTGGGATCCGTTATATATACTGCCTGTATAATCACTGCACTGTTCAGCAAGGCTGTCGATACGTACCTTCAGCTCTGAAGCCTTCTTCCCGGCCTCCTCCAGCCTTTTAGCGGCATTTTCCATATCTAACTTTGCCAAATAAAAGGAGTTTAGCCCGCCCACTCGGCCCCTCATGGTTCTCTTGCCGTTCAGTGCCTTCTCGTATTTCTTTTTTGCTTCGTCATAAGTCTTCTGACACACTGTTACATTGGCTTCAGCCAGCTTATAATCCGCAACAGCATCTTTAAGCGCAAGTGCATTTGCCGCTTCAATCTGTGCCTTCTGAAGACTTGCCTCCATGCCGGAGATATTCCGGTCCTCTGAAGCCGCCTTTTCATAATCAAGAAGGCTCTGCCTCATCTGCTCTTTGGTATCTGCCTCTTCTTTGGCAAGTTCATCGAGCATATTTCCATACTTATCCTCTATGGATTTTTGGTTCTCTTCGTACTCCGCCGAAGCAGTTTCTTCCCTGTTCTTCTTAGCTTCATCAATCTTTTGAAGCTTAAGCTCCCGGTCTCTTGCCATTTCCTTATCGGCTTCCTCAAGCTGGGCTATCTCCTTTTCAATGATAGCTTTTCTGTCATTGATAAGAGATATCAGTGTTTCGCAGGCCTTAACCCTGGCTTCATAGGGAGCTAAGGAACCATCCTTGATCCCGTTTATAAGCTGTGCCAGTTCCTGCTCTTTTTCATAACTCAGATCATGATCATCGACCATTGCATCCACATGGGCCTGCATTCCCACGATGGTCAGCTCCTTTGTCCTGATGAGGGCTTTATTGGATTCGGTCTTTTTATCATACGAAGCTATAAGCTTATCATGCGTATCTATCTCTTCTTCAACCGCCATTATCTCCAGCTGCTTCTCATCGATCCTTGTTCTGGCAGCCTGATAAGTATCGAGATATTCATTATATGCATCATTAGCTTTCTTAAGTGCATTAAGCTTTTCCTGATAGGGCTCACTCATCGCCGCCAGCTGATCCTGCCTGTTCCCCACCTCAAGCGCCAGGTCTGCCAGCTCCTTATCAAGCACGGGTGTCAGCGTTTTCTTTGTATCATCCAGAGCTTTCTGTGCCTGCTTTATCTCGTCATCCAGGTTAAGATCGCCATATATTTCATTGATCAATGCGGTCAATTCACCATCCTTGGTCTCCAGAGTGGCTGCTGTATCACTTAAACTGCTCATCAGCCTCTCCTGCTTTTCAAGACTCCGGTCCGTTTCCTGTTTCTTTTGGGGATCGTAGATCTTTGACGCATCGGTGTCAGCGGTAGTCCGGCTTGACGTATAAAGATCCGCGTCTTTTTTCAGTTTATCCAGCTTGTCTTCTTCGGTCTCTATAGTCGTATAAAGGCGCTCCAGCTTATCCTCGAGCTCCTTTCGTTCATTTAAAGCCTCTTCGTACTCCGATCTTCTGCCCTCTGCTATGGTCCTGCGTGTCTTCAGGTCGCTTAATGCCTTTTCCAGGGCAGCTATTTTTTCATCATACTCTTTCTGCTTATCGGCCTTTGCCTTTGTCAGTTCTTCTATCTCATCGTTGATGGCAGTCTGCGCATCATTAAGACTCACCGTCATATTGAGCGCTTCGTCCAGAGCTTCATCCAGTCTCTCATACTCGGCCACAACATCCGCGGTATCGGCTTTTATCGCAGCCAGCTCGGCTTTCAGCTTTTCCAGCCTGTCCTCTGTGCCTTTTGCTTCAAAATCCGCCTCTTCTTTTGCGATAGCAGCTTCATTAGCCTCATTTTCATCTTCAAGTTCATATATAGCGGATCTTGCTGCCTTAACAGGCGCTTCCGCTTTGTCAATGTCCAGGGCCAGCTTTGCTATATATGCTCTAAGTTCGGCATCTTCCAGCTCCAGTGCCTCAAGCTCTTTATCTATGGCCACACCGTAACTGCCGGTAAGGTTCTCATTCTGTGTCAGGTTATAATATATCTCCGCCCTGCGGGCAGCATCTATCTGCCTTTCCACATAAAGGGCCGCATCCGCTTCTTCACTGAGCTCTTTTTCCTGCAGCGACATAAAAAGCGTATTTAATATCTCTTCTTCCCTGTCAGCCCTGTCGGTAATATCATCGCGGATATTTGGCCAGTTACGCATGACCGTCATTATCTCTTTGTATTCGGCAGGCCAGCCTTCACTTGTGGTAGTAAGTGACTGATCCCATATCTTTTCCAGCTGTGCACGGTCCTGTACCAGAACTTTGAACTGGTCGTATGCCGTGCCGGCATCCAGAGCCGCCCGGTCAAAATACAGGTCATCGTTTTCAAAGAAGAAATAAAGCATCCTGTAGAGGTAGTTTTTGCTGCCTTCATCCTCCCAGCCTATATCACCGCTTAAATAATACTCATACAGAGCAGAGAGTTCGGGTATGTTCTCCATATCATACAGTGATATGTGTGTGTATATATCAATGGGCTCTTCGGTTACAGGATCCTTGGGGATCCCGTCATCATCCACCACTACACTTACCAGATAAGGATACAGATCCTTTTCACTGACTTTTTCCGCAACCGGAAGTATGTTGGTTATGGATGACGCACCCTCAATATTCTTCCATGCGCCTCCATCCAGCTCGGAACTGTAATAAGCAATGGTCTGGTTATAATACTCACGGCTGTCAAGGGCTGCCTGATACATCTCAGCAGTCAATGACTTTGCACTCATGAGATAGGTCCCCACAAAAAGCCATGATGAAGGGATCACATGTCCCAGATTGGTAGTATAGTATTCGTAAGTCACTACGGTATTCTTTGAGGCCGCTTCTACCCCGGGCGCCGGCATAAGAGCCGCCGCCGCAGGTGCCAGGAGGCTTACGCTTACAGCAAAGCCAACTATGCTTTTTAAGATACCGTAACGTTTCTTCATTCTGCCTGTTATTCTCCGTCTGCCTCCAGATCAAGTCTGTCCAGAAGCTGCGCGATCTTCTTGTCTACCTGAGGGGTGATAAGTATCGCCCACTCGGTTTCCGGTATATATGCGCAGGTACAGTATAAGAACTTACCGCTGTTATTCTCGGGTATATACGCATACTTAGCCGTTTTGCTGTGTCTTATACTCTCATCCGTCTGTGATACACAGACCGTTTCCATAAGCTCCGTTTCGCTGTTGTTCTTGCTGACGCTGTCACTGCCTACGCTGAATACATAGCTGGCACTTCCTCTTGCAAACTGGCTCATGGTCACATTAAAATCTTTCTGTACCATGCGGAACTTTGTATATCGCCTGCACTTATCCACGGCTGCCAGCGAAACATATTCACGGCTGTAATCGCTAACATATTGTCTGTATATGAACGGGCAGCCCAGCAGATCCAGTTCGTCCAGCAGATCCAGCGCATAGTCATGTGCCGCCTTATCCTCCCTGGCATTGGCAAAGTCGTTAAGCGCCGCCACTACTGCCGCTTTGTCCCCGTCTTTTAAACCGTTAAAGTCCTTATTGAATGTATCTTTTATGGCTTTGTCAAAGTCCGGCTTTTTAAGTCCCGTTCCCGGGCCGTAGTCAGGTATTGCCGGAGCAGGTCCTTCTCCGTTTCCTCCGTTTCCGGGCCCGCTTCCTCCTTCACCCCCGTTATTGCCGCTGCCTTCTCCGCTGCCGCTGCCGGGTTCGTTTCCGGTTCCGTTTCCTCCGTCACCACCATTATTGCCGTTTCCGGAGCCATTGTCCTGATCCGGACCGGTTCCGTTTCCGGGCCCGCCGTTACCGGGATCGTTTCCGTTTCCGTGTTCTCCGTCTCCTTCAGGATTGCCGGTATCAACATCCCCGTTACCGCCATCCTGTCCTGGCCCTTCTCCGGTTCCGTTTCCGCTATCTCCCTCACCGGGTCCGGCGTTTCCGCCACCTGTTTCCGTCTGAAGCTCAGGATACTCATCCGCAAAAGGACTGCCTCCGATATTCTTAAGTGCCTCCTTTGCCTGATGTATCAGCTTATTTGGAGCGCCGTGGTTTTCCAGTGCTTCACAAACAGGTTGAAGTCCGGGTGATCCCAGATCCTCAAGTGTCTTGATTATATCCGGCAGGGGATCAAGATTGTTTTCTGCGATATCTTCCAGCGCCTTGTCTACAAGCTGATCCGCCACTGCTCCGGGGGTATTTGATACTTCAGCGTTTATCCTTTCTGCTGCTGTTTCCCCGGAAGCTGCAGTCCGGTTTTTCTTTGCATTCTCTTCATCAAGCGCCTTCTGGATATCTTCCAGCTGATGTGCCAGTTCATCTGCTTCTTTCAGATCATTCTCATCAAGAGCATCAAGATACTTTGCCTGATACTCTGTTTTTTTCATTTCCAGCTCGCCGGCTTCATCTGTTATATTTCCGCCCTGCTTGACGTTAGCCAGCAGATCCTTAAGCCAGTTTATATGATCATTAAGCGCCTCTTCAGCATAGGGTCCGAAAGCATCAACACTTATGCCCTCTCTCTGATCCTCTGCCCAGTTGATACGCTCATTGATAAACCTGACAGCCTCCGCTGTAGGCAGACGAAGGCTTCTGGCTCTTATAAAACGCTGAAGTTCTGAGGCCGCTGCCCCGACATCCGCTTTCTGGTCATTCAGTATTTCCTCGAGAGTGCTCTTGGTAGTAGCCGGATCAGCTATAGCCGTGGCATACTCCTGACCGGCGGATGAATGAAGCACCTGGCTGAATCTGCTGTCTGCTACAGGAAGGATCTCATTAAGGTAATTAAGCTCTCTGGACTTGTGAGCAACTACACCGTTATTGATGTTTTCAAGATCCACCAGATCACGCAGCTGTGCACGCACTCCCTGCAGCCCCCCCTGCGCATTTTCTATCACATAGACAGAAAGATCATATTCCAGCTGCCCTGCTATGGTCTTGCTCTGCGTAAGTGCCATACTGCTGTAGTTTATATATGCATCCATGCAGCCGGTAATAGCACTCTCTACCGCTTCCGTTATAGAATCTGCGGGAGTAAAACTCTCATTGGGATAGAGCAGTTTAAACCTGTTACCCACATGTGAGTCACCTGTATTTACGAGTTCATAGAGCAGATTAAGCACCGGTCCCACAATATAATTGTGCTCATCATTATCTACCAGGTTTTCATATGCTCTGGCCCTCCTGGCCGCATCCACCTTTTCAGCAAGTAGCATTGCCTCATCCGCAAGCTCTTTATCCTCTAACGTACCTGTAGCACGCAACTCCGAATAAAGCCCCTTGACTGCATCCAGCTGTGTATCATACTTATCCGTAACTTCATCCATTATGCAGGAATAATGAGCCCACATATCCTGGAAATTCCAGATACGGTTTCTCAGCTCTTCTATCCCTCCGAAAGCGTCTACTTCCCGCTTCCAGGTCCTTTCCTCCGGCCAGCTGATACTGCCTCTTATAAGGCGCTCCTGCTGATCCCAGTTATCTGTAGGTGCATACCCCCCATAATAATAGCCCCATCTGTAATTGAATTTGGTGTCCCGTTTTCCTGCAATATAGTATGCTACAGCCCGCTCCAGAGATTCTAAAAATCCTGCACCGCTCTCTTCAATACGCCACATGGGAACACTCGTCAATCCGGTACAGGATAATCCTATACCGCTGCAGCTGTGTAGCTGTTCTGCAAGAACTGTCGACTGGGTGCATTTTAAGGGATCAGCCGCATAGAAAGCTACACCGGTCTTTCCGGCCACAGAAAGTATATATTCACAATCACGCTGCATATACTCATTGCGCGGCATTCTGCTGTCACGGTCAAATACCTCTTTTATGCGATCGTAGATATACGCCTCCGAATTCCCGTTACTTGGATCCACCAGCTTAGCGTCAAACTGCACCTTAAGGCTCTTAAGCTCGGGAAGCCCCTCGATATCATAAGGGTTCACTAAATTAAAGATATCCACCTCTGTACCGGGATTATCTTTAGTCACGGTATCCGCTTTTCTGGGTATACCGCTCTCATCTACAAAAACAGATACCCAGCAGCCGTCCTCAATTATCTGCTTATCTTCTACACTGTCCGCTATGGGCAGGATATACTGTAATCCTGTAGCACCTGCTATATCCTTCCAGCGGTTGCCGTCCAGCTCCGATTTATACAGCATGATCTGCTGATCGTATTCAGACATCGACTGCACAGCCTGTCTGTAAAAAGTAGCATTTAGGCTCTGTGCATAAATGATCCAGGTTCCTATATAAAGATAGCCGCCCGGTAACAGTCCCCTGTTACCTATAAACTCTTCATACAGTATCAGATCACTGTAATCTATTACTTCATTACCGGGCCGTGACGCATAACTTCCGGTTTTACCGGCTGATAAAGCAGCATTCATCAGTCTTACGATATCATCATAGTCCACCAGCGGATCACCTTCCGATCCTTCATCACCTTCGGCAAGCTGGTTATACATAGCCAGTATTTCTTCATCGCTGAAGTTAATGGATATGGTCTCAATGCTCCGGATATAGTCGATGATCAGCTGCCCCAGAGTATAATCGGCGTTCATGGCATTACCGAAATAATCCACACCGGGTGCATAGGGAGAACCGGGCGATGCATCGCTATGATCCGTCCAGGGGTTTATCTTTTTAACTGCAAAAGGATTCTCGGCCGTAGGTGCAGCTTCTGTATCTGCTATAGTCTCTCCTATTATCTCCAGAACGGACTGCATCTTAACACTGCTCCATGTCGTACCTGCCTGGTGTGCAGTTTTTATCGCATCTTCAATAGCATTCGCCGAAACGCTGTCATAATTACCGGCATCACCGATATTACTTGCTATAAACAAGCTGACAAAAACATCCATGATGCTGGCCGCATGTACTCTTGATGAACCGGGAAGTACCATATCCGGCATCATCCCGAAAAGAAGCGCAGCTATAAAAGCCACGGCCACATATCGTCTGGCCATGAGCTTTAACTCTTTATAGCGTTTTTTTATCTTCTTTTTATTCATACACAAAATATAACATACAGCCTGCAACAAGACCGCAATATACCTTAACGTCTAATAATACATGGAGATAAGCTCTTCCAGCTCCGTTATACGTTTGGTATAGCCGTCTATATTGCTATCGTATTCCTGTTTTTTAGCCGAAGAATCATCCCACTCTTTTTCTTTATCCTTAAGCGCAGAAGCCGCAAGCTCACATTTTGCTTTGAGCAGAGATGTTTTTAAGGTTTTCACTGCCGGGAGACTGTTTAGCTCGGTCCTGTCGGCATCCAGCTTCTTCCTTATCTCATCCGGGTTATATTCTTTATCGAGTCGTTCCATAAGTTCTGTAATTTCCGCTTCCCGATTCATTTGCCCCGCCAAAGCATTCTCATAAGCCCTAAGTTCAGATTCAAATGCATAGGACGTAAATGCAGAAAACTTTGCAAGAATTTTCTTAGTCTTTTCTATTTTTTGCTCAAGCATTGCTATTTTATCCCGTATTTCTTCCAGACTGCGTTTACAGGTATTCATATTATTTTCATACAGCGGTTTATTTAACGGATTATTGAGCCGTTCCTCCAGGAGCTCTATCTCTTCTTTCAATTCTTTTTCTCTTCTGTCGGCCCACATATTTATCGCATCCGTTGCCGGCCCAAGGTTAGCTGCCTGCCTGTCGTATTCATTTTTCTCTGCAGCGATATAAGCGTCCCTGCTGTACTTCACGCTTATAAGCCCTGCCCTGGCACTTTCATCGGCTGCCTTTTTTGCCTTAAGTGCCTCCAGCTCATCCCTTGAAGCCTTAAGCTTCACTTTCTTTGCCGGATCACACTTAAGCATAGCCCTGGTAGTCTTATCAAGCTCTGCTTCATAGGCTGTTAGTATATTATTAAGCTGTTTTTTCAGATTACCATCCGTTGTATCCGATGTCTGTGCATTATTAAGTTTCCGGATCTTATCCTTAACCTCTTCTATCTCTTTTTCCAGTATTGCTTTACGCTCTTTATAAGCTTCATATAACTTGATCTGGTCTGCCTGCTCGACCAGCTTTCTCATATTCTCATTATTAACTTCCAATCCCTGACTCTCTAAATATGCTATAGCCCACTGTCCGGTCTCGCTGCCATAGAGCATAGCGTCAGAAAGCTGATCCGCTGCGGCAGCATATATCTCATCTCCGTATTCCAAAAGAGCCTGCGATATTTCTTCCCTGCTTATCTCATTTTCGCCTGCGGCCACGGAATCTCTTTGTGCTTTTAACAGATCTATCTCTTTTTGAAGAGCTTCTATCTCCTCATTTTCCTTTATTATCTCTATTCTTGTCTTGCCTGATCCATTTGCTGCAGCCAGTTTGGCAGCCAGTTCTTTCTCTTTATCGCGTAATGACTTTTCTATATCGTCCAGGCGTTCCTGTTTCTTTTTTTCCCTGATGACCTTTTCTGCCGCATTCTCCAGTATTGTATTTCTGGCAGCTATCTCTTCCGCTGTCAGCCCTGCATTTATAGCCTCTTCAGTTGACGCTTCACGGTTCATCTTATCGACAAGGGCAGCCACCTCTGCAGCATTGTCAGTCAAAGCTTTCTGGATCTCCTCATCAGTAACGGTATCCCCAACTGCTTTTATCTGTTCATCCAGCTCTGCCAGCCGTTCTTTGTAATAAGCTATGGTATCCCCGCCTTCAGAGCCGCCGGCATCTACAGCCGCATTATACATATCCTGCACGCGGTCACGCTCTGCCTGAAGATCCGCAGCTTTCTGCTTCTTTACAATCTCCCTGGCTGCAAGTTCCTGCATATCGGCCTCTGTAACCCCGACATTTGCTATCAGCTTTTTCGTTTTTGTATCAAAGTCCGCACCGCCTATATAGCTGCCGTCTTCCGCAAACATCCTTATGGTCAGCTTACCCAGATCATTTTTAATGAATGACATATAGGAAAAAGGCTGGTCCTGGGGCACCAGATCATTGGAGAACAGGAACAGGTTCTGCTCAACACTCAGATTATAGTATTTTACCGCCGAACCAAGGGCAAAGTTCTTTTCAACAGCCTTGGTATCAAAAGTAAAACGCAGCTTGATCATATCGGTATTGGTATCTTCCTCAACCGTATAACTGCCTATCACTTTCGACTCATCCTCTGCCTCGGGCAGCGATGCTTTTTTGATATTTAAAGGACCTACCGACACTTCCGGATCAATGGAGCAGTCATCAATAAAAGTGTCATTGTCATAGAGCCTTATGAACACACTGCTCACTTCTTTTACTGTTATGGTCAGATGCTTGATGGCTTCGCCCTTGGGCGTTGTCGTCCCGATCTGCCGGTTATCGCTCCACAATTCGAAATGTGTGATGTTATATTCGAAATCATCGGGGATATCTATATAGAGCATGAACTCCTCTCCGTCAACTACGGGACGGATGCTGTATATAGCCCCCTTCTCAACTGTGATATCAAGCTTTGAAAGGTCATCATCAATATTACCGCTGTCTTCCTCCGGAGTCCCCAGACCTGCATTACCCACCTGTGTACTGATGGATTCTTCGGTAAAGAAGGATGACGCTCCGCCGCAGGTGGTCCTGTCATATTGATAAAGCGTGGAAGAATATAAAGAAAGCGCATCCTTAAGCGCGGTGCGCGCATTTTCATATTCAGTGAGCTCGCCTTCATATTCCTCAAAGGACAGCTGGCCCAAAGCATTCAAAGCCTCATCATAGATAAGCTTGTTCTGCAACTCTTCCAGTTCTTCTTTTGCTGTCAGATACGCTTTTCTGGTCTCGATATAATTATCATAACCATCAGTTATGCTGTTGCTCAGTTCTGTTCTGGCATTCTTGTAATCTTTAAGTGCACTTTCATATTCAAGGGCTGCGGAATAGAGCACGTAAGGATCATCTTCTATATAACGGATTCCGTCTATAGCTCCCTTCCACCATACCTTGGGGAAACTGAAGAAGAGTATCTTCTTTTTACCTGTCCATGGATCATCTATCTTTTTTAAGAACGCGTCATAATCCTTCTTAAATGCGCGCTTATTGATCTTGCTCCCGTCAAGGGCCTGCTGGACATAACCGCTTATCATACCGATATTTCCGCTATACTGGGATTTCATCAGATTGTAATTGGTCATAAGCGCCAGCTTTGCCAGCTGCTCTGCCTGCTTGGCTTCGAATACGGTCTCATCTTTTATGTTCCCCGCATCGGTATCCTCGGCTCCCATAGCGTAGTACTTAAGATATGAGATATTATCACGGGACATATTTGAGGATATGAATGCTTCCTCAAATTCGTACCCCATAGTCACATCAAAACCAAGCTCACGGCCCAGTTTTTCCTTTGCGCGCTGAAGCTTGGTCTTCTCACTGGCAAGAGATTTTTCGAAGCCTTTCTTTTTATCTCTCTGCTGGTCTATCTGTGCCTGGGTAGCTGTGCCTTCTGCCAGACGCGCTTTATTCTTCTTGATAGCGGTTTCCATGCTGGCGATACGCTCCTCAAGGAAGCTTATCTCCATGGTGGATGTAATGATGTCTATATAGATATTGCTGACCTTTTCGTAGGCAGCCAGTTTGGCATCCGTTATCTTGTGATTTAATGTATCGATATCATACTGAAGCTGTATGGGTTTATACGCAAATTCAAAAGACTCTGCCTCATTGGGCTTTGTCGGGAACTGGAAATTAAGCAGAGGTGACCAGCGGAAGGTAGACATATTCTTTTGCTTCTCACTGATAGCCCGTACAGCGGATACCCTGGCTGCCTGCTTTGCCTCTATCTGGAGCTCCAGTGCCTCCACCTTCTCACTGGTACTGGCAGCGATGGATTTGCACGTAGCAAGAGCAAGCTTGCGTGCAGCGTATGTCCTGCCGGCAGGCAAAATATCGGAAAAGTACGGAAATAAGAGCATGATGATAAGAAGGGCTGTCAGTGCTCTTTTAAATATGCAGGTAATTATGTTTTCAGCCTTCCGTTTATTTTTCATAAGCATTCAGTCTTTCAGGATCCTTCGTTACTATTCTATATCTGACAGAACCTCTGCCTTGATGTAGTAAAATGAGAATGAATCAAGGCTCTGCATTGTAACGAAGGTATAAAGCAGACCGTCCTTATGGTAGGTATGCAGATATACTTCGTATTCATCATCATAATCCGTAACTTCGGTATATTCGGTGAAGACAGATGTCATATCGATATCTGCCGGTCCGTTCATTACTATACCTTCAGTAGCTGCATTCAGTTTATTTATTGTCAGCAGCTCCGGCAGTGTTGCATAAGAGACACCGACGTATATGGGCTGGCCCAGATAATTTGCGATGGAAGAAAATGTCTTGACAGGGCCTTCTGCGGTATTAAAGGTACTTTTCATTACATATACCTGTTCCACCGTTGCCTCGGTGTCAATGGATTCTTCATCAAGGTATTCCACGGTCATGGCACTTATATCAGGCATATAACGTACACGCTCATCACCTGACTCGTAGAGCGTACGCTTTCCTTTATATGCAGAAGCGATCTCCGATGTCTTTTTGCCTATCAGATCACTATATTTTATATCATCCAGTGTAAACTGTCCGTTGAACACCTCATTATGTCCAAGATCATAGAGTGTTCCCTGGCCTTCCTTCATATCAAGGGCGAATTCACCTTCATATTCGAGGCTGCCGTTGGTCCTGAAGAGTCTTCCCGTGCCGCTGTGCAGATTTTCATGAAAGGCTCCCTGATACCAGAGTGTTCCGTCCTGATAATACTGATTTCCCTGGCCTTCATACATACTGTTTTGGAATGATCCCTGATATACAACAAAACCCGCAGGGTTCATCAGTGTTCCCTGACCGTTGCACGAGCCGTTACTTACTTCGCCTTCATAAGCCAGATACCCGCTCTTCCCCTTTATACGTACCGTACCCTTGGTAAACTTAAGCAGCACGTCATTATAATCATAGGTCTTTATACCGTCATTTTTACTGCCGGGGAAAAGTCCGCTCCAGGATGTGTATATATAGACAAGCGAAAGCACACCCACGATGATCACCACCGCAAACGCCAGCTTCTTACTTACCATCCAGTTGCCTATGGTATAATAATCATCCTTATGGCGCGGTTTCACATTAAGAGTCTTGGTAAAGAAGGTCTTAATGAGTTCGGTCAGACGCGTTAAGATAAAGCTGGGTTTGGTGAACAGCTTTATCTTTGTGAGGATAGGCGTAATGCGTGCCTTTATAGATTGTAACAGTATCTTAAAAAAATTCATTCCTTTATGCTGCCGGCTCCTTTATCACAGATGGAGATTACCGTCAAATCCGTTTGCCGCGTTCTCGTTATTCAGGTAACGCTCACACTCAAAGAGATACCACTTGCTGAGTTCATCTTCGGGATCGCTCTTTAACACCTCCGAGAACTTCGAACGTGCGATATAAAAGTCTTTTTCATAGAACAGCCCCAGCGCCTCTTCAAAGCGGGGCTTTAACGCGCTCTTAATGCTTCTTATGTTCGGAAGCTCGGCTTCCAGAAGCTCATAAAGCTTGATTCGTTTTTCTTTATTTTCCGGATCGGGTCTGATAAAACCGATGTATCTGCTCTCTCCCTTAAAGCTCTCATGCTCAAGAAGCGTCT
This sequence comes from Lachnospiraceae bacterium, assembly GCA_017539565.1. Taxonomy (GTDB): domain Bacteria; phylum Bacillota; class Clostridia; order Lachnospirales; family Lachnospiraceae; genus NK4A136. The sequence goes on from JAFYCS010000072.1 coordinate 67,245, forward strand.
CTGTAGCAACCACTCCAAGCTTCATGCCTGCCAGCCATGGAATATATTCCATAAGATTTTCGTATTCCGGAGATGAGAGATAAACTGCCGCCTGTCTGGCATCTCCAGCCACACCGTAAATATAAGGCGCATAATGAAGCAGCATGCCTGCATTGCTGAAGCCCTTGCCACGCTTTTCCTTAAGCTTAAGTATAAGCTCGGTACTGAAAGCTGCCGAATTTGCATTATCCTCAAGGAATAAATACTTCATCTCGGACAGGTCGCTCTCATGTGATATGAAAATACCGTCAAATTCCTCACGGCATTCCTCTGCTATGGATAAGAGGACATTGCTGTTATCAAGGGCTGCCTTGCCGCTTCCTCCCCAGCCGGGTATCTTGAGGCAGGCGATGGCGCCGCTCTTTGCAGACATATCACCGCTGTGCACTTCGGTTATGGACTGACGGTTTAAGATGCGCTCTATGCTCTTGGGCGCAAAACGGAAATATGCTTCATAGGTCAGGAATTTGATCCTGTTATTGTTTGCAACGTTCTTGCAGATCTCCATAACGCTGTTCCACATATAGTTCATATCACGCCCAACAACCGCAGGCTTGTCTATCCTGGCATCGCCGCCCTTTGACAACTCTCCCAGCGCATTCTGAAGTTTCAGCAGATCTGCAGACTGCATCAGAAGGAAGGCTATCCCCACAATCGTACCGGCCGCAAAAAGCACCAGTATCAGATTGATATAATCTCCCACTCCGGCCAGTAAGCTTTCGAAAAATCCTGTCCCTTCAGATTTGTAGATGACTGCCATATCGGCATGCCCCATCGCTGCCAGATTGACCGCGATCAGAGTCATGGGCGTACCTTCATCTTTGATATCCTTTATTGCATACATGTCACCGTTGGCTACGGTCTGCATCAGATCCATTATGGAGGCCCCGAAGATCTCACTCACATATCCTTTGTTGGATCCGGAAGCACTTATGATCACTCTGCCGGAAATACTGTTTACCAGAAGGACATCCTGTACCTCTCCCTCATCACTTAACCTGCGGCGCATACGGCTGCTTAATATCTCATAATCACCGCTGTCGTATAAAGCTTCATCGTTAAAGTCTGTCATGGCATATCCGTCTGTAATGCTCTGTGCATCCAGATACACATATCTGATATGCTCTTCCCGTGCATTACGACGGTATTCCCTCTCAAGTATCAGCACAGAACCCGCACAGATGACCAGCATGAACAACTCAAGTGCGGCTACCGCATACACCACCCTGCGTCTTTCTTTGAAAATGACCGACATCAGTATTATGAGCAGGCAGCCTATTATCGCTGTCAGTACTATCAGCGCATAATCAACACCTGCTGCCCTGATGACCTGATTGATATCGGCCTTCATATTCTCATAATAATCCTTCGCCTCACGGTTCAGTGCAAAATATCCGGGCTCGGAATTATCATAACGGAGATTTAATATCTCGTTGGCGTACTCAGCCTGAACAAAGTATCTGGGCCATACACATTCCTGAAGCATGTACTCATTTACTTCGCTGCGCTCTTCTTTCCACTTGGCCGCTTCAGAACTGTTATTCTCGCTTACCTTTACAAGTTCTGACGTACTTAATGCATATACATAAGCCTGCTGTCCGTTTTTGGAGATGGCCGTCATATACAGATTTTCTTCATCCGCATCAAATCCCGTTAAGTTAAGCTCCTGAGGGAAACGGAATATAGGGCTTATATATGTGATCATCAGTGCTTCGTTAAACTCTGCGACAACATACTGGTTGATCATGGTGCCGTTATCATCGACTTCGCGCGAAAAAACAGCAGCAAGATTATCCTCGTTTATAAGATCCATCTTTTCAATATAGAAACCTTTTAAGAAGTGATCTTCTTTTGCACAGAAAAGGATCTCCGCTTTGTAATTATCCGCAATACGCCAGATCATACCGCCCGGTGCACCGTTATCTGCCAGGTACCAGGCATCGCCCATACGCTCGGCTTCATTGCTCAGTGTATACTCCTGCGGCTGGCTGATCTCTATGTACCTCCATACACAGTATGCGCATAAGCCAAGCAACCAGACTGCTATGCATATGATTATTGTACTGATTCTCTTACTCATTTTAATCTCCGGCTAAGATTTACTGTAACAATGATTCCAGTCCGATCTTTTCAAAACTGCGGATAAACAACCGCAGCCAGGGTACATCACCAAAGATCAGATTCGTCAGGAATGTCACTATAACAAACACTCCCAGAATGATGCTGATCCACAGAAGGATACGGAAGAACGTCCCTTTATTGCGGTTGAACCATGCCTTAAAGCTGGCTATGATGCCGTGTTTCTTTTCGGGTTCGGCAGCGATCTCAACATCCTTGTAAAGCTCCTTAAAACTCCCGTAGCTGTATTTCTCTGTCTTTTTCTTAAGCAGCAGGTAACTCTTTGCCTTACTGGATGCTTTCGGCTCCAGCAGCCCCAGCAATATCTTCGCGCACTCAACGGCACACTCCGATTCCCCGATATTGGCATCGAGTTCTGTCAGATCCAGCTTATAGCTCAGATACACGTTCCTGTCCTTTGCCAGCTGGATCTCTTTCTGCCTTAATACCAGATAGAGCAGAGGCCAGGGAAGGTTTGAAGTCATACAGGAAATGATAAGATTAACGCATACTTCTTCACATTCCTTAAGTGTCATTGCACCGCCCATATAGAATTCACTGATGGGGCGCTCCTGCACATAAGGATAAACCACGAAGTTGCGGCCATCTTCCGAAAAAATCAGCGGCTGTACGTCCTTCGGTATATCTTCGCGACTGTCGTAGATATCGATAAAGCTATGCATGATGCGGTGATCATCCACAGCCAGTACCGTGCACTTGCCGCCGGCACTGTCATGGGTATCGGTGCATATCATCACCTCTCCCGCTTCGGTGCGCTTTACCCTGCCCAGCAGTCTGTATCTTGATGGCTGAAAAGCATCACTCATTCTTATCCTCGAATCCGCTCTTTTCCACTATGGCGTATGCATAAGTGCATATCACCGGCATATCCGTACAATAGATACGTATCTCATAAACACCGGGCTTTGCGGGTGCGGTATAGATACCGTCCGCAGTGATGGAACCCGATCCTGCCTCTGTCAGCTCGTATGTCACACTGCACTTGTCCATATTGTTGTAGCGTACACCGAAATAATGATTCTCTTTTGTGCTCATGCGCACGGTAGGAGTTTCGGGAGAAATGCTCCTGCCGGAATAATCCTCGGAAAGCTCCAGATCATTTCCTGCAGGGAAGCGTATAGCCACCCAGCGGTATGTCAGAACAAGATAGTCAACATTCTTAAGAAGCCTTGCACCTACCACAAAACTTCCTTTGTCGTTAAGCACCCTGACAGCAGTCTCCGCATCAACAACTGTACGCTGGTCAGGTGCAAATATATCCGGATTACCGTATATCGTAGATTTGGCATTGGCACCGAGAGACTGGTCGTCACGGATATATTCGTATCCTACATCCACATATACATTACCGCGTCCCAGGCCGTGTACTATCTCTCCCGAATAATGAACGGTGCCTTTACGTGCGTTCTCACCAAGAGGTATCTCTAGCACACCGGTAGCAACCTCCGGAAGGGAAGAACTGTGCTCCGCCGCTCCGCTGCTTTCTCTTACGGGTGTGTATGATACTCCGCCTCCGCCGATGTCTGCCTGCTTGATAAAGTAATCAAGATATTCGGCACGGCGCATTTCCTGAGCGGGAGCCGTAACGTAGCTCTTTGCCGCCACATCCTCCACATCCTCTATAATGTATGCGCTGTCGGTACGTACCAGCTTAAGGTCTGCCAGGCGGATAAAATCACCCTGGCCGCCTATATTTCTCATCTCCAGATTCAATCTGCCTATCTCACGATTGACCAGCTCCCTGGGAAGCATATCTGAAAGCAGCACCTTAAGTGCAAAGTTTGCAGGTACGGGTACCGCACGGTCATTCTCATAACCTGCTGCCGTACCGGTCTTTAATATGATATTGCTCTCACAGGCAGGTGTATCAAGTACTCTCATCCAATACTCATAAAACAGGCTCTCACCCTCACCCAGACTTACGTCTGCTATATCGATGGCTATCTCACTGCTTCCGTCGGGACAGGTGAAGGCCGGTACCTGCAGCACTCCGCGATAGGTGAGGCGCACATCTGCGCTGTCAAGCTTCTTTACAACCACACGGGCTTTTACCAGCATGGAACGGCTCACCGTAGCGGGCATAGTATATTCCACAAGGAAGTGATCGCTGGACATCAATGTGCCTCTGGTCAGAAACTCGGAATCCATCTCAAAACTCTCATCCAGGTCGCTCTTGTCCATAAGGAAAAGCTCATAGCCTTCCTTAACGCGGTTATACTGGAATTCCTTTTCCGGATCCGACTGGTCTATGGCATAGACCTTATGTACCGGTTCCTCTTTATAACGCAGGCACAGCGTAGCCTCGTTACTCTTTAAGCTCTCAAAACCTGTCAGGGAAGAAAGCTTCTTCACATCGGAAGCCTCCACCACTATCTCCCTGCCCATTCCGTCAAGAGCCACGCCGCTCTCGACTAAGAGCGACAGATCATCCAGTGAGAACACTCCCAGTCCGCATACAACGCCCTGACCGTACATCAGTCCGTTCAGAAAACGGCGTTTGTTATTGAAGTAATCCTGTTCAGCCTGGTAATCCGCGCTGGATAAGCGTTTCTTCGGATAATAACGATTCCTTTCAAAAGGGTAGATCTGTGAGTTGTTCATTTTTTTTCTCCATAAAAATGTGATGGTTAATAAAAATATATCAAGGCTGCCGCAACACATCCGCAACGGCTGCCAGGTTGCACTTAAGCTTAATCCAAAAGATCTCTGGCTGCTCCCGCAGTACCGTCTTCCGTATCATATTCTTCGGTAACCGCCGTTGTTTCCCGGACGGTCTCTGCCGTATCCCCTGCAGATTGTTCTCTTTCCGGAAGTCTGCTCGCAGCATCCCTGACCCGTTCCGCTGCTGCAGTACGATCCTTTATACCGGAGGTATCATAATAATAGACGCCCACTGCCGCGGCACCTAAAATGACATAAAGAACCAGGCCTCCGATTATGAAGCCCTGAGCCATTCTTTTATTACTATCCTTTTTTTCTTTCATGATCCCCCTACAGCATATGGCATTGTACTTAACATAATATGCCATATCTTGTGATAACTTACAACAAAAAGCGCAACAAAAGTGCAACAAACAAGTTTACATAACTACATTATGCCCCCGATGCCTTTAACTCTGTCAGCTCGGGGATCCGTACCTCTGCCCAGGAATACTGACGCATGTACTCTCCCATGAATTCCCTCATCGCTGTCTCATCCCGTTCAAGAAAACGGTAAAAATCGCAGTCAACCATGTCGGTCCTGACTGCCAGTGAATTATATTCGCGTACCAGGATCTCATCAAAGCCCGCTTCGCTTAAGCTTCTTCTCAGATCTGATATGAATGTACGCAGCTGGGAATTGCGGCTGGAGATGTTTCCTCCGTCTTCCCAAAGGATGCTTATCAGCTCTCCCATGGTGACGGATGCACCGCGGCTGTCAATAAGATATGCAAATATCTCTTTGCATTTGGCCCTCCTGAAAAGGACCGGTCTGTTCTGTACAAATACTTCAAAGTTTCCGAAACACCTTACCGTCAGTTTATTCCCGCCATCTATGGGATAACGCAGATGCTTCAGAACATTTTCCACATCACTGACATCGGCAGGCTTAACAAGATAGCCGCTGGCAAAAAGTGAATGTGCATCAAGGGCATATTCAGCATGTCCCGTAACGAAAACTATATTTATATCAGGCTGGATCTTCTTAAACGCCTCTGCCATCTCAAGGCCGTTCATATCAGGCATCTCTATATCCAGAAAAGCCACATCAATGTGATGCGCCCGGGCATAAGACAGCGCTTCAGCCGGAGATATGAGCCCGACATGATTTCCTTCGGGATCGATCTCCTTCATATTAAGCACCATGGCATTTACCGCCAGCTGCCTGTCATCGATAGTAATGGTATTCACTATATATCCCCCCGGGCCAAACTACTGCTCAGTACTCCCCGCTGTAGACAAAGACCAGGCCGTTTCCTGCCCCTTCCTCATCGTCCTGCCAGCTCAGCTTACCGTCCGTTAAAGTGATCTTCCCTTTACCGTTCGCATAGATGCTTTCCTCTGTAACTTCTCCCTCTTCATCGTACAGACCGCGTACCCGCTGCATATCCGTATAACTTATCGTATTGCCGTTGCCTGTTCCCGAAAAACTCCAGAAACTGGCGGTATATTCGTCATCGCCTCTGCTTATCTCACCGTGCCACAGCCCTTCCTCATCCCGCCACATATCTATGACAGTGGAGCCGCCGGCCTCATCCGACCATTCGCCTGAAAAGTCCGCGGATTCCTTAGCTGCGGTATTCTTCGCGTTAGGTATACCGCAGGCGCCGAGGATGAGTATTATGGGAATTATCTTCCAAATAATCTTTTTCATACTAAAGGTATCGTGATCCTGACTATAGTCCCCCTGCCTGTGTTTATGATAGAAAGTTCACCTTTGCAGAGATATTTCAGCCGGTCCTTTGAATTCTGTATTCCGATGCTCCTGTGCTCTGCCTGCTGTCTGGTCTCGCTTCCGAAGCCGCTGCCGTTGTCTTCAACACATACGACCACATTATCGCCTTCGATCCTGCTGCTGACCGTAATAAGACCGTTCTGCCTGTTTATGCCGTGTCTGATGGCATTCTCTACCATAGGCTCAACCGTCATGAGCGGCAGCTTAAAATCGGTATACTCCGTGTCATACACCACTCTGAATCCCGAAGCAGGGTCTGCCTGCTCCAGTGCAACATACTCCTTTATACAATCCAGCTCACGGTCAAAGTCTACCAGTTCTTCACTGCTTACGGCATCCAGATTGGCTCTCAGATATGTTGCAAAATGCTGCAGCGCAGCAGCTGCGGTCTTCGGATCCTCGATACAGAGCTGCTTTATCGCCAGTAATGAATTAAAGATAAAGTGCGGCCTTATCTCATTCAGCGAAAGGCGCAGTCTGAGACTGTCCAGCTCTTTTTCTTTCTCTTTTATTATGCCGGCGCTCTTTTTCCTGTCAAATATCAGATTCGCGATCAATACCACTATGATTGCCAGCAGTATGCCCGCAGCGATAAGCGCATTGTACCAACTGATCATTATTCCGTAACATTCTCCGAAACTGCGGCTTCATCATCTACCCGTTCAAAAATGAAACCTGAACCGTTGTTATCTTTTTCATCAAGCCAGAACACTTCTCCGTCGAGATAATAGATCCTGCCCGTCCCGTCGGAATAGATCTCCGTTGTGGTCACTCCGGCGTCGGCATTGTCTCCGGAAGGCAGCTCATAAACTGTGTGTGTACCGGCTGTATAAGACAGTCCCAGCCCGTCCTCTGCCGGTACGGCATGAAAGCTGTAGCTGTCTATATGGGTTATCCCCGGGTCGGGTGAATTTATATAACAGTTATATCCCGTGCCATCAAGCTCTACGGTAAGAACTGCCAGTTCATTAACACTGTCCAGATAATTTCCCTCCCACTTAAAGTCCGTGGGCGGTGTAAAAGGAGCCATATCGACTTCCGGCTCGTCCTGCTTTTTCTTTTCGCATGCAGATAACAGCGAAAGGCCTGCTATCGCTGTCAGAATGACCAGGGTTCTTCTTATGTTCTTTTTCACTTACTGCCCGCTCCTAAAATGTGATATGGGTATAATGCACCATAATGATTATATCAGTCAGAGTGCAACAAATCCGAAACAGATATCCGCATTATCCGTGCAGCTTTTCCTTAGCCATAAACCATGCCATCACATGCACAGCCTGTGCAAAATCTCCGTCCTTTATCATTGCCTCGACTGCGGCTTCCTCATACAGCTCCGCTTCCAGGAATTCCGTATCATCCAGGTCCTGTCCGCCCTGCCGCCTGCATCCCTTAGCCAGGAATACATTTGCATAATTATCCGCCATAGTGGCGTTTGAGGGTATCCTGATCAGCAGCTCCCAGTCGCCGGATACATAGCCCGTTTCTTCCAGCAGCTCACGCTTTGCGGCTTCAAGAGCATCCTCCGCGTCCTCAGCTTTTACCTGACCTGCACGATACTCCCTGCCGTCCCTGCGTTCTATCCCGCCCGCAGGAAACTCCACCGTAACACGCTCTATCCCCTGGCGGTACTGCCGCACGCATATCAGCCTGCCCTTTTCATCCACAGGGACTATGACCGTATAATCTTTACGGCTGTAGCTGTAAAAAGGTTCGAATACGGTCCCGTCCGGAAAACGGTACGCAGATCGCCTGAAGTCGATCCACTCATCCGTTATCAAATGCTCACAGGAAACCTCCGTCCACTCAAGGGAGGCATTTTTATCGTTTATGTTCATGTGGATACTGCAGCCTTTTATTTTGCAAGCTTCTTAACGGTTTCGATCACATCCCCCAGCTTTCCGCTTGCAAGTGCAGCCTTAACACCGGCTACGATCTTATCTTCTATATCATCGGGGATATCTACTCCCGCAAGTGATTCTACGGTCTTTACGGGATCATCGGCAAACTGTTTCATCAGCTTGGGATCAGCCTTGATCTTCTTTACTATCTCATCTACTTTTTTCTTGATATCCATGATATGTTCCTCCTTTATATGGAATTGGGTTCTGTGGTTAAATACTGTTACGTAATTATCCTTTCTCCCTTCAGGATGACATGTCTTTTGCAAACATCGCAAAATCCTTAAGGGCCCTGATACCAACCTTAACTATCTTCAGCATATTTATTGAGTTCGTACCGGCGCTCCTGCCGTTAAAGCTTATGCGCTTATAGGCCACTACGCAGCCGAAACGTTTGAAATAAGCGGTCAATATTATATTGGGCAGGAAATAATCCTTGGGGATACGATAGAGAAAGCGCTTTAGAGTACTGCTTTCCATGAGTCTGAAGGGCACATTGGCATCGGGGACCCTTACCCTGAAAAAGATGAATAACAGCCAGGTAACGACCTTTTCCACAAAAAATCTTATCCTGCCGTCACCACGGCTGGTCCTGTTACCCAGGATAACATCATAATCATGTCGGTGATGCCAGAATACGGGGAATTCATCCGCAGAAGTCTGACCGTCGGAATCGGTCTGAAATATATAATCCGCGCCCTTATTGATGGCATAGTCATAGAGTGCTATGCACTTGGGTCCGTGCTGTTTATCATCTGTCCTCAGCACTTCGAGCCTGTCAAACTCTTTGCAGAGTTCCTTCAGAATGTCATGAGTCGCATCTGTGCTGCCCGCATCTGCTATAACGAGCCTGGAACCTGCTGCCTTGTACGCCACATGGGGATACCACTCACGCACAACATTTTCTATATTCGCCTCCTCATTATAGGCAGGCATTACGATATAGAGTATATCACCCATCCCGGTCTGACCGTCTCCTTTATGTGTTCCGGATATAAAAAGACCCTCCCGGATATCACACAGAATACATTATAATATCGGGCAGGTCTTGTGTCAAACATAAGATTTTTCAGTTTAAATATACATTATCTTGAGTTTAGGGGCACTTTCGTCCTTAATCTCGATAACCCCGTAGCTGCTCCTCCGGTCCCTCTGTCTGGGATAGGCTAAAGACCCGGGATTCATTACCCAGATCCCGTTCTTTTCGTGGATATCGGGAACATGGGTATGACCGTAAAGAGCTATATCGGCGGCAACACTTTCCGCCTCATCCTCGAGCATTTCGGTACCGTAATTGACACCGTATCTGTGACCGTGAGTCATAAATGCAAGATGCTTAAACGGAAGGTCCACAAGACGGTAAGCCGGACTGTATCCGTTAAAGTCCATATTTCCGGCTACTATCTGTACGGCGATGACCCCTGTGCGGCGTCTCAATGTTTCCTCATCGCCGCAGATATCCCCGCAGTGCAATATCATATCGACATTGCCTTCTTTTTTCAGCACTTCATCAAGCCTGCTCAGATTTCCGTGAGTATCACTGATGACCACTATCTTCACAGAACGCCCTCCTCTATGAGCTTATCCCGCATCGCACGGAGTGCCTTGCCCCTGTGGCTGATGGCATTCTTCTGCTCCCTGCTCATTGCAGCTGTTGTGCATCCGAACTCAGGTACATAAAAGAAAGGATCGTATCCGAAACCTTCACTTCCGGAAAGACCGCGGTCTACCATGCCTTCCACGCATTCCTGTACGCACAGGTCTTCCCTGCCGGGTACGCAGGCTGCTATCGAACATACAAATCGTGCCCCTCTTTCTTCATCGGGAACATCCTTCATATCTTCTATGATATCCATCATCGCCTGGGTATAGGTACGCTCCCCCAGCCAGCGATGAGACTGAACGCCGGGCATTCCGCCCATATGGTCTATCTCCAGACCGGAATCATCGGCCAGCACGATGGCATCGGCATATTCCGGTCCGGAAGCTTTAAGATACGCTGCAACCGCGCGCGCTTTGATAAGGGCATTCTCTTTAAAAGTGGTGCCGTTTTCATCGATCTCCTCATCAAAACCTGTATCACTCATTGGTATGACTTTTACGTCAAGCCCTGCAAGGATCTCGTTTATCTCACGCAGCTTGTCCCTGTTTCCTGTGGCAAAAACGATATTCTTCATAAAGCTCTCCTTACGGCAGCTGGTCACTCCAGCAGCTGTTATTATAGATATCCGTAAACTTGTACAAAGCAATGTATCCGCTGTCTACATAGGTGTTGCTGATCTGCGGTGCACCGTTCACGGTCCAGGTATCGCCAAGATAATAGCTATCCTTAAAATCTCCGTTATAATCATAGAAATCACAGAGGAAGTCTACCTTGTCGCCATCCTTAAGCTCTACAAGACCGCGGCTTACCGTCTCGGTCACATTGGGATCATAATCGGGATCCGCACCTGCGATATAACCGTAAGGCTGCTCGTCGGTAAAGAGCAGGATAAGGTTCACACGCTCCCCGTTAAGCTCAGCGGGTACCCTGCCGGTTATCGTATAGTCGTCACCGTCTTCAACGGTATCCATATGATAATAAGCAACAGGCTGGTTGTTTATGGAAAGCCAGGTCCCGTCCACATCTGCCACCAGGTTGCCTTCATCGTCAAAAGAATATACATTATCAAGTCCCATGTCCACATAGCCCTGACCGTTATCCACAAAGAGATTCAGGTCAACGCTGTGTACCAGAGCCCACTGCTCCTCGGGGAGGGAGATATAATATCCCTTGCTGCCGCTCTTCCAGCTGAGAAGGGTATGATCCAGCTGATGCTCGTATACATACTCTGCTGTATCCTCGGCACTTATGCTTCGGCTGCCGAAGCCCATATCCGATACCAGATCAAATATGCTGTCCAGATCAACAGGTGATGACTGGTGTCCGCCGCTTAAGATATTGAAGGCGCTTCCGCCGCCTGCTACCTGGCCAGCCCCCTGCATACCGGCAAAGGATTTGATGCACTCCGAATACTCACTGTCAAGGCCTATCTGGGAATACAGCCTGTCAGCCGTATTAACAGTGGATTTGCTCGATCTGTACGGAAAGTAGATCGATACACCGTAAGCATTGGTCATATTCGAAGAGGTCCTGTTATACTTGACCGCACTGAGCACGGTCTTTGCCAGCTCCTCACCTTCCTGTGTGCCCATGTTCTTTGCAAAGTGCACCAGGTCGATCTGGTCGAGCTTCGAAGACTGCGCGAACTCTCTGGTATTGGACCTTGCATTTGATACCTGGGCAAACTGCTCAAGCTTTATCAGATCGGAAGTGCTCTGCGAGAAGGACTTGAACTCATCACCGATGGTCTGTGACAGCTCTGCAAGATCGACTACGGAAAGGGTAGTCTTCTGTCCGGATGCCTGTTTTGCACAGACTGCTACAAAATCGTCCGCTATCATCTGTCCTATATCGATAGTCTCCATTGAAGTATTCTTTGACAGAGCCGTAAGCCAGTTGGTGTAATACCAGCCAAGGCCGGGCTCGGTCTCCTCGGAAGCTATGATATAATCCGCATGGTTAGCTATCATGAGATCGGTCTCTACGGTAGCCATGAGGCATGCATCGAAACCTATGAAATCATACTTTATACCCGCAGCGTTCAGGGCACTGTTGATCTCTCCAAGGTCCATGGAGCCGCTGCCGCTCTTTAACTCATCATATCCGTAACCGGAAATGGAACCGCCGCCGTGATCCCAAAAGATCAGCATGTTACGGTTAGCCGGGAAGTTCTTTGCGCAATACCTGATGAAATCAGTAAGGCAGGCAGGATCGGTCATGGACGCGCTGCCCTTGTCTGCTTCAAGGAGATTAAGCTTTCCGTTCTTTATCTGATATATCTGATGCACCTTGTTTGAGATGCCGCTTATGGACCACTTCTTTGCACCGCCGGTATATAGGATCACGTTTACCTTATCTGAAAGGCTTGCGTTCATCATCTCCTTTATGTCATTGCTGCCCATGCCGTACTTTGATTCAAGGTCTGTACCGCACATGTAGACCATGACTGTAACGGTATCCTTGCCGCCGCCCAGGATATCGGTATATTTGATCCTGGCTTCCGGTGCTACGTCACGGTTAAGGCTTCCCGTATTGGATGATCCGCCCCAGCCGGTAGATGTACCGCTGAGTGCCGACATATAATCACCGGCTCCAAAGCCAGAACTGCCGCTTCCTGAGCCCGCATCCGTTGTATATCCGCTTTCCCCGCCGCTGTATCCGTAATCTCCGCCGTCACTTTCACCGAAGAGACCTGACTTGGAAAGTAATATTATAATAATGAACAGTATTATGGATCCGCCGCCAATAGCTTTACCGGGGCCTCCGTTTCCGCCGCCGCCGGGACGCGGTCCTCCCGCACCGACAGGACCTCCTCCTGTTCCGCTGCCTCTTAAGTGCACTCCGTTACCGGGGCCTGTTACGTTTTTCTCTCTTCCTCTGGGTCTGTTGTCTGGCATGTCTTTTTACCTCCGCGGGGGCTTGGCTCCCATATACTGCAAATAATATGTTTTCAGCATTCCGTTATAGATCTTGCGGTTCTTATCCGCTTTTCTGCCTATATCCTTTTCGGCATCCTCATAAGAAGTTATAAGGAACATCGACCAGTCCTTAAGTGCACGGTAACGCTCTCCTATGGTATTGTAGAGTGCCGGCAGGGCTGCTTTTTCCTCAAGCCTTTCGCCGTAAGGCGGGTTGGTTATGATAAAACCGTAGGGCTTGGGATGTGATAATTGTTCAACACTGCGCTGCTGGAAATGGATCAGTTTATCCACGCCCGCGCGCTGTGCATTCTCTCTTGCCGCCTTAACAATGGCACCATCGATATCGTAGCCCTGGATATCACAATCGATATCCGGCGTTTCAAGAGACTTCGCTTCTTCTTTTGCATCCTTCCACATCTGTGCCGGTATTATGTGTTCCCACTTCATCGCCGTAAAGCTTCTGTTGACACCGGGAGCTATATTTGCCGCCATAAGCGCCGCTTCTATAGGGAAGGTGCCGCTGCCGCAGAAAGGATCCACCAGTATACGGTCTCCTCTCCAGGGGCTCAGCATTATAAGTGCTGCCGCCAGATTCTCCGCCAGCGGAGCTTTTGAAGTGAGCAGCCTGTAACCGCGCTTATGCAGTGAATCCCCGCTGGTATCTAGGCCGACACTCACGATATCTTTTTTGATAAATACACGGATGGGATAATTGTCTCCGTCCTCCGGAAACTGCCTTATACCGTACTTTTCGGAAAGCCTGTCCACCATCGCCTTCTTCATGACCGACTGTATATCGGAAGGTGAAAACAGGGCACTCTTTACACTGGCAGCCTTTGCCACCCAGAAGCGGCCGTTCCTGGGGATATACTTTTCCAGCGGTAATGCCTTGGTTCCCTGGAAGAGTTCCTCAAAACTCTCCGCCTTAAAGCTTCCCAGCTTAATAAGAAGTCTCTCCGCCGTACGCGAGCACACATTAACGCGGCAGACTGCTTCCGCATCTCCCGCGAAAGTCACTCTGCCGTCTTCGACATCCGTCACATCATAACCGAGATCAGTGATCTCTCTTTTTAAAACTGCCTCCAATCCGAAATGGCAGGGGGCTATTATCTCGTACCTCTCCATAGTGGAGCTATTTTAGCACAACAGCTACTCCTATACAAGTATTATCTTCTCATAGGCAGGCGTATACACAAAAAAGTGAGGACACGGAGGTGTCCTCACCAATACTGCTGAATACTACTCTATTGTTACCGTAAGCGCTTCGTTATCGCTTAACTTCACGGCAGCTTTCTTACCGTCTGCCTCCAGCTCATAATCACCCTTGAAGGCCTCTACAACCGCGCATCCGTTGGCATCGGTGATAACCGTGGTATCTGTCCACCACTCTTCATGGATCAGCTTCTTAAGCATGGTGTAGGAAGGCTTCTCACTGCCGTCCAGTCTTACAAAGCCGCTGGGAGCTTTAAGCCATGCGCCGTCCTTGAAGTCCCAGGTGGTGATAGCCTGAACAAGGGGATGTGAGAACAGTATGCGGTACATCTCTTCTATCTCTTTTGCCTGTCTCTCTTCTCCCTCGGGAGTGGTAGGCCACTCATCTACCTGCCAGTCATTCAGATCGACTATATGTGCAGGCATTATCTCTCCGGAAACAAGGGTATTCTCGGTAAAGTGAATAGGCAGTCCGAAATGCTCAAATCTTTCCAGCACTTCTTCCAGCTTCTCCCTGCCCCAGAATCCCTGATGCTGATGAGACTGGATACCTATGGCACTGATGGGAACTCCTGCATTCAGGCAGCCGTCGATCAGTATCTCATAATTAATGGAAGTATTGAAATCATTAAGCAGGAGCACCGCATCGGGATTGCACTCGTATGCCTTATCAAAAACTTCCTTTATCATCTTAACCCTGCCCTTTTCTTTGCAGACACGGGTTATAGCATTGTCATACTTATCAAATATGGGCATTATGACCACTTCGTTGATAACATCCCACATATCGATAACACCCTTGAAGGCTTTCACATCGCGGTCGATCCTTTCAAGCTGTTTACGCATGATGGTCTCATTATCATACTTCATGAGCCAGTCTGCACAGACGGTATGCCAGCACAGGGGATGACCCTTAACCTTAACATTCTTTTCCTGAAGGTATTTTGCTGTCTTCATCATGGCTTCGGTATTGGGCTTGCCTTCCTCATGTTCAAACATTCCCCAGTAAAAAGGCAGGGTACCGTAATTAAAAACTTTTAGCCACTTATCTGTTAAATCCTTAGCCTGTTCGGAACCTTTCATGACATAAGCCATGAAATCAAAGGCGCCGCAGCCAAACAGGAAATCGTGGTTGGTCTGCTTAACGCTTATCTGCTTATCTGCCAGGGCATTACCCTGTGCATCCTTAAATATTATCTGCTTTTTAACTTTTCTGTGAGAAATATCCATCAGGTCACCTCTTTTTGTTTTTATTTGATGGTCACACCATCATTTTATATATTTTAGCACAATCTTCCTCATTAAGGGTAATAAATCCTGAAATTGTTCCGTCTCTTCCGTCACCGCGGCAGAGTACATTTACCAGCTTAGGGATATCTTCTTCCTTAGCGCCCAGTTCCTCAAAGTTCTTAGGCATACCGATGGAGATCAGATAATTCCTGAAAGCTTCGATACCGGCCTTTGCGGTAACCTCCGGATGGGCAAAATCCATCTGGCAGCCCCAGATCCTTACTGCCGCCTGTGCAAAACGCATTACGTTATGAGACAGCTCATATGTGAATACTGCCGGCATCGTTACGGCCAGCCCCGCACCGTGAGCGCAGTCATAAAGAGCGGAAAGCTCATGCTCAATGGTGTGGCTTAACCAATCCTGGCTGCGTCCGACGCCTACCGCATTATTGTGAGCCATGGTACCTGCCCACATGATGTTGGCCCTTGCTTCATAATTATCGGGATCGGCGATAACGCGGGGGCCTTCATGGATCATGGTAAGCAGCAGTGCCTCTATCAGTCTGTCGGTCACCTCTACTTCCTCGGTATTGGTCAGATAGCGCTCATAAAGATGAGCCATGATATCGGTAATGCCGGCTGCAGTCTGATATGCAGGCAGTGTCTGTGTAAGAGTGGGATTCAATATGCTGAATTTGGGTCTTATGGCGTCTCCGCTGGCACCGCGCTTGAACATGCCTTCTTCCTTAGTGATAACTGAATCCGGACTGCCCTCACTTCCTGCTGCCGCAATGGTAAGTATGGTACCTATGCTCAGTGCCTTCTCGATCCTCCTGCCCCTGTAGAAATCCCAGAAATCACCGTCGTAAACAACGCCTGCAGCAATAGCCTTTGAAGAGTCTATAACACTTCCGCCGCCCACTGCCAGTACAAAGTCCACTCCTTCCTTCTTACACAGGTCTATGCCTTCATACACCAGCCCGCTCCTGGGATTGGGCTTGACACCGCCCAGCTCAACATAAGCTATGTTTTCGTCATCCAGGGACTTCTTAACTCTCTCAAGAAGGCCCGAACGCACCACACTTCCGCCGCCGTAATGAATGAGCACCTTTGTGCCTCCGAAGCGCTTTACATACTCTCCGGCCTTATTTTCCGTATCTTTTCCGAACACAAAGCAAGTAGGTGAATAGAACTCAAAATTATTCATAAATTGATCCTTTCTGCCTCCCGGGCACTTTATTTATGATATCCTGTTTCTTCGAATACTCTGTCCATAAGCTCTGCATTCCTTATGGAAAACTCCGGCGTCACATGAGGCTTTTCTCCGGAAAGTATGCATCTGTTCAACTGTGCCGATTCAAGTGAATAATTCTGGGGAGCCGAAACCTTTCTTTCGGTCACCCCGTCTTTTGTATAGATCTTATAGCTTAATTCTCCTGACTGGTTATATTCCACTTCTGACCGAATGGAACCCTTATTACCGTGGATATAGAGCCTGTCAAATCGGGAATTTGAATTTTCTCCCAGGATCATGCCCACGTTAAACGAAGCTCTTACTCCGTTCTTAAAGCGTATCATGGCAGCCGTTGTCAGATCCACTCCCAGATCCGAATACTCTGCTTCAGCCCATACACGATCAGGCTCCGAATCGATAAGCGACAGTATCATCGTGGTACAATAACAGCCAAGGTCATACATGGCTCCTCCGCCATGTTCTTTATGAAGGCGGAAGTCTTCCTTATACCCCTGGGTAATAAAAGCAGACTCGATATAATCTATATCCCCGATAAACCCGTCTGAGATATCCTTCTTAAGACTCTCGACATATGGACTGTGAAGATACGCGTAAGCTTCCATCAGGATTACGCCGCACTCCTGTGCCGTACTATACATCTGTCTTGCCTCATCCGCATTCAGCGCCAGCGGTTTTTCGCACAGCACATGCTTATGTTTCTTAAGTGCCGCTGTTACCCATTTGATGTGAAGATCGTTAGGCAGCGGTATATATACTGCCTGCACTTCATCATCATCAAGCAGCTCTTCATAGCTGCCGTATGCTTTCTTAAAACCGAAATCCTTTTTGAAAAGCTCTGCCTTCTCAAGACTCCTGCCTGCTATCGCATACAATTCACAGCTGTCAGTAAGCCGCATCCCTGGAATGGTACATCCCCTTGCGATATTGGCTGTTCCCAGGATCCCCCACTTAACCTTCTCCATCGGCATAACCTCCTGTTTATTTTGTGATCGTATGATAACATCCGCAGTCAGGCATCGCTTCTTACATATCGTTTTATCATTTATTATTTTTTGACAAGCCGGTCTTAACGCACGTTCACGCTTATCGTGACAGTCTTCCCGTCGATCTTTGCCGAAAGTTTTGTCTTTCCCTTCGACAGAGCCACTATGGTACCGTTCTCATCAACATAGGCTACAGCCGGTTTGCTGCTCTTAAATATAACCGGATGCTCCGTGATATCTAAGGATACAAACTTTAGCTTAATATCACTATTGACCGACATTTCTGCCGTATAGCTGTATCCTTTCTTTCCTTTCCGGCTGATGGCCGCCGTATTAACCGAAGGGTCCTCAACAACCACACTTATACGGTATGTCGTACCGCCTGATACAGCAGTAAGTTCCGCTTTACCGGTTCCGGCGGCTTTTATCTTGCCCTTCTTCGCATTCAGGACTTCAACCACTGAAGGATTACTGCTCTGCCATTCCGCTTTCTTAACGGCTTTAAGCTTTATGGTCTTTTTACTTCCTGCTATAAGGTGCATGGTCCTCTCGACGGCAGTACTATCCTCTTTAACCTTAACTTTGAGATTATATGCTTTACCGTTCACATAAGCAGTAATGGTCACTGTGCCTTTGCCAACCGCCTTGATGTTTCCGCTCTGGTCAACAACAGCCACATCAGGTGCCGGAGAATAATAATATACTCCCAGCTCACTGTCACCTGTGGTAAAGCCTGCACTCTTACTCTCTCCGGCTTCCATGGTGAGTTTCTTTGAACCGAACCCGGGCTGGGCTATGCTTATCTTTACACTCTTGCCGTTTGAATTACTGGTAAGGAATACATACTCTCCTTCAGAAGTAGTTTTCTTCGCTGTTATAACACCCTTTTTAGATACGCTGAGCTGTTTACCGCTGCTCTTAAAACCGCAATCCTTACTGCTCTTCCAGAGACTCTTATCTATCGTTCCCTTCTGTCCCTTTACAAGATGAAGTTCTGTTGTGAAACTGTCTACGATCACGGTGGGATTAAGCGGTGAATCACTGCTTACATCATCCTCTCCGGAAGGATCAGGCAGTTCACCGTTCTTATCCCTTATGACTGCAGTGATGCATTCCGGAGCAGTGCTTGAATGAGTCGAATCGCCTTTAACATAATACCATACATAGTAATAGCCGGGATCTTCTCCGCAGGGAAGGGTCTTGCTGAAACTGCTCTCTGCAGGGGCCTTCTTCGTACTCTTGCCTACCGCATAATACAGATCTCCTCCATCGGCCGATCCTGCAACCACGAGAACCTGTGAATTCCAGTTATAGGTAAGATCCTTTGCCACCGGTGCCTTCTTTAATACAGCCTGGGGTTTCTCATCTTTTTTAAATGTTGCGCTTACAGTCACCGCCTTTTTCGGCATTGTCAGACTGGTAGTGGATGCCCCCTCATCTTCAAATACAACATCATCCTCACTGGTCCATTTATCAAAGACCTGTCCTGCGGGTGCAGCGGATGCGCTGATGGTCACTCTCTCACCTTCCTCGTAATCACCACTTCCTTCGCCATCCTTAACAGTAAGCCTGTAAGCAGCATTACGGATACGTACATAAACTGGAGTAGCCTCAACACCGTTATACTCAGATGTTGATGTAAGCCTGTAGTATACAGTATATTCGCCGGCTTCAGTTCCTTCGGGGATCTCCTCACTCCAGTCATTCATATCCTCACTGTATTCGAACTTTCCGCCTTTTGTTACGGTTCCCGGAATAAGGAGCTTCTGTGCAGATCCTGTATAGCTCAATGCTGCTGCCGTGGGCGCAGTATATTCAGGTGTCTTTAAGCTGGTCAGGGTAAGCTTGACCCAGAATGTCACATCATAATTCTCGCCCTTTATCCAGCAGGAGATCATTACCCAGTCACTGGATACGCCGGACCGGATCTCCAGCTCTATCTCTCCCTTTGCATTAACGAGATAATCATTCAGGACCACACCATTGCAGATGGCTTCTTCCCACAGATCATACCCTGTAGCCGCTCCTGCATCTGCCGGAAGCATGGATGCTATGGATATGCGGGGCGACTTATCATCCTTACTGATATTACGGTTGATGGTTTCCAGGGTACGCATTGCTGCTTTCTTAATGCTGAAAGCCGCGCTTCCGCTTACGATATAATCGCCGCCTTCACGGTCGGTGATCGTCACCGTCGCCGTATTATCACCCACCTTGACATTATTCGAATACAGCAGGTTGTATTCCATGGGACTGACAACTCCGGCTTCGGGATCATATACCTGTACATTGGGTTCCTGCGCACTTCCGTCCCAGATAGCTGTGGAGACGGTGATCTCGGGTGCGGATAATTCCCTGGATCCTATGGTAAAGCTTCCCGAAGCTTCTCCCGTAAACGCGCCCTTACCTGTTACGATCACTTTGGCTGTGCCCGCATGGATATTATCACTGTATGAGGATATACTGTAATCAGTTCCGTTCTGCAGCTCATCTCCATCCAGCGTAACCTTTACAGCAGAAGCAGCAAGCTTGATCTCACTGCCGCTGAATGTATAGCTTCCGTCCACTTCCACAAGTGCGGCTTCAAGGTTTCTCGGTGTAACGTTAAGATTGCCGTCCACATAATTTATCTCATAGTTGGATGTTACATCCGCTCCGTCAGCATCCGTTATCTTTGCCCCGGAAGCTTTAGTTTTATTATTATCAAAATCTCCCTCTATTGTAACGGCACTCAGCTCATGGCCTGAAGGAATGAATTCATATGCATTCGCCGTCTCCATTTCTGCCAGTTCCACCATAGATGCCACAGGCTTTCCTGCTTCCACGGTCTGATCCAGGGCGATAACCCTGACTGAAAGCGGCAGGATATTTCCTTTTATATCTGCAGGCCATTTTGTCTCATCAATATAATAGTTTTCCGAGATCTCCTGCGTACCGCTCTCAAGAGCCACATCTGTAACGGTAATGGGCTTATTGTTCCCCACTGCAGGATCGGCAAACTCGCCCATTACAAAGCATCCCAGATCTGTCTTATCCTTATCAAGGACTCCGTTCAGTACAACCGAACTCCAGTCAAGCTCTGCGTTGATATCTGCATTATATGTTTTATCATAGGCGTTTACGCCCGCGATGGTTATCTCTTTTCTTGCAATAGAAAATTCCGCACTGCCGCTGTATACAGTCTCCCCTGCTTCAAACTCTACACTGACTACATAGTTTCCCGCATTGGAAGGCTTCTCATCTTTATCATAATCCGTTCCGTATACATCGATACCC
This sequence comes from Lachnospiraceae bacterium, assembly GCA_017539565.1. Taxonomy (GTDB): domain Bacteria; phylum Bacillota; class Clostridia; order Lachnospirales; family Lachnospiraceae; genus NK4A136. The sequence continues at coordinate 88,236 of JAFYCS010000072.1, forward strand.
GTATAATGTATCTGAAGATTGCTCATACCTGTCTGTGAAGTGTATTTAGGGCCATCAAGTGTATCTCCGTAAGTGCCTGAGGGCATGGTCACATCAAGCGTTTCCATTTTCATTTCCTTGATGTTTACCTTAAAGGTCTTTGTCACCTCTTTATAGTTTTCATTACCGGCAGCAGTTACACTTATGGTGATCTCTCCGGTCTCCGTACCTGTAGTCAGCGTACTTCCGCTTATGCTGCATCCCCTGTCAGTGCCGCTGATGGCAAAGCTCAGTTCTCCGATCGCACCGGAAACAGCCGTAGTCAGATCCAGGGTACGGCCGGTCATCGCCTTTGTATCGCGTACACTCATGGGATTTGCTGCCTTCTCAATTTCAAGAGTGCCGGCATAAATATCATCCTTAGACGCATTAAAGTTCGAACCTGCCCCCACCTGCATGATCAGCTTGTAGGTTCCCACCGAGGCAGGAGCCTGATCAGTCTGTTTGGAATCCTTTTCATATATTATCCTGACAGATCCGCCGCCGGTATAAAGTGTCCTAAGTTCAGGTGCATTCACGGACTGTGCTTTTCCGTTATAGTCACGTTTGAGAGCAACGGGAAGATTATTTCCGTCTATCGCATAGTATGAAGCATCGGGCGTTGCCTTTATCAGACTCCATTTTACGGTCTTTGTTCCGGTAAAATTCCCCATTCCGCTGAGCTTGGCCGAAACATTACCGACATCGGTAGCCGACTTTCCTTCCGTAATTTTATAATCCGTTCCTTCTTTAAGAGTCTTATCCTTATATGTAAGCGTAAATACGGCGTTCTGGGAATTACCGCTGTATGTACCTGCTTTGACAGTTGCCGTTACGGCAGACAGATCCCTCTGCTTTATCTTGAAGTTCTTTGTGGCACTTATTCCGTTTGATAAACTTGCCTTTACGGTATATTCACCTACAGCCGAAGGGACTGTTGACGAATACGCGCTGTCCGATGCAGTCTTAGCCTTATATGCAAAGCTTGCCGTAACTTTTCCGTCTCCATAACGGTCCAGATTCATAACAGACGGTGAATTTGCAGGATCTCCCCAGGTCCAGTCATCTATCAGTACCACCGCACGGGTCGCATCCAGGATCGCATATTTCCAGCCGTACATATAGTAGTCGAGTATAGTCCTGGAACTGCCGTCCGTATATGCCCCTCCCTCATATACGGGGGCCTTGATAGTAACTTCCTTGGTACTGGAATTGGGCTTTGCGGCGCTTATGGCTTCACTGCTGCCCACAGCAGTACATTTTCCTCCGGTAAGTGTAAAATATGTATTTACCTTGATACCGTAGCTGGTCTTGGCGCTGCCGGCCTTGGCAGTGATAGTACCGCTTGTTATCTTTGTTTCCCTTTCCTGCTTATCCGTAAGACGCAGACCGTAGCTTTCGGAATCCGCGCCCCCGGCAGTTGCGTTCAGTGTACCGCCGCTCATTGCGAAAGTCCCCGCATCTACCGCTATACTGTATGTGCCTCCTGCTTTTCCGCTGCCTGCCTTAAGTGTGCCGCCGCTGATCGTCAGCTTTCCGGTACTGTTAACGCCATGACTCGTTGCCTTATTTCCGGCAGTCCCAGCCGTGGCATTCACGGTTCCTCCGCTGATGGTCGTGGATTTTGTGATATAGAGTGCACAGCTTTCCGTATACAGATCACCCGAAACTGAAGCCGTCTCAAGAGTAAGGGTTCCGCCGCTGACCTTCAGGTCACCTGCATGATAGAGGCCGTAACTCTTTGCGGTAGAAGTTCCCACCGATCCGCCGGTCGCAGTTATTGAAGCAGTGCCGCTTACGCTGAAGGTTCCGTCCTTGGAAAGAATACCGTAGCTGCTGCGGCTGTTACTGGTAACCTTACCTCCCGTAGCCTTAAGAGTGCCGGAACTCATGGTTATACCGCGTCCCGCACGTACACCGTAGCTGTCCTGAACAGCTGAAGAAGCAGTGGCATATACCGATAATGTCCCGGCCGCGCCGTTTCCTATCGTGATACCGTAGCCGCCGAAAATACCGGTAGCAGTCCCCTTGGAGCTCCCTCCCATCGATACGGTCAGTGAACTTAACGGTGCAGTAGCTCCGCTTTTTATACTCAGCTCCTAATCCACATGGATACCGTCTATAACAGTAGCATTGGAAGGTGCCGTAGCACTTACCTTACAGTCCCCTTCCACCACAATATTAAGCCTTCCGTCGCAGTACAGACCGTATGCTTCCGTTCCGCTCTTAACGTAACAGCTTGTGATATTAAAGTTTTTCATGGTAAGCGTACAGGAAGATGAGTTATAAGTTATTTCTCCGTCTCCTTCCTTTATGCTCCCTTCTGTAACCAGATTCTTATCGCCCTTGGAAGTCTTTACCCATATAACATTAGGTTTGCCCCCCGGGTTATATTCCCCGCTGCCCTCGTTTTCTTCCCCGGGCACCTCGGGGTCAGCCGCCCTTACAATAAGTCCGGTCCCCGCAAACTCGCCCATTACCAGCAGAAAAGCCAGCAACAGAGCAGTGATCCTTTCAGCAAGTCTTCTCTTTTTCATACTTACTCCTTTCGTGGTGATCTTTTTGCCCTCTATTATAGAATAATATCTCTTTTTATCATACCGCCAAAAGTAGGTAATTTCCACACTATCAAAAACAGCGGTCTCCCACAAGCCGGCCGCCCCGCCAAAAACCTGTCAAACTTTTGAAAAAACCCTGTCAGACTTTTAAAAATCTTCTTCCCTTTTACCTGTTTTTTTTGTATAATCGTATGAACGGGCCAAATTGGCCTCACATTATAATATAAAGGAGAGTAAGGTATGAAATTCGGTTACTTTGATGATGCCAACAGAGAATACGTCATCACTACCCCCAGAACACCGTATCCCTGGATCAACTACCTGGGAACTCAGGGGTTCTTTTCGCTGATCTCAAACACAGCGGGCGGTTACTCATTCTATAAGGACGCACGTCTGCGCAGGATAACACGTTATCGTTACAACAATGTTCCCATCGATATGGGCGGACGTTATTTCTATATCAATGAAAACGGCACCATCTGGAATCCCGGCTGGTCACCCGTAAAAACGGAGCTTGATGAGTATGAATGCCGTCACGGTATGGGCTATACCATCATCAAGGGTAAGAAGAACGGCCTTAAGGCTGAAGTTACCTTCTTCGTTCCCCAGGACTACGACGGAGAGGTTCAGCAGGTAGTACTTACCAATGAAGGTTCTTCAGAAAAGTCCTTCTCACTCTTCTCTTTTGCTGAGTGGTGTCTCTGGGATGCGCAGGATGATTCCAATAACTTCCAGCGTAATTTCTCTACCGGCCGTGTAGAGGTTGACGGTTCAGTCATCTATCATAAGACTGAGTACAGAGACCGCCGTGATCATTACGCATTCTATTCCGTAAACGATACCATCGACGGATATGATACCGACCGTGATTCTTTCATCGGTCTGTATAACGGCTTTGGCGATCCCCAGGCAGTTGTTGCCAACAAGGCTAATGATTCCTTTGCAGACGGCTGGGCTCCCATCGCTTCCCATTATAAGAAGATCACATTAAAGCCCGGCGAATCCAAGACTCTTGTATTCGTACTTGGCTATGTAGAGATGCCTGCAGACCAGAAGTTTGAAGCTGACGGCAAGACCATCAACAAGGTCAAGGCTAAGGCTATGATCGATAAGTATTCTACTCCCGAAAAGTTCGCAGAAGGCATGAAGGAACTGCGCGGCTACTGGGATAAGCTGCTTGGCATCTTAAGCGTTGATACTCCCGATGATAAAGTTAACCGCATGGTCAACATCTGGAACCAGTATCAGTGCATGGTTACCTTTAACCTTTCACGTTCCGCTTCCTATTTCGAGTCAGGTATCGGCCGCGGCATGGGCTTCCGTGATTCAAACCAGGATGTCCTTGGTTTCGTTCACCAGATCCCCGACCGCGCTAAGGAGCGTATCATAGACATCGCTTCCACCCAGTTCCCCGACGGCGGATGCTATCACCAGTATCAGCCCCTTACCAAGAAGGGTAACGCAGATATCGGCGGCGATTTCTCTGATGATCCCCTGTGGCTCATCCTATCCGTTTCCGCATACATCAAGGAGACCGGCGACTGGTCCATCCTGGACGAGATGGTTCCTTACGACAATGATATGTCCGTAGCACAGACCATGCTCGAGCACCTTAAGGTTTCCTTCTATCATATCGTAAACAACTTAGGACCTCACGGACTGCCTCTGGCAATGCGTGCCGACTGGAACGACTGCATCAATCTTTCCTGCTTCTCCGATACTCCGGGCGAGTCCTTCCAGACTTACACCAACCCGAAGTTCGCTGCAGAGGGCGGCTATTCCAAGACCGCTGAATCCGTTATGGTTGCTGCACTCTTTACCTATACCGGTCCTAACTACGTAGCTATCCTTAAGCATCTGGGCAAGGATGATGAGGCTGCTGCAGCCCAGGCAGAGATCGACAAGATGAAGAAGAACATGATGGAATCCGCATGGGACGGCGACTGGTGGCTTCGTGCTTACGATGCTAACGGTGAGAAGATGGGCTCCAAGGAATGCGAGGAAGGCCAGATCTTCATCGAGCCTCAGGGCTTTGCCATCATGTCTGATGTAGGCAAGGATCAGGGAGCCGAGCTCAAGGCATTAAAGGCTATTGATGAGAGACTCAACACCCAGTACGGTCTGGTGCTTAATAATCCCGCATTTTCCAAGTATTACATCCAGTACGGCGAGATTTCTACCTATCCCGGCGGATATAAGGAGAATGCAGGTATCTTCACACATAACAATGCATGGATCATCTGTGCTGCCGCTTATGCAGGCCAGGGCGATCTGGCCTTCAAGTATTATTCCGAGATAGCTCCTGCTTTCACTGAGGAAACTTCCGATATACACAAGACCGAGCCTTATGTATACGGCCAGATGATAGGCGGTAAGGATGCAGGTTCCGATATAGGACGTACCGGAAAGAACTTCGGTCAGGGCAAGAATTCCTGGCTTACCGGTACAGCTGCATGGAATATGGTAGCGATCTCACAGTATATCCTGGGTATCGCTGCCGACTTTGACGGTCTGCGCATCGATCCTTCCATCCCTGCTGCATGGGACGGCTTAAAGGCAAGCAGACAGTTCAGAAATGCCACTTATGAGATAAATGTAAGCAATCCTTCACATGTATGCAAGGGTATCAAGAGCGTTACTGTAGACGGCAATGCTATCGATGGCAATGTGATCCCCGCATTCAGCGATGGAAAGACACACAATGTAGAAGTTGTGATGGGCTGATCATAAAAAATCCCGTTACATCAAAAAGAGCTGCCATAAGGCAGCTCTTTTTTTCTTACTGCAGCGAATACCTCTCGAATATCCCCAGCAGTTTGTCATAATGATCAGCTTCTTCCATGGCACTGCCCTCCGGAAAGAGCATCGCGTCCGTATAATCTTCATTACTGCGGTATGCTATCCTTAAAAGAAAAGTAGCCATCAGAAAACTTTGAAGCTGGCCTACAGTATCTTCCTTATTTCTTCCAGATCAGCTATTCCCTTCCTGCTCATATAAGCCTCTATACCGCCGACTACCTTTGATGTAGCTGCAGGATCCACGAAATTAGCAGTTCCGACTGCTATCGCCGTGGCACCGGCCATGATAAACTCGATCGCATCTTCTGCGCTTGAAATGCCTCCCATACCTATAACCGGGATATCAACGGTATGCGCCGCTTCATATACCATTCTGAGGGCCACAGGCTTAACGGCAGGGCCTGAATATCCGCCGGTCCTGTTAGCCAGTACAAAACTCCTTCTCTCTATATCTATCTTCATGCCTATAAGTGTATTTATCAGTGAGATAGCATCAGCGCCTCCCGCCTGAGCTGCCAGTGCCATGTCTCTTATAGAAGTAACATTGGGAGACAGCTTCATGATGACAGGCTTCTTTGAAACCGCTTTTATCGCTTTAGTGGTTTCTTCCAATACCCCTGCATCCTGTCCGAAAGCCAAAGCGCCCTGCTTTACGTTAGGGCAGGATACATTTATCTCATACATTGAAACATAAGTATCATTAAGCCGCTCAACCACGGCGCAGTACTCTTCTACTGTGTGACCACATACGTTAACTATCACCGGGATATCATAATCTTTAAGAAAAGGAAGGTCTCTTTCAATGAATACATCCACCCCGGGATTCTGGAGCCCTATGGCATTGAGCATTCCGTTCCCCACCTCGGTAACACGGGGCGTGGGGTTACCTTCCCAGGGCACATTAGCCACACCCTTGGTAACTATTGCTCCCAGTTTACCGATATCTGTCAATTCCGCGTACTCCATGCCGGACCCGAAGGTTCCTGATGCCGTCATCACCGGGTTCTTAAGTTCTATTCCTGCTATATTTACCGAAGTATTCATTTTTCGCACTTCCTTTCAAAAAATTCGAGCATTTTTTTATTTGAGATAAGACTCTCACGCCATTCCCAATGAGATATATTAAATACGTGCTGTAAATGAGGTCCGTCTTCCCTTTCCCATATCAGCGCCTCATAAGGCCAGTGTACCTCATCCAGCTGTTTTTTTAAGAAACAGGTCTGCGGATACAGGGATTCCGTCTCGGATCCTATTATATACATGGGCGGCATATCAGCTGCCGGGATATCCAGAACAGCTATCGTTTCATCTATTCCCATCATGCCATACCAGGGTGCCTTCTCACCGGCTTTTCCCAGCATAAGACTCTTATAAGCCGCAGCAGTACCTTCCCCGTCCTCTGTTTCAGGTTCACCGTTTATATACAGGCCGTTGGTATCGGCGCAGGGGCAGCATACACATAACGCCTTAAGCTTTAATCCTGCCGCTTCCACACCATACGCCTGCTGAAGCTTCTTACTGTTTTCTATACAGGCCACCAGATTGGTGAGATGCCCGCCGGCGGAATCTCCGGTAAGCAGTATATTATCAAGATCAAAACCACGTGCGGGACCGTATTTTTTTAGCCAGTGCAGGGCCCCGTAGATATCCTGTACCAGCCCCCTTAAGTCGGTTTCCTGTAGCAGGCGGTAATTCATTCCCATGACCGCATATCCCTGTGAAGCGATCCATCCCAGATAACGTTCTGAAAGATCCACGGTACCGTACAGCCATCCGCCGCCATGAATATCGATAACGGTCTTGAGATTTTTAACACCTTTATAATTATCGGGATAATACAGATTGAGTATATGCCAGGGATCATAGTCCCCCAGATACGGGATGTGACTTTCCTTCTTCCATCCGCTGCTGTCAAAATTATAGATATCCGCAGCTGCATTTCCGTTTTTTACAGCTTCCCAGAAATCAAAGAGTTGCTTCTCGTATTTGTTCATACAATGCTCCTCCGAACACATTTTTCAGCGCTAATCATACCATAAAAACGACGGTCTGAAAAGACCGCCGCCATTTCTGAAGATCCGTTTCATGTATCTGATATTTATTTTTCACATCTCTCCGCAATATGCCGGTTAATAAACTCAATATCTTTCCTTATAATTAAGCTGTCCAGGAAATAAGCCATGATCATAACAACACCGACATATATGAAAGCCATCCAGAAATTGCTGGGATAGAACCATCCTGCTATGAACCCGAAGATCATAACTATAGCCGTTATGACAAAGTATTTCACAACATAGCTCATTATAATGGATAAAGACGATACCTCATCAATAATATAATTCACTGCGGATATGATAAAGGCAAGCCCAAACAGCTTTAATACCAGTGCGATCTCAGCCGTGATCCCCGACCACAGGATTGAAAACACAAACACCGATAATACCATAAGTGATGCCAGCATACATGTATCTCTTAATACCTTCTTCATGATCATCCCCGCTTAAATACGCTTTTTATGTTTTTCAGATATTTTCTCGACACTATCAGCATCTCATCATTATCAAGTATCGCCTCAAGATGGCTGTTCCGCGCCTGTCGTATCTCTTTAAGATGGTCAACGTTCATTATGCATGTTCTGGATATCCTGACCAGAGATGTTCCCTCTGCAAGTTCTTCAAGACCTGCCATGGTCGAATCATACCTGTAAACTTCTTTTTGAGTATACAGAAACAGCTTTCTTTCAACATTTTCTATATAATAAACGTCCGAAAGAGCGATCTTTATCTGTTTCCCTTCAGCACTCGCACTGAAACAGATATCCAGACTCCCTATCTTTTTTATCAGGGAAGCTGCCGATTCCGTCATCTCAGGATATTCTATTATGACCGTAAGTGGTTGATCCTTAACCTGTCGCGTAATGATCTGCATTAATCTTCCCCGTCAGTAATTTCAGGCTTATTACAATGATATCCGCTATGAATATCAGCAACCCGCCTGCAAGGCTCCAGGGAGCCCATATAAATACTATTTCATACAATCCTGCCCCGAAGATCATGGGAAACAGAACCATGACCAAAACAAACAAGAGTATAAGCACTACATCCGATATGATCAGGATCCGTCTCTTCCTGATACCGATCCCCATGATAAACAAGCCTATCCCGGCGATCGTAACACAGGTGAATATCTTATCAAATACCGTCCAGACATCCTCCTGCATCGATACCGGTGCTTCGCCGGTCACAATATCATATACTCCGTTACAGAGGCTGTCTGTAGTTGCGGCCACATTCAGATTGGTAAGGACGCATACCCCCGTCAGTTTATCTTCCGAAAACACTATCCTGGAAGAATAATTCGGTGTTCCGCCCGAATGACCTGTAACATCACCTTCAAACTTTTCCCAGCCCGAATAATAATCGCCTTCATTTATAAGTCTGCCCTTGACCCTTTCAAGACAGGCCTCCAGATCTGCGGGAATATCAGCATTTCCGGTCCAGATCTCTATCCAGCGGCTCATATCTTCAGCATTTGAATAAAAGTACCCGGCCGGAATACCTGCTTCTTTCACATTTATCTTAAACCCGCATACATTGCGATAAATGAGCCTTGTTCCTTCAACTATCCTGTTGTCTGCAGGTGTACCTATATACGTATTATGAAGTCCCAGAGAATCAAGTATCTCTTTCTGCATGTATGTGCGATAATCTGATCCGCCTGCCTTCTCTATGATAAGACCAAGAAGGTTATAGTTTACGTTCGAATAAGCATATTCTGTTCCGGGCAGGCTGCTTAACTCTTTTCCGGAAACAGAGGCCGCCCACTCTGAAAGGGTCATGTCGTCATCAGCGGCCGGATACTTCTTTTCATTATTTGTATATCCGCTTTTCTGCTCCAGAAGATCCTTTATCCTGATATCAGCTTTTTCCGATCCGTAATAAGCTTCAAATCCCGGTATCAGTTCGGATATTATGTCTTCCTCATCAATGACACCTTCATTAATAAGCTTTTGAACCGCAAGTCCCGTAAAAGCTTTTGTCATCGAACCTATCTGATACAGAGCATCCTTATCCCCGTAATATTTTATGCTGCCGTGATCATAGATCACAATACTGAACTGCGAACATCTGCTGCCCCGCCGAAACTGTTCTGCCAGATCCCGGACAGTGTCATCAGCTGAAGCTTTGACATATCCCGCACATAAAACAGTACTTATCACAACTGAAAGTATACCGGCAATGATTCTTCTTATGTTCATATTCCGCATCCCTCCTGTTAAGAATATAATAGGAGAATGCTTCTGACAAATCCATACCCGCCTGCAGATAGTGCAAATAAACCTGCATTTAATGCAAAAACTGATCCTTACTCATTTCCTTGTAAATGTTAAGGAGATAGTTCCCGGGCCGCAGTTTATGGCAATGGACGGAGCTGCTTTTGTAATTAATACTTTCCTGAAAGATACTATATTATCAACCGCCTCTTTTATCTTTTCAACCTCTGCCATCTTCATGCCCACGTAAGTTATGATAAGAACAGAGGTATCGATGGTTTCGGCTTTTTTCAGTACGGACCTTATATATCTCCCGGTAACCCTCTCATGATCTCCTGCGATTATACCTCTTGTGTGTGTCCTGGAATCCTTTGTACCGACTACAGGATGCAGCATAAGCACATCGCAGAGCTTATTAACCTTAGCAGAAAGCCGTCCTCCGCGGTAAAGATAATCCGTGGTCCTTATCAGGAAGGAAAACTCTATCTTATCCCGCCGTTCCTCCAGCTTCTCCGTAATGGTCTCTGCATCATACTGTCCGCTCTCTGCCAGATCGCAGGCATACAATGCCAGCAATCCAATACCACTGGAGAGTTTTCCCGAATCCAGTATGCGCACATTATAAAACGAAAGTGCTGCCTCACAGGCATTTACAAAGCTTTCACTTGCATACTTCGCCGTTGTGATATGGATTATATGCTGGGCTTTCGTAAGCATCTCAGAAAAGAACTCTTCGTATTCAGAAACGGAGGGCGCCTCACTTTTTGCTATCACCATGCTGTCTTCCATATATCTTACTATACCGTCGCTGCCGGTTTCATCCCTGTCATAAAAAATACCACTATCCATCCTTACCCGGCAGGGAATTACGGGTACATTGATCTTCTCAAGTATTTCAGAAGGAATATCCGCTGCACTCTCTGTTGTGATCAGAACCGGGACTTTTTTTCTCATTTCCCTTACTATCTTATCCGACTCAAAGCTTTCCCCGCCTTCTATGGTAAAGCTGACCATGTTATCCGGAAGCAGTGTCTTTATCACATTTTCGAGATCGACGGGATCAACAGGCTTTACAAGATATTCGTCAAAGCCTTCCCTTCTGTACAGTGCCTGGTTTTCGCTGCCCGCATTAGCCGTCAGCGCCACCACAGGTGTGAACTTACACAAACCGCCCGCCTGTTCCTTTATAGCATGCATGCACTCTATGCCGTCCATTTCCGGCATAAGATGATCCATAAGGATCACATCGAACTTCTGTGCAAGAGTATGCTGTAATGCCTCTTTTCCGCTTCCGGCTGTAGTGATATTGATCTTTGTATCCTTAAGAAGCTTTTTAACCACCAGCAGGTTTGTATGGTTATCATCAACAACCAGTATCTTTGCCTCGGGAGCCTCAAAACTTTGATGATATTCATATCTGTCATTTGCTGCACCGTGAAGCTTCAGTGCCGAAAAATCTCCTATTATGCTTTCATTCGCTATCTCCTGGTCCAGCTCCACCTCAAAGGTTGATCCCTTGGTATAAACACTGCTTACAGATATCGTTCCGCCCAAAAGGTCCACAAGCTGTTTTACTATTGAAAGCCCCAGCCCGGTTCCTTCTATATATCTGTTTTTCTCTTCATCTTCACGACGGAACGCATCAAACAGATACGGTATGCTTTCTTTTTTGATACCCATACCGGTATCTTCAATACTATATGTAACCCTCGCGATATTCCCGCTGCTTCGCACGCAATGTACCGAGAGTGTCACACTTCCCGATGATGTATATTTCACAGCGTTGTTAAGAAGGTTTATCAGTATCTGTTTGATCCTTACTTCATCAGAAAAAAGCTGCGCAGGCATACTGGGATCAACGGAGATGTGGAATTCAAGCCCCTTTTCATTTGCTTTCACCCAGATCATATTTACTATCTCCGAGAGCATCTTTCCCACATCATACTGGACCTTTACTATGTCCATTTTACCGGACTCTATCTTAGACATATCGAGTATATCATTGATGAGCGAAAGAAGTATCTTTGACGCCGCCTGGATATTCCTTGCATTCTCCGCCACTTCCTCACCGGCATTTTCCCTCAGGATCATTTCATTAAGTCCGATTATTGTATTAATGGGAGTTCTTATCTCATGGCTCATGCTTGAGAAAAACTTGCTCTGGGCTTTGTTCATAGCCTCGATCTCATGTGCCTGATCTTTCGCCTTTTCATATTCCACAAGATAAAGCCTGTATTCATGAAAGAAAAGCCCCGTGACAAACGGAATGATCAATACTGTTGCCGCCAGCACGATCATCTCAACTATATTCTCTTTCTGCATCACTTCCGTTATAAGCATCAGGATAAGCGCGATCTCAAGCAATGAATTTACTATGATGATCATCCTGGATATGATCGATACCTTTTTCTCCATAATGTATTCCTCTCAGATAAGCTCCGAAATAAGCTCCATAAGCTTTTTATATGCTTCCGTTAATGCCTGGTGATTATTCAATATGTAACTTTCATCCTTTTGTTTTGCAGCCTCCTCAAGCGCCTTTGCCTTTTCCGAAACATCTGATGCTCCTATCATGGCAGAGGTACTCTTTATGGAGTGTACCCTGACAGCGTAGTTTTTCCAGTCGCTGTTTTCATAATAACCTTCCAACTCAGCCAGTTTTTCTTCCTTCTTCTTCGAATAATCTTCAAGGATCTCTATATACAGGCTTTCATCTCCTCCGCAATACTTAAGACCGTTATCCGTATCCAGACCATGTTCCGCAATAACCGTAAGTACATCTCCTGATGATCCGCTCTCTGTTTCCTCTCCCATATCCTTCACAGGTTCGAATTCCATTATCTCATCCGTCTCTCCCGAAGGTGAAAACTCGAATATCCCATCCGTCTCATCGTCCTGATCATTTACTTTTGACGCCCCGCCTTTTTCCGCAGAGGCTGTATCTGCCTTTGCATCTTTTTTTCCGAAAGGTTCCTTTGTATATACGATGGCCGTTTTGGGAAGTACCTTCTTTAAGACACGCTCCAGTTCCAGGATCTCTATAGGCTTAGGAATGAAGCCATCGAAGCCTTCGGCAAAGAACATCTCTTTGGCTGAACTTATCGCATTTGCGGTAAGTGCCACTATGCAGATCTCCTTATTTGCTTTTACCGCATTCTGCTTTATCCTGTGCATGGCTTCCACGCCATCCATCCCCGGCATCATATGATCCATGAATACAATATCGTAATCAGCTTCTTTACACATGCCTATAGCTTCTTCCCCGCCTGAAGCAGTGCTGACGATCATGCCGTATCTTGTAAAGATCTCACGTGCAACCACCAAATTCATGTGCTCATCATCAACCACAAGGGCTTTAAGCCCCGGCAGCATCATGTACTCTTTTTCATCCCCGATTTCCTTTTGGAATTTCCTGTCTAAAAAGCTTGCTACCTGTATGCCACAGAAGGGTTTAGGCAGTATCGTTATACCTGCAGTAACATCACCGGAAAATCCACGGTCTGCAACCAGAGCCACGTTCATCTTTTTTGAAAGTGAATCTATATACTCCCTGTTGCTTAAATATTCTCCGGTCCCCACAAAAAGATGCGTTACATCATTCTGTGCTATGATCTTCTCAAGCTCTTCCTTTGACTGTACTCGATATACCGGTATGGAAAGTCCCATGGAAAGATGCGCTATCATCTCCATGTAATATTCCCGGATTTTCGGGTGACCTGTTGTCATAAACCCAAGGAAGCCTGCAACAACACAGTTTCTGTTATCCTTTACAGAAATTCCGGGGCGCGGATCTTCCACTTCCTGCGGAATACTGATCTTTACGGTGGTGCCTTCATTTTGTTTGCTTTCTATAGTCAGAACACCTCCCATGGTCTTTACAAAACCGTTTACTATGGGAATGCCAAGTCCCAGACCGCCTTTGGTCCTGGCCCTTCCGGAATCCGACTGGTAGAATTTTTCATAAACATTGTCAAGTTCTTCCTCACTCATACCTATACCGGTATCCCTTACTTCTATCACCAGATTGATACCGTATTCCCTTTTAACCGGGTAGATACGTACACATACACCGCCTTCTTTCGAAAACTTATATCCGTTTCTTATCAGCTGATACAATACACGCTTTATCTTGGACTGATCCCCTATAAGTACAGCCGGAGTATCGGTATTGATATCTACCACCAGATCCAGTCCATAGTTATCCGACTCCGAAAGCTCGGCAAGGAGGTCATTCATCATGGAACTGAGCATATAGCTTTCCTTCGCATATGCTACCTTCTTCATATCGATCTCGGTAAAATCAAGTATGTCACTTATCTGCTCGGCTGCCCTGTGCCCTGCTTCGGAAATAGCCTTCAGCTTATCAGCCGCCCCTTCCGGAAGTTCTTCATCCTGAAGTACATAGGAAAGGCCAAGAACAGCGCTTATGGGTGTTCTGATCTCATGGGATACGTTGGCCAGGAAATTATTAGCCCTTTCATTCTCCTCTGAAAGTATTCTTATTCTTTCATTATAATCCTGCTCGGTTATATCCCAGGCGGAAACTATCCTTTCAACAACAATAGCGCTGAAGGGAATTATCAGAAACAGCATTGCTGTCCTTACCACTTCATCAAATCCTCCGGTAAATCCGTCAGCATTGTATGCAACTATAAGATGAAACACCAGGCCCAGGAATGAACTGACGATACCGAACCATAAAAGCTGTTTTTCCCTGGTAAAAACAAACAAAAAGATCATTATAACAATAAGCGTACCACAGCCATATGCAGTATCTATCTTTATACAATAATAGAAGACCAGGAACGCTGAAAAAATCCCGCATATGTATATCTGAGTCCTGTGAGGGATACGGTTCATAATAAAGAGTGTCCAGCAGATCCCCGCACCTGCTATTATTACCGGGAGCATCCATATCTCCCAGTTTAACAGTATATCAAGCAAGACCAGCAGGATAGAAAGCATAGTCATTGACATTATCATGCAAAGATAAATGACTTTTTTCAGCTCTGTTTTTACATTCCCATCATTCACGACTGTTCCCCTCCGAAAAGTTTCCCCATCATAAGGTTACATCCCATTTTTAAAAGCCTGTCCTTAGTTTCTTCATCATCGATCCCCGGTACCACTACCGAAAATCCAACACTATGCAGCATATTGATAATACCACTGAGTATCTCTCCGCCGCCTTCTGTTTTCACATCGGCTACCAGGCGCTTATCGATCCTGACGGTGTCAATGCTGAGTTCCGAAAGCAAACGTATATTCAGATAACCGTTACTATAGCCGTCCAGAGCCATTCTGTATCCCTGAAGCGAAAGCTTTTTTATGTTCTCGTTTAAACCGTCACGGGATTCCCTCTCCCCTATCTCAGAAAAAGCAAAACATATCTGCTCGGGATGTACATTATACTTACTCCTGAGATTCCAGATCTGGTCCGTAAAATTCAGCTGCATTCCAAGTGCCGCAGACAGTTTTACGACAATGTATTCATAACCTGCTTTTGTCATGCCCCCGGATCCTACATATGAAAATGCCTGTTCAAGCTTATATTCATCAAGAACACTGGTGGCTCCGCGGACCCTGGCAGTCTCTGTCACGGTTTCCTCATCGATATCTCCGAATTCCGGGTCATGTATCTGTATCGAAGCCTCCGCAAAAACATTTTTCTTATTCTTTTCTGACCATATCGGAGCATAACTCACTTCTATCCCCTGCCCCTCTTCAGCACGTTTATATATCACGTCAAACTGTTTTTCTATCTGGTAATTTCTCTGCTCTGTTATCTGCGGCGCATGATATAAGATCTTCTGTGTGGAATATCTTATAAATCTCTGTCCAAGATCTATCACATCATCTGCAGTTTCAACTTCCTCCGGAAACTTAACGGATACAGTCTTTAAAATGACACGCATACCGGTATCCGAAATATCAGCGCTCTCTTTCCGGACACGTTCCCTTATGGAAGGTATACCCTGGATCGGATTATAAGCCATATCATCCGTTATGATATATATCATACCCGGTTCTTCGTAGTAAAATTCATACGCTATCTTTTCCTTCTTTGCAAATGCCTCTATAGCCTGTGCAACGATATGTATATACCCGGCATATCTGGCTTCTCCCATAAATTTACCCAATTCATCCGCATTCTCTATGCAAACGATAAGTATATGTACCTTTTCACCGGTGAGCTCTATTTTTTTGATGGTATCCCTGAACGCAAAGAATCCCGGCAGTCCGGTGTTGAGATCCAGCTGCTTTTCAGGTTTCTGTACATACAATACAAGAAACAGGATCGATATCGCTGTAAAATAACTCTCGATTATGAGAGATTCAAAGAACAGCTGTATCAGTATCCCCAGTATATTAAAGATATAAATTGATGCTATGGAAAGCCATTCCGACAGCTCAAGGAACTTTTTATCGACAATCAGAAGGTATATACCGAAAACCATATAGCACATCACCAGCATGGTAGGAATATAGATCGCATCACCACGCTGATATCCCTCCTGTTCCGTGACTGTGTACAGATTACGTACCCAGAAATTAGCAGTATACATTACCACCACACTAAGATATGGTAACAGGAATATTATCCTTTTCCACAGTGCTTTTATCCTGAACCATGTATGTGTCACGGAATAAATAAAGAATATACACATCATATTCAGTGAATGCCTGGAAAGAAAATACAGATAGTTACATACATCTACCCATATCACCTGCCACCTTTTTAGCGGTAATCCCTGTACCACCACATAATTCAGAAAATCCGAAAATGCAGCCGTAAAGGACATGAGTATTATCCAGAACAGGATCCTGTTGGTCCTGCCTTTTGTCAGCCTCCTTGATATGGTAGCTGTAATAAGAATGAGAAAGATCGGAAGCGAAGCTATATGATACGAAACAATATGATTAACCATGATCCGACTCCTTATCTGTATTGCAGTAACAACTGTCTGATCCCCCAAAGAATCAGCAGGTGTGCCGGATAAAATATATAGAAGAAATACCTGCCGGTATGGGTAACGCCCTTTTCACCGTTATATTTTGAAAGGGGTATAAGTGCTAACATAAATCCCAGAAGATAAACCGCCTGCCCGACAGACCAGTTTATTCCGATCGAAGGATACAGTCGCGAAGCGGTTATCATCCCTGCAACCGTTGCAGAAAGAATAAGCGTAAAGAAACAGAACCACTTAACCTTATCTTTAAACTCCTTATTGTACGTATATACCAGAACATATATCAGCGGCATCATGGGCCAGCCGCCGACTACGGTCGAAATGATGAAAAGCAGCACCACAAGAACAATACGGAACGGCTTTTTGATTGTTCCACATTTCATGGCACAGATTGTAAGAAGGGCAAGCAGCTCATCAAAGATGATATTCTGCCTGTAACCATATTCCTCATGGAAAAACAAATAGAAAGGTACTACAGATATAAGAGCAAATAACGTCATGCGGAAAACATACTTTTTTATATCCCGGGTATGCGTAAAACCTTCCGCTATAAAGAAACACATGATGGGTATAGTAAGACGGCCAAAGATATGAATAACGAATGCCACCGGACCATTAAAATCCATGAAAGCCCAGGCGGCATGGTCCGCCACCATGGCAATTATAGCAAGATACTGCAATTGTGCCTTGCTAAGCCCCTTTGTATTCATACTATCCCCCTGATCAGACTGCTATAACACTAAAAATAATACACCTAAAGCCTCATTTCAGTCAAGGAAAGCAGTTTTAAGGAGCTCAGCAGAGCTAATGTACTTATTCTACATTCTTAAGCGCCACATCCATTGGTATCTTTTTGATCCTGAAATAATCGATCACCGACACAAATGCATATCCGATAAGCAGATATACCACGGAAAGCACCATGGATTCCGGTTTCATATAGAACATGAAGTATCCATCCATCTGCAGCATGATCACTTTAAACAGATATATCATAAGGCTGTATCCGACAGCAAAACCGGCCACTGCAAAAATGATCACAACAATAGCTGTAGGCAGGATATATAAGGATCCTATCTCACCGTTAAGAAATCCAAGTATCTTTACCATGGAGATTGAATGTTCATTTTTTTCAATGATGATCTTCGCAAGAAGATATATAAGCGCCGCCGCCAGCACTACCAGCACGTACTTAAACACATCTATGACAGCTCCGAAGGAATGCATAAGCTGGACGGTGACTTTAGCCATATCATCCGCTGTTATCACCGTAGCGATATACTCCTCATCGATATCTTTTATCTCATTACGTGAGAAATATCCGCTGAAATCATCTTCATCCATATCGAATCTTTCATTAAAGCTGTTACGATCCATGAATACGGCCAGGCCGCCTTCGTAATCCACAACTCCGGCGATATCAAAACTGTAACTCTTATTCTCATACTCTTCATGAAGCGATATCTCATCCCCTGCCCCCAGTCCGTATTTTTTACTGAAGGCGCTCGATATATATGCGCCTTCAGCTCCAAGTGTGATATACGAACTGTTATCGGCAATACCGTATACCGTAATACTTTCATCCTTACCGCTGCCGAAGGCTCTCATCTTACTGACATCATTATTTCTGGGATATAAAAGCGTTTTAGCGCTGAAGCGTTCAGCCGTTTCTTCGGAAGTTTCAATAACTTCGTTGTCCGAATCCTTACTGCCCATCAGCATATACTGATATTCGGCAAACATCATCTCAGACGCCTTATCTGCATAGTTATTCAATGAATCCGGAAGACCGAAGGCAAAGCAGATCATCAGCTCTATAAAGATCACGCCAAAAACGAGAACTATATAATTAGGAATATTCTGGAAGAGGATCCTTAATCTGAAGCGTTTCATAAATGACCATGCCGGTATCCTCCTGGCCTTGCTTCTCTTAGACGTGGTCAGGTCGTGACGCAGGAATCTAAGCGGACTTAACTGCAGTTTCTTAACGATCACTATCAGATTGATCAGAAACATAAGTATAAGCGGTATTATAGTTGTCTTTATCAATGCTGTCTTACTCCATACCAGACCGCAGGGCGGCAGACTGTAACTTTCATAATACAGACTCACCATCAGATTTCTGAAAGCCGTATATCCAAGCACATTGCCCAGAGCCGCGCCTATAAGCGTGACTATTACAGGCATGGACATATAATGAACTATCAGTTCTCCCTTACTGTATCCTGACGCCCGCAGCGTACCTATGACCGATGCTTCCTTTTCTATAGTATTATTGATCGTGATCGCAAAGATAAATGCGATAACAGCTATAAGTATATAGCACAATACAGCAGTGGTTGTAGAATCCCCATCGATATCTGACGGCGCAAAATTGCTGGCCTGTCTTAAATATTCGGGAAGAAAATCTTCTATCTCATTATCATATACAAGGGTCTGTGTTATAAGAGATTTTAAAAACCGGCTCCCCATATCTGCAAGAGCTATCTTATCTTCCGTCTTTTCCTCATACTTATATGCATACTCATAATGTACTCTGGATGTGAGCGTATCAAAACCTGCAGGTGTCAGCATGGCCACATCAAAGCCAAAGGAATCAAACATAAGATCCGTATTCGATTCATGCAGCGTAAGGTAATTCACATAGGAAAGGAGTCCTACTATCTCAAACTTTTTATTTCCTACCCTTATCGTATCACCGATCTCCACTCCGGCGTTGGAGGCATGCATCCTGTCTATGGCTATCTCCGTATCAGTCTCCGGCGCGCGTCCTGCGTTAAAAGCAGCTTTATCTATTGCTGAATCACTTTTAAATATCCTTATTGTTGCATCCTTTATTCCATCATTATTATTGTCCTCTGCTTCTTCTCTATAGAAGTGATCGTATATGGTTATCGGCACAGATATAAAACTTTCTTCGTCAAGATCATATCTTTTAACGATCTCATCCCATTCTTCATCGACAGCTTTGATCACCTCTTCATGCGCTTCATTGTATGCATCCTCTACTGCCTTTTTAAAGTCTTCCGATTTCCTTGCTTCCTCAATAGCGTCTTCCAGATTATCTTCTAAAGCGGTATCAATCTGTTCTTTGATCATCTGCTCATCGGTAATGCCATAAGCTTTGCATTGTTCCCTGACGCCGTCTTCAATAGCTTGGGTTACTTCCTCATTAAGATTATCATCAATAGCTTTCGCTACTTCCCCGTCTGCTTCCTTTATGCCTTTATCGATAAAATACTGACGTACATCAGCCATTTCCCCTTTGCCAAGATCATCAAGTAGCTCCTGCGATGCTTTTTTCTTAAGTTCAAAGCAGCCGTCCTCAAGGTTGAATTCTTCCGGGCCCGCATTAATAGAAGCCATAAGGCTGTCATGCCCCACATACATTCCTGACACTACGCCTATCATAAGTACCATGAATATAACAATAACAGCATATTTATGCCATTCCGCCACAAGCTCTTTCGGTATGCGTTTGATAAGAGGATTCTTCATCTGTCTGCCCTCCTACCACTCCAGCTCTGCAGCCGGGATCTTTTTATCATTGATATCATTATGTCTCACAACGCCATCTCTCAGTTTGATAACATGATCGGCCATATACTTGATAGCTTCATTATGTGTCACCATTATGATCGTGCTTCCGAATTTATTATTGCAGTCTTCGATCAATGCCAGGATCTCTTTGGAAGTTTTGTAATCCAGCGCACCCGTCGGCTCATCACACATAAGTATATCCGGGTTCTTGACTACAGCCCTTCCTATAGATACTCTCTGCTGCTGTCCGCCGGATAACTGATTGGGATATTTATATTTATGATCCTGAAGCCCTAAAGTGTTTATTACTTCTTCAACATCCAGCGGCTTCTCCGAAAGATATGCCCCCACTTCGATATTTTCTTTAACATTCAGATTAGGGATCAGATTATACATCTGGAATACATAGCCTAAATGTCTGCGTCTGTACATCGTAAGCTGCTTTTCGCTCATATCTTCCAGCTTATCACCGTTTATGCTCACATAACCGGAATCCGGAGTATCGATACCTCCGATGATATTAAGAAGCGTTGACTTACCGGAGCCGGAAGGTCCCAGCAGCACGCAGAATTCACCTTTCTTTACCGTAAAATCCATTCCTCTTAATACATCCTGTTTTGCTTCGCCGGTTCCGAAGCTTTTTTTCAGATCTTTGATCTTAAGAAAATCTTCTTTCATAATATTCCTCCTCCCCATTGTTAGCTGCCGCTAACTATGTAGCATTTTTTTAGCCCCTGCTGCGGGGCCGACACATGGAAGCATCACCAAGTTAGCATTTCCTAACTTGGTGATGTTAGCACTATCGTTTATATCTGTCAAGCATTTATTCCCTGTTTTTCAGAATCTCTGCCGGAGTGAATTTGTCAAGCCTCTTTACAAGGATCGTATTGATCACAAAATACAGAGTTATTATTACCAGGAATGCTATAACATAGAATATGACCGGTGTTTCCACATTCATGCCGCAGGCCACATTGGAAATCATCTTCGGGAACATCAGGTCCATCAGCTTTTTGGAAAGCGGCAGCACTATCAACGCGCCTATGGCAATGATATAGAAATTTCCATCCAGATAAAGCTTGCGTATTTCTCCCCTTCTGTATCCGAATACTTTGATAAGGGATATATTCTGTGAACTCCTGTCTATCATCACCTTCATCATAAGATATAAAACTACGCAGAATATCACAGCGGAAGATCCGGAAAGCGTATATATCATGGGCATCATAAGCGTAGTGAATACTTCCGATCCTTTTACCACATCAGCCCTGCTGGTGGTTGAATAAAGCCTTCCGGGATCAATGTTTATAGCCTTATCGGTAAACAATACATTATAATAATCCTTAGCTTCTCCCATCATATCCCTCATCACCTCTATATCCATAAAGATATAGAAGCCGGATGAATATCTTGTGATCTCCTTAACCGAAAAAGCATACTTCACTTCTTTTTCGTCATCCGTTACGACGAATTCATCTCCAACTTTAAGGCCGTATTTTTCTGCCATGGCAGATGAAATTATCACATCTGTCTTACTTTTTCCGGGTTTTACATTAAAGAAAGGATTATCATCATCTATGCCAAGTATCGTCACGTCAAAATTAAATCCGTATATTTCCTTCTTACAGCCGTATGCATATGCCGCTTCAGCATCCGAAGGCGCTTCTTTTTCCGGATACTTTAACGTGTACATATACTCAAACTTTGTATCTGCTGCGTAATCCTTTGCGATATTGTTACACAGCACATAGCAGTCCACACCTATCATGAATACCATAAGTGAAAGGAACATGCCCAGCACCACAGCTATGGTGGAGCGCATTTCCCTTAACATCTGCCTTATCCTGAACGTTGTAATGAAATTCATTCCTTTAAGCCTGAACTTATTATTTCCTTTCTGCTTTACTTCATTCCTGATAAGTGAAAGTGCAGTCCTGTTAAGCTTGCTGCTTATAACAAGCACATTTACTATGATAGCCATAACAGGAGGACATACAAGCGAATAGATCCAAAGGTATTCAGGTATCGTAAACTTAAACTGTGCTATTGAAAAGTACTGATATGAGCTTTCGGCTATCATCGGCGCCATTATACCGGTTGACGCCACCAGCACTCCTATCAGTCCGGATATAAATGTAACAACCACAGGCAGTGATATATAATGCATCAGCAGATCATTTTTTGTCACACCCATGGAATACAGCGTACCTATGATACTGCTCTCGCTCTCAATTGAATGAACAACGAATACCGATATAACATAAGCCAGCAGTATGAATACTATCACGCCTGCGATCATCCCCACTTCTACATCCACGATCTTATCGTTTTTTGTAGCGAAGATCCTCTGGTTATCAGAAGCTTTTAAAAATGTAGTAAGATTTGACAATTCAAAATCAAATTCTTCAAGGGCATCATTCACTGAGGTATCAAGCTCCTCAACGCCATCTGACATTTCTGCTGTACCATCCTTAAGTTCATCAACAGCATCCGTATATTCCTTTAATCCGTCTTTATAATCTTTAAGATCACAGAGCTGCTCCTTAACATCCGTAAGGGATGCTTTAAGAACGGCATTATCAATGCTGTCAGCCAGCTTATCGAGCTCGCTCTCAAAATTATCCTCTGTGAGTTCTATGTCCATACCATAACCATTTATGGTAGAAGACGTCGCTTCCAGATATGAATCCAGTATCTTACCGCTTGCTTCATTAATATCCTCATTATTATCCGAAAGCTCATCAATAGCATCCGCAACTTCATCGGTGGCTTCCCTTAAGTCTTTTACCGCATCCCGCAGTTTATCTTCCACTCCCCCGGTCCTGTCCCAATATTCGGCAAACAACTCATCATCCACTTCCGAAGCATCTATCTTAAGCTCTTTAAGATAATCCTTTAAATCCCTGTCGGTCTTTCCCCCGCCAAGTTTATATGTATACAGATAGTCCTCTGATTTCTGGATCTTTCCTGATTCCCTGAATTCATTATACGCCTCTTCAGTAATAAATACCGGACCGAAAAGCTTTGAGTTACAGGATGTATCCGACACTTCTTTAAAAGGGCCATCGTAATCCGATACTACCGTTATGCCGCTGACTTTATACTCTGTTCCGGCGATCACAAAACCGTCACCGGTATGTATGTCATGTTCCTCAGCATACCTTTTTTCTATGGCAATTTCATCTTCTTTTAACGGCTCCGCACCTTCTATCATGTGAAGCCTGTTGATATTTTTACGGACCTTAAATATCCTTACTGTTCCATCGCTTTCCTTTTCCATCTGCTGGTCAAAAAAGAACTGCTCCTCCAGCTCTATCCCCATACCCGCAATATGATCTTTCTCGCTTTTTGTTAACGGAACAAATACTTCAAATTCACCATCCTCAAGGTTGGTCTCTTTCGCCATATCCTCGGTTCCTCTGATAAGCGTTTCGGCAGAACCGACTATAGTGACCACAAGAAATATTCCCAGAGCGATCATCATTCCCAGCATCGCATATCTTACAAAATGTTTCTTAAGGCTTCTGAAAACCCTTTTTCTCAGTACTTTCTGCATCTTACAGATCCTCCAGTTCTCTTGCAGGCACACGTTTTTCATTCGTATACTGCTTAGCTATCTCACCGTCTTTTAGAAATATCACCCTATGCACCATATTCTTTATTGAATTGTTATGAGTGACTATCAGCATAGTTGTACCGTACTTTTCATTTATCTTTTCCAAAAGTATCAGTATATCCCTGGAAGTTTTGGAATCCAGCGCACCGGTAGGCTCATCGCATAAAAGCAGTTTCGGATTTTTGATAAGCGCCCTTGCGATGGCTGTACGCTGCTGCTGTCCTCCGGAAAGCTGTGAAGGAAACTTATCCGCATGCTCCTTAAGTCCAAGTGTATCAAGCAGTTCATCCATATCCAGCGGATCCTTTGTCAGATACCGGCATACCTCGATATTCTCCCTTACCGTAAGATTAGGTACCAGATTATAGAACTGGAAAATAAATCCCAATGTATCCCTGCGGTAATCCGAAAGCTTATCCTTCTTAAGCCCTGCGATCTCAAGTCCGTCAACTTTACATGAACCCGAATCTATATCATCCAGTCCGCCTATACAGTTTAATAAGGTAGATTTACCGGATCCGGATGTCCCCTGAATGACACACATCTCTCCGCGCTCCACTCCGACAGATACCCCCTTCAGCACCTCTACGTAACTTCCTCCTTCACCATAACTCTTTTTCACATTTGATACTTCTACGTACATTTCTTCCCTCCCTTATTTCTATATATGTTCATTCATTCACATAACAGTGTTATGCTTAGTTTTAAAGAAAACGACAAAACTCTTTTCGTTTTGTCGTTTTCTGCGCCGGATTTTGGCCGCTGAAAGCGGCATATTTCCTTACAAAATCCGTGCGCATCCTCGCGGAGCGATATATTAAGCGCGTTTTTTGCGCTTAATATATTTTATAAGACGGGATCTCTCCCGTCTTTTAATAACCTATTTGATTATGTCTTTCCTTATCGTAGCTATCCAGCCACCCACCATGTAATTGAACATGTTCTTCATCTGTTTCGCTGCTTCTTTTTCAGTCTCACAATGGACCAGAAGGTGTATAAAGATATCTATCTGATCATGCGACATCCAGTGAACTATAAACTTATCTTCCGATGTGATGTTCTTTTTTGATGTATACCCTTTCATCTTGCAGTACATCTGAAGGTAGTGCTCATAGATCTGCTCCACTAAGCTGTCAACTATCTTTTCGTATTTTGAACCCTGGGCCTTGTTCATCAGCAGAAGATACTCTTCTTTAAACTGAAACAGAACAGACAATATATCGCTTGCAGCTACGTAATCCTCTTTAAGATCCAGCTTGGTAATACTGCTCACATCTCCTATAAAGTCGGTCTCCTGATCAAAATGTGCTCTTATGGTATTCATAAGACTTATAAGCGGTCCACCCACCACACTTTCAAAGAGTTCCTCTTTATCCTTAAAGAAGAAATACATAGCACCGGTGGTAACTCCCGCTTCCTTGCAGATATTCCGGAGGGATGCTTTCATGTATCCCTTTTCGATGAACTCTTTCTTGGCGCACTCTATAAGCTTTATCTTTGTCTGTTTATCGTTTTCCATATATACCCGTATAAGAAATAACAGTGTTATGTTCTTAACGGATAATAACATAACACTGTTATCTTGTCAATAAGCGATTTCAGATTTTGCTGCAGCTGCTATATGCTTTTTTTCATTTTACACTTCTCATTCTCTGTTCTTAAGCACTTCAGCAGGTACGATCCTCTTTATCTTTCCTGTCAGGATACTGCTTATTACCAGATATACAAGCATTACTCCTCCCAGTATCCCCGCGTACATGAACCATTCAAACTTAAGATCCATTCCCATGGCAGTATTGGCAATGAAATACGGGTATATTGAATCCGCTATTTTCTTTACTATCGGTATGCCTATGCAGGCACCTGCTATTACCGCATAGAAGTTTCCGTCCAGATAAACCTTTCTTATTTCCCTCATTCTGTATCCGAATATCTTTACCAGTGAAATACCGAAAGCCGCCCTGTCTATCATAACATTCAGCATCAGATACATTACAGCAATAAAGATCAGTATTGATACGACTATCAGGATTACAACAAGTGACATCATCTGATCTACGAATATCCCTGCGGCATTCTCTATATCAGCACGTTTAGTCACGGAATAGACTCTTCCGGCATCAATCTTAAGGTCCTTATCCGATACCAGCATATTAAAATAATCATCCTCTTCACCAAAGAGCTCTCTCATCTCATCGATATCCATATAGGCGGTAAGACCTATGGAATAATCTACTATATCAGATACAGTAAAGGCATAACTTCTGTCCTCCGAAATGTCATCAAGTACAAAGGTATCACCCACACTAAGGTCATATTTCTGAGCTGTTGATGACGCTATAAGCAGTTCCTTCTTATTACCGCTGGTCTTGAAGTTATAGTACTTGTTGTCTTCATCGATACCGATGATGTTTACGTCCAGTGAATAATCCAGATATTTCATGGACAGATTCTTCATATAACAGACTTCCGCATCCTTCGGCGCTTCCTCCATAGGATACTTAAGGATATACATATATTCATAATTGATATCTTCTATGTTATCTTTCTTTACATTATTGCAGAGTACGTAGCAGTTGAGTCCTATCATGAATATCAGAAGCGCGACCACCATACCCATGATAACCGTCAGGACACTCCTCCTTTCCCTTGATATCTGTCTGGAGGTAAACTGTCTCAGGAAGTTTCCTTCCTTTCTCCTGCCCTTTCCTGCCGCATTTGCTGAAACAGAAGCTCCTTTTACAAGGCTCTCCTGCTCATTTTTGATAAGCGAAAGCGCTGTTTTTGAAAGCTTTTTATTTATCACCAGGACATTTACGATCACTGAAATGACCGGAGGCATAACAAGGCAGTACAGGATTATATACAACGGATAGATCTTTTCCATCTGCGGAATGCTATAATACAGATAGCTATCCAGCATCTGGAAGTCCACACCTGCCTTACTGAAGCCCACTGCCATTCCTACAAGCCCCGCCAAAAAAGTTACAACTGTCGGAAGGAGTACATAGTGCGCTATAAGACTTGACTTCTTAACTCCCATAGCATACAGCGTTCCTATAACACTGCTTTCTTCATTGATCTGATGAATGATAAATACGGATATCACATAAGCAAAAAGCATTACAAGGATCGCGCCTGCCACAAGACTTACCAGGCGCTTAAGGATCACATCGCTGGCCGCATCACTGGCGATACGCGGGTTATCTTTATTTTCATAGAA
>JAFYCS010000073.1 GCA_017539565.1 Lachnospiraceae bacterium
CTTAGGCTTCATGATATTACTCTCGAAGGCTTATATGATGCTGCCTGCGGCATAGAGTTTGAAGGGGACAGCCTTACTATCGAGATTATCGGAAATAATTCGATCATGTTAAAGAAGGGTGTAGCAGGCAAAAACAGTTACGGCATATATGCAGACGGTGACTTGACTATCACCAGTACGAAAAGTGATTCGGGCGATCGTATATCCGGATCATTGGGAATCTGTGCGGATTCATCTATAAGCAGATGGATGTCCAGTATATACACAACGGGCAAATTTACAGCTAAGAGTCCGGAAAAAACAGAATATGAATACTTTTCACATGGGCTGTATATTGACTGTAATGCATCATCAATACTGCGATCCGGCATAAATCCTACAGGAGAAATCTTTTCAGAGGGGGGGATGGAATTTGAGGATGTAAATATTACGGTAAATGCAGCAAGCCATAAAGATAATTCTTATGCTATCGGATGCTTAAAAGCTGTTAATTTTATATCCGGTGAATTTCAACTCAACGGTGCTTTGGGAGATCTTGTAACGGATTCAAAAACATGCGGTATCTATACTATCGATGATATAACCATCGGCAGTGAGGCTGCCGTAGATGCATATGCTATTATGTTAGGTTCGGGCAATTCAGGGCAGGGAGTTGCGTCAAGGGGCGGTAAACTCACTGTTTCCGGTATACTTAGTGCAGATGGCAATACAAAAGCTGTAGATATACATAATAGTAAGGAAACCGGTATAGTTCTCGACGGTACTTTTGTATATATCCCTGATGAAGGTAAAGTGTTCAGCGCAAACGGAGCCGATACAACTATTTCAGAGTATAACAATAAGCCGGCCAGCAGTGTCCGGATCATGAAAGGCAGGTATTATGATATATGGATAGCCGGAGAAAGGTTAAATACAGAACGGCTTAAGTATGAACATTATCTCACTGACGGGACTATTACATTTGAGCCGGAGGTTTCAAATCTTTATCTGGATAAGGTTACATATCTTAATTATTCGATGGCACCAAGCCCCAGTGCTAAAGAAAAAAATATTACTGATCTGATATACACGGAAATTCCTGTAACCCTCCGCGGTGATGCTAAACTCAGTAACAAAAACGCTGTATTAAGTGCTTGCAATAACAGTATTGTAGATCTTCAGGGGGCATTTGATTTCAAATCCACCGACAGCAGTGCAATTGTATTGAAAAACGCTATACTTGCCTTCAATTCAGTTGACCAGGTAGTGAATCTGGAAGGTGAGAATGGTTCTGCAATAAGCGGATATGAGGGATCGTCGGTTGAGATCTACTACGGTACCATAAATGCGAAAGGGGCTCAGGAGGGAATATTCTGCCTTGGGGATATACTCATCAAAGGAGGAGAATTAAATGCCGAAGGCGGAACCTGTGCAATACAGACCTTATTCACGGGTAATGAGATCACGCTTGCAAAAGGCCTGGACATTATCGTGCCTGAAGGCGGAAAGATAAAAACCGCAAAGGATAGTTCTAACAGGGATTATTGTACTGTTGTTGATAAGGATGACAATGTCGCCAAGAAAGCTAAGATCGCTTTACAGAAATATGATCTGTGGCTTGGTTCAACGCAGGTTACATCTGTCAACAGGGACGATATCCTGGGAGACGGCACGGCTGCCTTTGATCCGACAACATCCACGCTTAAGCTTAACGGGACAAAATCCATAAAAGGTGTTCATAATGCCGGCGGTTTGTTCGGAGATGTTTTGATCTATTCAGAACTTCCTCTCAATATCGAAGGAAACGCTGAATTTGATACAGAGATTTCAGCCATCGCTATCAAAACACCGAGTATTCTGGATGCATCGACCATTAACGGTAATTTCACTTTTAAGGCCGGTAATGCGGGGATACATACTAACGGCGTATTGAAAATAAAAGGTAACGGTTATAATAAGATCAAGGCCGAAACAAAGAATTTCTGCTTATACGCTTATGTGATCACCATTGAGAAAGCTGTTGTTGATCTTAAATCACAGGATAATGCCGCTCTTATAGCTGAAACGGCACTTGGCCTTGACAGCTGCGATCTGACTGCCGAAGGAGATCCGATGGCGATAGGTGTACTGAGTGATCTGGAGAACGCCATCGTATTGACGGAGGGGATGAAGCTGGTTGAACCCGAAGACGGAAAGATCGTTACAGAAGCAGGAAATACCGTAATAAAAGGATCAGATGGTGAACTGGCAAAGAAAGTACGTTTTGCTTCTTTGGCTGTTGCAGCTTCAGCGCTTAACCCGGTACCTGCAGGCATCGAGACGGCTTCGAAAGTTATCCTGGTAAAGGGGCAGAAGTTTACGCTGCCCGGAAGCGGCTGGAAGGTTGTTGACGATAAGACAAGCAAGAAGTTTGTTTCCGTAAGCAAGAAGGGCGTTTTAAAGGCAAAGAAGAAAACCGGTGACAGTGATGTTGCAAAGATCACCAATGGTGAAAGAACTATAGAGATAACTGTAGTACAGCCTAAGTTTAATAATAAATCCATAAAGGTTAGTTTTAAAGGCACGTATATAGCGCAGGATGTTCTGGGCTTTGTTCCCGGATCAGCAGATCTGCCTGTAGCATATTTCAGCAATGCACCTGAAATACTTGAGGTGGATAGTATGGGACATCTTATCCCTCTGACTGCAGGAACAGCTACGGTTACCGCTTATGTTAACGGTACGGCCTATAAATGCAAGGTTAAAGTCAAAGAAGAGAAGATCGCGACAGAACGCCCGATCTATATGATCGCAGGTAAAAAGCGGACGCTCAAGATCAAAAACGTTAAGTTGACACAATATAACAGCTCCGATACAAACATTGCAACGGTTGATAATAAAGGAAAGGTTACCGCCGTTGCACCCGGAAAGTGTTATATAGTCGCGGCAGACAAGGAATTGGCGGAATACTATCTGAATATTTTTGTTGAGGACATCACGATAGAAAATCCCGAAATAGCTGCTGCCAAGAGTGCAAACAAATATAACGCGACAATGACGGCCGGCCAGAAGATAAAGATAAAATTCAAAAATGTAGAACAGACCGTGATGTTTAAGAGCAATAAGGGTGAAGTGGCCTATGTTAATGAAGCGGGCGAGATATGTGCACAGAAGCCTGGCGTGGCAAAGCTCACCGGAAAGATCAACGGAAAGACCGTGACCATTAAAGTTACGGTTAATGAGGCTCCTTAAAAAGTACTTGCATTTTATTCCGGCATGTGATAGACTATCGCTGTTTGGAAAATTCAGGAGGTTTGATGTTATGAGAACAGCATTAACTATCGTGTTTATAATAGTCTGCATTGCACTCTGCGTTGTAGTATTGATGCAGAAGGGGCGTGATTCGGGTATAAGCGGCCTGACAGGCGGTTCATCATCCGATACATACTGGGATAAGAACAAGGGACGTTCCCGTGAGGGAAGGATCCTGCTGATCACCAGGGTACTTTCGGTGTTGGCTATACTGCTTGCAGCGGTACTCAATATCACAGTATTCTGAGTAAGATAAGTTTTACCGGCCCCTCTTGAAAAAGAGGGGCTTTTTTTGCAAAAAACAGAAAGGAAAAAATGAATAAGAAAGTAATAAAGACAACTAAAAAGAAGAATATTAAGGAGACCGGAAAGAGAAAGGCTGTAAAAGTATATGAAGGTATACTTACAACCAACCGTAAGGGTTTTGGTTTCGTCAGCTGTGAAGGTATGGAGGAGGATATCTTCATACCCCGTTCGAAGATGAACGGTGCTTTTCATCTGGATCAGGTAAAGGTGGAGTTGATAAACGGACACGGAAGACGCAGCGAAGGCCGGATCCTTAAGGTTCTTAAGCGCGGTATTAAACAGCTTATCGGTACCTATCAGGAATGCAGGGGCTTTGGTTTTGTGGTTCCCGATAATATTAAGATAGCTGATGATATACATATCGCTCCGGGGATGGAGAATAAAGCAGCGGACGGTGAAAAGGTGGTAGTCAAGATACTTTCCTACGGCGGAGACAGGAAATCTCCCGAGGGAAGGATCACGGAAGTTCTTGGAGATCCCTTTGCCCCCGGTGTTGATATCCTGTCAGTAGTGCGGGCACATGAACTGCCTTTTGATTTTGATGATGAGGTAAAGGCGGCATCGGAGGCTGTATCCCTTAAGATAAAGAAAAGCGAGCTTAAGGGGCGCAGGGATCTGCGTGATATCATGATGGTCACGATAGACGGTGAGGATTCAAAAGACCTGGATGATGCGGTGAGCCTTACAATGAAGGGTAAGGATTATATACTGGGTGTTCATATAGCTGATGTGAGCCATTACGTAAAGGAAGACAGCGTTCTGGATAAAGAAGCCCTTAAACGCGGTACCAGTGTATATTTGCCGGGTAAAGTCATACCGATGCTGCCGGAGAGACTGTCAAACGGGATATGTTCGCTTAACGCAGGCGAAGACAGACTGGCAATGAGCTGTATAATGCGTATTACGGCAAATGGCGTTATAAAGAGTTATGATATCTGTGAATCCGTAATAAATGTCAACAGGCGTATGACCTATACAAAAGTAGCGGCCATACTTGAAGCCGGGGATAAGGCGCTGCTTAAGGAATATAAGGCTTTCAACACGATGTTTAAACGAATGGAGCGGCTGGCCCTGGCACTTAAAAAGATGCGTAATAAACGCGGAGCAATTGATTTTGACCTGCCGGAGAGCAGTATAGAGCTGGATGATGAAGGGCGCGTAACAGATATAAAGGCCTATGAACGTAACAGCGCAACGTCTATGATAGAACAGTTCATGCTAAGTGCCAATGAATGCGTGGCAGGGTATATGCTGGGTAAGGCATTGCCCTTTATCTACAGGATACATGAAACTCCCGATGCCGACAGGATGGGAGAACTTATGGATTTATTGCGTTCCTTCGGTTATAATGTAAAGGGTGATCCGGCAAAGATAAAGCCGAAGGAAGTACAGCGTCTGATAGCAAACTGTCTGGGCAAACCCGAAGAGGATCTGGTCAGGTCGCTGTCGCTTCGAAGCATGAAGCAGGCACGTTATTCCACGGAATGTATTGGGCACTTCGGACTGGCTGCAAAGGAATATACCCACTTTACTTCGCCTATAAGACGTTATCCCGATCTGCAGATACATCGAATACTTAAAGAGCAGCTTCATGATAAGCTTAGGAAGAAACGTATAGCGCACTATGAAGCCATACTTGAAGGTGTGGCCAATAAATGCTCGGAATGTGAGCGGAAGGCGGTTGATGCCGAGCGTGATGCCGATAAGATGAAGATGGCGGAATACATGCTGGATCATCTGGGGGAAGAGTTTGAGGCTGTTATCAGCGGTGTGACCGGATGGGGGATGTATGTGCAGCTTCCCAATACCGTAGAGGGTATGGTGCCGGTATCAAAAATACCCGGTGATGATTTCAGCTATTCGGAAAAAGAACATGCATTGGTGGGGCGTTTCAGCGGAGTCTGTTACAGGCTGGGGCAGAAGGTCACAGTTAAAGCAAAAGATGTCGATAAACTGATGCATACCATAGATTTTGAGCTCGCATGGAAAGATAAAAGGGGGCATAAGAAGAAAAATGAAAAAAGACGGAATAAAACTCGTCGCAAATAACAAAAAAGCTTTTCACGACTATTTCATAATCGATAAATATGAAGCAGGGATCGCGCTTGTGGGGACGGAGGTGAAGAGCCTCCGTGCCGGCAAATGCAGTATAAAAGAAGCTTATGTTCATATCGAAGAGGGAGAGGCCTATGTTGTGGGAATGAACATAAGCCCCTATGACCATGGCAATATCTTTAACCGTGATCCCATGCGTACCAGGAAACTGCTGCTGCATAAAGCGGAGATCAACAAGCTCATCGGTGATACCTCCGAAAAGGGTTTTACCATCATGCCTCTGCAGGTGTACTTCAAGGACGGCAGGGCCAAGCTGGAGATCGGTCTGGCTAAAGGTAAAAAGATATATGACAAGAGGGCGGATATCGCCAAGAAGGATGCCAGACGTGAAGTTGAACGGGAGTTTAAGGTGAAAAATCTCTGAAATCTTGACAGGCTTTCCGGGGTGAGGTAAGATTTTTATAAGTAAATATGGGCTTGACAGGTTTCGACGGGGTATCTTAAGTCGAAGAAGCTATCCGCAGGAGTGCGTTAAACCCGAATCTTAAACTAAACGCTGAAGATAATTTAGCACTGGCTGCCTAAGTGCAGCCCGTCCTTCTCTTCGCACCTGCGCGTTGAGGTAAGGGCGTCGGATCGCAGGAAACGCATATGCAAAGCTTTGAGCATATGGCAGATCCATGAAGCTACCAAAACCGTTACGTTGCCGATGACATAACGGCAGAGGGAATGAATGATCACCGGCTATGATAGTAGAAGGGCGATGGCGGGTATTTCGGACAGGGGTTCAATTCCCCTCAGGTCCACTAAACAAAAGCCGGAGATTTCTCCGGCTTTTGTTGTGCAAAAAGGAAACATATGGTAAAATATTAGCGTTGTATATTCGATCGTCAGGGGAAAATGTAGATGAAGAACAGGATAGCTATATTTACAAACGGATATAGTAACGAATTCATACAGCATGTGCTTGGCGGAATACAGAAAAAAGCTAAAGAAGACGGCACAGATATATTTGTGTTTGTAACATATTGTACCGTCATCGATGATGAGCTACAGAATAAGTGTCAGCTGAACATCTTTCATCTTCCGGACCCGGCAGATTATGACGGGGCCATCATGCTTACCAATACATATAATTTCCCGGATGAACAGGAAAGGGTGTGTGCGCGCTTCCAGAGAGCGGGCGTTCCCATGCTTTCCCTTGAAGGTAAAGTACCGGATATGTCATGCATCTGCTCGGAGAATTATGCCGGTATGTATGATCTGGCTGTTCATCTTATAGAAAAGCATGATGCCCAAAAGATAATATTTATTAACGGTGTCAAAGAAAATACGGAGAATACCGTAAGAAAGACGGCCCTGAATGATGCGCTTGCGGCTCATGGCCTTGGGCCTGCGGGAGAACTGGACGGTGATTTCAGCCCTTACAGTGCATATATACTGATGAGCCGTTTTCTTGATGAAGGTAATGAGCTTCCTGATGCGTTTGTGTGTGCAAATGATCATATGGCTATAGGCCTTAACAGGGCATTTGCCGAGCATGGAATAAAGGTCCCTGACGATGTCATGCTTACCGGTTTTGACAGGATTGCTGAAGGCCGTTATACCGTTCCGATACTGGCTTCGGTTTCCAGAGGATGGGAAAACATTGGGGAAATGGCTTATGATAAGCTTATGTATCAGATCGCACATCCGGAAGAACGCTTTGAGGAAACGCTCAAATCTTTCTTTGTCCCGGCTGAGAGCTGCGGCTGCGAGCCGACGAAGGAAATGAGCGAATACCGTTTTGAACGCATAAGAAATATGTATTTTGATAATCTGAGCTCTTCGATAATGGAGGTATTCTTCCAGAGACTGCAGATGGCTCTGTCTGATGCGGAGCAAAAAGAGGATTTCTATGAAAAAGGCCTGAAGATCATTCGTGATCTGCCTGAATTAGGCGATAATTACTGTATCTGTACGGAACCTGCTTTTTTTGAACTGGAAGATGAAGCATATCCCCAGAGGATCAGAGGCTACAGTTCGAAAATGGATATACTTTACGAAAGAAAAAAAGGTAAAACAACTCCTTTATCTTCATTTAGCTCCGAAGAGTTGTATCCTGGATATGAGCATGTTGAGGGTAAGTCGGATCTCTATATATTGGCTCCGCTTAATCATCATGATTATATCATAGGCTATATAGCCATAAAGAACAGTCCCCAGCTCCTTTTTAATTCCGGATTGAGAAGCTTTATCATGAGCATGAATGCCATACTCTTCAGTATGAGGCGTTATATCTTTGCCCAGAAGAATAACAGGGAGCTTAAGAAGATTTATATGACCGATGCCCTTACGGGGATCTATAACCGTACAGGCTGTCATAACGTACTTTACGAATATATCAATAAGAGGAAGGAAAAGGGAGAAAGATCCGTATTGGTATTTACGGATATAGACAGGATGAAGACCATTAATGATGTTTACGGACATCTTAACGGAGACCTGGCTATCAAGGCGACGGCGGATGCATTCCAGAAGTTCTCGCCTAATGACTGGATATTCGGCAGGTATGGCGGGGATGAGTTTATAGCCGTGGGAGAATGTGTATCGGCAGAATGCATACCTATGGAGTTAAAGGCTATCAAGACAAATATGACCGAATATTTTAAGAACCTGAATCTGGCCTTTACGCTGCACGCCAGCATGGGATACACGGTGATAGAACCTGATGAAGAGGGAGAGATAGAAGACTATATCAAACTGGCTGATGAATCCATGTATCAGGAGAAACAGCATGTGCACGAACTTATGGATGCAGGAAAGTCAATAGAAGACTGAATATATAAAAATATATGAAAAAAGGGGAAAATCCCCTTTTTTCTTTAGGAATATGACTATTTACATCCATAATGCTTTGAGGTAAGATACAGTTGTTTTCAGTTAATGAATATTCATAAGGAGGAAATTATGAAAAAGAGACTTTTGGCTGCATTGATGGCAGGCGTAACTGTATTTTCCATGGCAGGATGTACATCCGGCGGTAACGGCGGAGAAGCTGCAGGCAGCGGGGAAGGTGCTGCAGCAGGTAACAATGGTACCAAGATAGGTGCAATTCTTGTGGGTGATGAGAATGAAGGATATACCTACGCTCATATCGAAGGTATAAAGAAGGCTGCAGAGGCATCAGGTATCGCAGCTGAGAATATCATCTGGAAGTATTCCGTACCCGAGGATGAGAGCTGTGAGACTGCTGCAAAGGACCTTGTTGACCAGGGATGCAGTGCTATATTCTCTAACAGCTACGGACATCAGTCATTCATGCAGCAGGTTGCTTCCGAATATCCCGATGTATCTTTCGTTTCCATGACAGGTGATACTGCAGCTGCCAGCGGACTTGACAATTTCTCAAACGCATTCACAAAGATCTATGAGAGCCGTTATGTATCCGGCGTTGTTGCAGGTATGAAAGTTGCCGAACTCGTGGCAAACAATGAACTGGATGCTAAAAACTATGACGCTGACGGAAACGTACTTATCGGTTATGTAGGTGCATATCCTTACGCAGAGGTTGTTTCCGGTTATACAGCGTTCTTCCTGGGCGTACAGAGCGTATATCAGAACGTATCAATGGAAGTTACCTATACCAATTCCTGGTTCGACATCACCGCTGAGGGTGAGGCTGCAAACGCACTTATGGCTGACGGCTGCGTGATCATCGGACAGCATGCGGATTCTACAGGTGCTCCCACTGCTGTACAGGCTGCTCTTGATTCCGGAAAGGTTGCTTATTCCGTAGGTTATAATGTTGATATGCTTAATGTTGCTCCTACTGCAGCACTTACTTCTGCTACCAATAACTGGTCTGTATATTACAAGCATGCATTTGATCAGGTACTTGCAGGAAGCAAGATCGATACCAATTGGGCAGAAGGTTATTCACAGGATGCAGTTGCGATAACCGCACTTGGTCCTTCCGTAGCAGCAGGTACCGCTGATAAGGTTGCAGAAGTTGAGGCAGCTATAAAGAGCGGTTCACTTCATGTATTTGATACTTCCAAGTTTACTGTAGGCGGCAGCAATTTAAGCTCATTCGTACTGGATGACGGTTATGAGGCTATAAGTGACGGATACTTCCATGAGTCCGAGCATGTATCCGCTCCTTACTTCTCACTGCGTATCGACGGTATCAAGGAACTCAATTAATAAGTTGAACGGGGAGTGTATTTTGCACTCCCCTTTTTTTATCCATTTTGCTTAAAGGGGTTATTCATGGGTGAAGCTGTAATTTCTCTGCGTAATGTTTCCAAAAGTTTCGGCGAAGTGCTGGCAAATGATAATGTGAGCATGGATATCTATAAGGGTGAGATCCTTTCCCTGCTGGGCGAAAACGGCAGCGGCAAGACTACTCTTATGAATATGCTCTCAGGTATTTATTATCCCGATCACGGTGAGATAAAAGTGAACGGGAATGTTGTGAATATAAGGGAGCCCAAGGATGCTTTTGCATGCGGGATAGGTATGGTCCATCAGCATTTTAAGCTGGTGGATGTTTTTACTGCTGCGGAAAACGTAGTGGTAGGTATTAAACAAAAGGGACACTTCGACCTTAGGGAAGTGGCTCACGGTATCAGGGAGATCTGCGACAGGTACGGTTTTGTCATGGATCCCGATAAAAAAGTATATGACATGAGCGTGTCTGAAAAACAGACACTTGAGATAATAAAGGTTATTTACCGCGGGGCTGATATACTTATACTTGATGAACCTACGGCGGTACTTACCCCCCAGGAAACAGACAGGCTTTTCAATGTTATCCGTAATATGAAAAAAGACGGAAAGACTGTAGTCATAATCACCCACAAACTGCATGAGGTGCTGTCTATTTCTGACAGGGTGGCGATCCTGCGTAAGGGCGCGTATATAGATGCCGTACCTACCAAAGATGCTACGGAAGAGAGCCTTACAGAGATGATGGTGGGTGAGAAGGTAGAGCTTAATATTGAGCGCCCGGAGGTGAAAGATAAGAAGCTCCGTCTTAAAGTGGAGCATTTAAGCTGCTATAACGCTGATGGCGTGCAGGTACTGGATGATGTGAGCTTTGATGCTTACGGCGGAGAGATACTTGGTATCGCCGGTGTATCCGGTAACGGTCAGAAGGAACTGCTGGAATCTGTTGCGGGGCTTCAGAATACCATGCCCGGAGCAAAGATAAGCTATTATGCTCCCGATGATTCAGGGGAACACGAACTGATAGGCCTGACTCCCAGGAAGATAAGGGAGCTTGGTGTGCATCTTTCTTTCGTGCCCGAAGACAGGCTGGGTATGGGACTTGTAGGTTCCATGGGTATGTCGGAGAACATGATGCTCAAGGATTACAGCGAAGGCCATTCCATATTTACGGATAATCGTAAGCCCAGGGAACTGGCAGAGCAGATATTAAAGGATCTTAAGGTGGTGACACCCGGAATTTCAACGCCGGTGCGGCGTTTATCAGGCGGTAACGTACAGAAGGTACTGGTGGGACGTGAGATAGCCGCATCCCCTGCTGTGCTGATGACGGCATATGCGGTAAGGGGGCTGGATATAAATACTTCGTATACTATATACAGGCTGCTTAATGAACAGAAGAGCAAGGGCGTTGCGGTAATGTATGTAGGTGAGGATCTGGATGTACTGATGGAGCTCTGTGACCGTATACTTGTACTC
The DNA here is from genome assembly GCA_017539565.1 of Lachnospiraceae bacterium. GTDB lineage: Bacteria > Bacillota > Clostridia > Lachnospirales > Lachnospiraceae > NK4A136. Next base: position 11,320 of record JAFYCS010000073.1, read on the forward strand.
TGCGGAGGAAAGGTAAGCGGTATACTGGACGGCAGGAGTGCCCGGAAAGAAGAGATAGGTAGACTGATGACTACTTACGGCGGCAGAAAGGAGAAGGGCTGATGGCTAAGGCGGTGAAGAAAGAACCCTTCATAAGGCTGGCAAAACGGGATACGATGCCGACGGCGAAGAAGGTGGCGGTCAGGCTGATAAGCATTCTGGCAGCGCTTATAGTATGCGGATTACTGATATTTGCCATAACAGGATTAAATCCTCTGGAAGTATACAGTACCATGATATCCGGTGCCTTCGGGACTAAGACCAGGATATGGTCAACGGTCAAAGAGATGACCATGCTGGCATGTATAGCAATAGGCCTGGCGCCGGCTTTTAAGATGCGTTTCTGGAATATAGGTGCGGAAGGACAGGTGCTCATCGGAGGCATAGTGACTGCGGGCTGTATGATATATCTCAAAGCTCTGCCGCCTGTAGCCCTCTTTGCTGTAATGCTTGTGGGCAGTACTCTGGCGGGAGCGCTCTGGGGGCTTCTTCCCGCTGTGTTTAAGGCTAAATGGAATACTAATGAGACACTGTTTACCCTGATGATGAATTATGTGGCGATACAGCTCACATCCTTCTTTGTTGCAAAATGGGAAAACCCTTACGGATCAAATACCGTGGGTATCATAAATCAGAATTCACAGGAAGGGTGGTTTCCTTCGGTTATGGGTACCCGTTATTTTATAAGTGTTGTACTGGTGCTGTTGCTGGCAGTCCTCATGTTTGTATATCTAAAATATACGAAGCACGGTTATGAGATATCTGTTGTTGGAGAATCTGAGAATACAGCCCGTTATGCCGGCATCAGCGTAGGCTGGGTGGTCATCCGTACCATGCTTCTTTCCGGGGCACTCTGCGGCATGGCCGGATTTATGGCAGTTGCAGGCGCTTCACATACTATTTCAACATCAACTGCCGGAGGACGCGGCTTTACTGCCATAATAGTTGCGTGGCTGGCTAAATTCGATTCTGCCACAATGCTTCTTATATCACTGCTTTTGGCTTTCCTGCAGAGCGGTGCGGGAGAAATAGCTTCAAAGTGCAAGCTGAACAGTTATGCTTCGGAAATGATAACCGGTATCATACTGTTCTTCATACTGGGCAGTGAGTTCTTCATAAACTTTAAACTGATACTGCGCGGTAAGAAAGAAAAGGAGGGCTGAGCATATGCAGGGATTTATATCATTATTCCAGGCGGCTGTTTTCTTCGGGACGGTTATAATGTTCGGCTGTGTTGGTGAGATCATCACCGAAAAGGCCGGAAACTTAAACCTTGGTGTTCCGGGCATCATGTATCTGGGCGGTATTTCATCACTGGCGGCCGTATTTATCTATGAGGGAAGTACGGATAAGCCTTCATCTGCTGTCTGCGTGATACTGGCCTTGGCAGCTTCCTTTGCGGGAGCGGCACTTGGCGGGTTTATATATGCATTCCTGACGATCACACTGCGTGCAAACCAGAATGTAACCGGACTGGCTCTGTCTATATTCGGCTCAGGTGTGGCGAACTTCTTCGGGGGCTCGTTAAATACCCTGGCCGGACGCTTTGAACAGATATCCGTACCCGTGACCTCGGCCGCCTTCAGGCAGAATATAGCGCCTCTGGCAAGCCTGGGGATACCCGGACAGCTGTTTTTCTCATACGGTTTTATGGTATATCTTGCGATAATACTGGCCATTGCTGTACAATTTTTCCTGACACGTACCGCAGCAGGACTTAATCTCCGCACGGTGGGTGAGAATCCCCAGGCTGCGGATGCGGCAGGCATCAATGTTACAAAGAACAAATACCTGGCTATATGCATAGGGGCAGGCATATGCGGTTTCGGCGGTGCATATTATGTAATGGATTATATCAAAGGAACCTGGGCTAACGACGGCAGCATTGAGAAACTGGGCTGGCTGGCCGTGGCCCTTGTAATATTCGCAACCTGGAAGGCAAAGAACGCCATATGGGGAGCATATCTCTTCGGCGTTTTATATTGGATGTATCTTTATATACCCGGTCTCACCAGGGCGTCACAGGAAATATTCAAGATGCTGCCCTATGTAGTGACCATTATCGTGCTGGTCTTCACCAGCCTTACCAACAGCAGGGAAAAACAGCCTCCCGCAGCTTTGGGGCAGCCTTATTTCAGGGAGGACAGGTAAAGGAAGGAGGAGCTTATGCGTTTACTTGAAGAAAGGATCTTAAAAGACGGAACAGTAAAACACGGCAATGTACTGAAAGTTGATTCTTTTTTGAATCATCAGATGGACATCGGGCTCTTTAACGAAATGGGAAAGGAATGGAAGCGCCTGTTTGAAGACGTGGAAGTTAATAAGATACTTACCATTGAGGCTTCCGGCATAGGCCTGGCTGCGATAGCCGCCCAGTATTTTGAGGCGCCTGTGGTATTTGCAAAAAAAACGATGACGATAAATCTTGACGGGGAGCTTTACACGACACGCGTCCAGTCTTTTACACATCAGAGGGTATATAATGTTGTGGTTGCAAAGCGCTTTTTGAGTCCTGAAGATCATGTCCTTATAATCGATGATTTCCTGGCTAACGGATGCGCTATCAACGGGCTGATGGATCTGATCTATCAGGCCGGGGCTACGCTTGCAGGAGTGGGAATAGCAATAGAAAAAGGCTTCCAGGATGGCGGGCGTGAGCTTCGCGAAAAAGGTATCAAACTGGAATCACTGGCCATCATAAAAGGCATGGATGACGAAACGGGGACCATTGAATTCATGTGAAAACTGGTTGACATAAGATTTTTATTTCGGTATAATCTTTAAAGGTTGTTCTTTAAAGAAACGGAGGAAAAAATCATGAAATGTCCTTTTTGCGGTCACGAAAATACCAGAGTAGTTGATTCACGTCCTGCAGATGATAATGCTTCCATCAGAAGGCGCAGGGTATGCGATGAGTGCGACAAGCGCTTTACCACCTATGAAAAAGTAGAGACTATTCCGCTTATCGTTATCAAGAAGGACAATAACCGCGAAGCATATGATCGCAAGAAGATAGAAGCCGGAGTGCTGCGTGCATGCCACAAGCGCCCCATCAGTGCAGAGGCTATCACGAAGCTGATCGATGAGGTTGAGACCGAAGTTTTCAAACGTGAAGAGAAGGAAGTTCCCAGTGCGGTTATCGGTGAGATAGTCATGGAAAAGCTGGAGAATCTTGAGGCGGTTGCATATGTGCGTTTCGCATCAGTATACCGTGAATTCAAGGATATCAACACCTTCATGGATGAACTGAAGAAGGTACTGGATAAGAAGTGATCTTTACATGGCAGAAGAGGAAGTAAAGGAAGAAGAAAAACCCCGGTTTATCGAGCAGGGGTTATATATGTTTGAATATGTGGCTGAGGCCGAAGAAGCAAAAACTGAAGCCCAGCGTATAGCGCGTCTTGAAAAACAGCTTGATTATACTAAGCCGGCGTTAGTGCTGGCTTTTTATAAAAAGGCTTTGGAAGGACGCGTTTTTAAAACGGTTGAGGGCTATGCCTATCTGCTGCATCTGCGCACATATTTAGAGGAGCGTAAGAGCGATCTGGGTGGTGTGATACCCTGCATACCCGCAGATTATATGAGTGAACGGGCCCATTACCGTGTCATCGTAGATGAACTTAAAGATAATCTGAAAAAAGAGAAGAAAAAGAACAGAACCATTAAGCATAACAATACTACGATGAGGATAGTCATCACATTTCTGGTGGTGGCCCTTATCGCCATGCTGGTCATAGCTTTAGTAAGCGATAATCCCAATATACTTAATTACGAAAGAGTGCTTCAGGACAAGTATGCATCCTGGGAACTGGACCTTAAGGAAAGGGAAGAGGTCATCAGGGAGAAGGAACTGGAGCTGAAAAGAGAAGGCGATACTTCACAAAATTAACATATTTATCTGATATTATCATCTGAGAATATACAAGGGGGTATATTTATGGATAAGGCTAAAATACTTGTTGTAGATGATGAGAGCAGAATGAGAAAGCTTGTCAAAGACTTTCTTGTTAAAAACGGCTATGCGGTATTGGAAGCCGAAGACGGCAGCGCCGCGCTTGATATATTTTACTCGGACAATACCATAGATCTTCTTATCCTGGATGTCATGATGCCCAAGATGGACGGCTGGGAAGTATGCAAGGAAATAAGAAAGACTTCCAAGGTGCCTATCATAATGCTCACGGCCAGGGGAGAAGAGAGGGATGAGCTTCTGGGATTTCAGCTGGGAGTTGATGAATATATGTCAAAACCCTTCAGTCCCAAGATACTTGTGGCCAGGGTTGAGGCAATACTGAGGCGTACCACGGGGGTATCCGAGGATTCACGTATGGAGGCCGGAGGTGTTGTTATCGATAAGGAGGCGCATACAGTATATGTGGATGGACAGCTTATCGACCTTTCCTTTAAGGAGTTTGAGCTTTTGAGTTTCTTTATGGAGAATCAGGGTATAGCTCTTTCGCGTGAAAAGATCTTAAACAGTGTATGGAATTACGATTATTTCGGTGATGCCAGGACAATAGATACCCATGTCAAGAAACTGCGCAGCAAGATGGGAGCCAAAGGTGACCTGATCCAGACCATCTGGGGTCTTGGCTATAAGTTTGACGCAAAGGAAGCATAAGATGCCGGAAGAAAAGCAGAACAAAGAAGGAAGTAAAAAAGAAAAAACCGGCTTATTCAGAACTCTTAAATTCCAGATGACGGCGACATATCTGATCCTTCTGGGGATCACCTTTTTCGGCATCTGGTTTTTTAATGATTTTCTCCTGGAAAAGAATTATCTGAAATATAAAAGGGATAATCTGATGGAAGTCTATTCTGTGATAGACAGTGCAAATCAGGAGGATTCTTTTGGTGAAGATGAGTTCGAAAATGAGATACTCCGTCTGTGCAACAATTATAATGTCAACTTCGTTGTAACGGATGCTTCATCCAATACTATCTATTCAAATATAAAGGATCCCGGGCAGATCAGCAGACAGCTGCGTGATATTGTTTTTGCCAGGGATAACATCGAAAAGAAGATGATAGAAGAAACGGATGAATACAGTCTGTGTTACCTGCCGGATCCTGCGACGGGGACGGAATATGCCGTGCTTTGGGGAAATCTGGACGATGACAGATTCTTCATGATACGTACCGCCCTTGAGAGCATCAGGGAAAGTGCGCGTATAGCCAATAAGATGCTGCTTTGCATCGGTGCTGTAGCGTTTGTGATAGCAGGCGTTATAATCTGGGTGGTTACCAACCGTGTGACCAGGCCTATAATGAGGCTGGTAGATGTTTCTAAAAGAATGTCAGATATGGATTTCGAGGCCCGTTATACCGGCTGCTGCGGAAACGAAGTGGATCTCCTGGGGGATAACATGAACCGTATGGCAGACAGTCTCGAAGATAATATCAGCCGTTTAAAGACTGCCAACCTTGAACTTCAGAGGGATGTTGAAGCAAGGATGCATACGGATGAGCGCAGGAAAGAGTTCCTGGCAAACGTATCCCACGAGTTAAAGACGCCCATAGCGCTTATCCAGGGATATGCGGAAGGACTTAAGGACGGCATCATAGAAGATCAGGAGAGCAGGGATTATTACTGCGATGTCATCATGGATGAGACCAAAAAGATGAACCATCTGGTCAAGTTCCTCATATCCTTAAATCAGGTGGAGAGCGGTGAGGATGTAATGGTGATAGAACGCTTCGATCTTGATGCACTTATCAGTGCAAGTGTCAATTCTTTTGCGCAGATGTGTGAACAGAAGGAGATAAAGATGATATATACGCCACAGCCGGGACTATTTGTCTGGGGTGACGAGTACCAGGTGGAGGAGGTGCTCAGGAACTATATTTCCAATGCGGTTCATCATTGCAGCGGCAGAAAAGAGATAATAATAAAGGTGGTACGTACAGAAGACAAGATACGTACCTGTGTGTTCAACAGCGGTGAGGCGATCCCGGAGGAAAGTTTAAGCCGCCTGTGGGAGAAGTTCTATAAGGTGGATAAGGCAAGGACCAGGGAATACGGCGGCAGCGGTCTGGGATTATCCATAGTAAAGGCTATTATGGAATCCCTTCACCAGCAATACGGCGTAAGGAATTACGATGATGGCGTTGAGTTCTATTTTGAGCTGTCTACCAAATAAATCCGTTGAAAAAGAGCGGGATCTGTGATATTATCTGCCAATGAGCATATTTAAGAATCTATATCCGGATACATATTATAAAAGTGCCTATACCGTTGATTATGAATCCTTTCATGACCGCGGATATAAGGGCATAATCTTTGATATCGACAATACTTTAGTACCCCATGATGCACCTGCGACAGCCAAATCGGCACTTCTTGTTAAGCGCCTTAAGAAACGCGGCTTTAAGGTGGAGATAGTATCCAATAACGAAGAACCTCGTGTAAAAAGCTTTGCGGCAGGTGTCGGCAGCGGATATGTATATAAGGCAGGAAAACCGGGCAGCAGGGGCTACCTGGAAGCGGTCAGGAAGATGGGGCTTAAGAGGGAAGAGGTGCTGGTCGTTGGTGACCAGCTGTTTACCGATATCTGGGGAGCTAACTTAAGCGGCCTGCACAGTGTTCTTGTGGGACGTATAAGTTTTAAGGAGCCCCCTCACATACATCTTAAACGTGTACTCGAATTTCCGATCAGATTAGCCTATATTATAGAAAAGAGGCTTAAGAAATGAGCTTTGAGATAACATCCCGGACAGGGCTTCTGGGCCTTCTTGGCCATCCTGTAGGTCATTCCGTATCTCCTTTTATCCAAAACAGCCTGGCAGAACATTTCGGCCATGATCTGAGATATCTGGCATATGATGTTGAACCGGACGCGTTGGAAGCGGCCGTTAAAGGTGCGTATGCCCTTAAGATAAGGGGGCTTAATGTTACCGTTCCCCATAAGCAGGCCGTGCGTGCTTTCCTGGCTTATGAGGATGAGGCGGCTGCACGTATAGGCGCGGTGAATACATTAAAAAGGGAAGCGGACGGCTGGCACGGTTATAATACCGATATGCCCGGCTTTTTGCGTGCACTTAAGTCTGACGGTATAAATTTGAAGGGCAGAAATGTCGTTGTTCTGGGGGCAGGCGGTGCTGCAAGGGCTATCGTGAGTGCGGTATTGGAAAGTGAAGCAAAAAAACTCTTCATATACAACAGGACTTACGAAAAGGCGGCGGAGATGGCAGCATACTTTACTTCCGAATATCCCGGAAGCTGTATCGTGGCCCTGTCGGCAATAGATGAACTGACAGCTGCCATGAAGGCGGAAGAAACGCAGTTTGCAGCCATAAATACCACAAGCGCAGGTATGTATCCAAATGTGGATGATAAACCGGTGGATGATGAGGAGTTTTACAGACTCTGCGATACGGGCGTGGATATAATCTTCAATCCGTTAAGAACTGCATTTATGAAAGCGGTGGAAGATGCAAAGGAAGGCAACAGAGCGGTTAACGGCCTTAAGATGCTGCTGTTCCAGGGCGTGCGTTCTTATGAGATATGGAATGATGTGGAAGTGCCCGATGAAGTGGCAATGAAGATATATGCCGGACTGACAGATCTGCTGTCGTCATAAAGTGTATTGAAAGAGCATAAATACAAACAGGGATCAAAGGAGTGAAACAATGAAACTTCTGATAATAAACGGACCCAATATAAATTTTCTGGGTATCAGGGAAAAGGCTGTATACGGAAATCAGGACTATGACTATCTGCTGAAGCTGATAGAGAAAAAAGCAAAGGAACTGGATATAAGAGTTGAAGTATTCCAGTCAAACCATGAAGGGGCCATCATAGACCGTATCCAGGATGCATATTCAGACGGGACAGAGGGCATAATCATAAATCCCGGAGCATATACGCATTACAGTTATGCCATCAGGGATGCGCTGGCTTCCTATGATATTCCGAAGATAGAGATACATATCTCCGATATCATGAAACGTGAAGCTTTCCGGCATACATCAGTTACCGCTGAGGTATGTGATGAGCAGATAAAAGGTCTGGGGCTTGATGGGTATCTGGTAGCCATCGATCACATGATGGAACTGATCGCCGGAGGCAGTAAATAATGGATACGATAGTACTGATAGGATACATGGGGGCGGGAAAAAGCAGTGTTGCCGCAGCACTTGGCAGAAAACTTCATCTGAAGGTCCATGATACCGACGCATGCATTGAAGCACGCTCAGGCATGACTATCAGCAATATGTTCAGGGATTGCGGTGAAGCATATTTCAGGGATCAGGAAACGTCGCTCCTTAAGGAACTTAAAGAAGAAGGCTTCGAAGGTATACTTTCTACCGGCGGAGGAATGCCGCTTCGGGAGGAGAACCGTGAACTGCTAAGATCTGTCGGTAAAGTATTCTATCTAAAGGCAAGTCCTGCTTCTATCGCGAAGCGTTTATCCGGTGATACCACAAGACCGCTTCTGGCCGGCGCAAAAGATATGGCCGAAAAAGAGCGCCGGATAGCGGATATGCTTTCGGCAAGGGCTGCCGCTTATGAAGCTGCCGCTGACGAGATCATCGATACCGATACAAAGAATATAAGCAAGTGTGTTGAAGAAATCTTGCAGAAATTAACAAAATAAGATATACTATTTTCAATTGTGCACATCCACAGGAGGACTACAGTATGATAGAAGCAGTCAGCTGCGGTGGTGTGGTGATCTTTCGTGGCAAGATACTCTTGCTGTATAAGAATTACAGGAACAGATATGAGGGCTGGGTGCTTCCCAAGGGGACTGTTGAGAAGGGTGAGGAATACCCGCAGACCGCGCTGAGGGAAGTTGCTGAGGAAACGGGAGTCAAAGCCAGGATCGTTAAGTATATCGGTAAGAGCGATTACAGCTTTAACGTACCCGAAGATGTGGTGGAGAAGGAAGTCCACTGGTATCTTATGAAATCTAACAGCTATTACTCAAGACCGCAGAGAGAAGAATTTTTCTGTGATTCCGGTTATTATAAGTACCATGAGGCTTATCATCTTCTCAAATTTGCGAACGAGAAGCAGATACTTGAGGAAGCTTACGAAGATTATCAGCGGCTCTACCGCGCACGTTTATGGAATGGGTGAGGCTTATGTTTACCTTTGATCCGGGCCTGTACGTAAGCAGCGCTCTTAAAGAGAAGAAGATGAGGCTCTGCGAATCCTTTATGAAGGGAGAGATCCCGCAGGATATATATGTTATCTACAGAAGCCCTGCAGGCAGTGCGGAGTTCATAAAGAGCCGGGAACTGAAACAGCGCTACTATAAAGAGAGAACCATACATATCCTTGGACTTGCCGAGGATTATGATAAGGCCCTGCTGTATCTGGCATATTTTGCGGCAAGTGCGGGAGCCTGAAGATGGGAACATTCTTAAGTGTATTAAAGATCATCGGTATAGTACTTTTGTGCATCCTGGCCTTTTTGGTGGTCCTGTTACTTCTCATCCTGTTCGTACCATACAGATATAAGGTATACGGTGAGAAGAAGGAAAGGATCGGTGCCTATGCCAAAGTAACCTGGCTATTGCATTTCGTAGTGGTGCTTCTGACTTATGACGACGGCATCAATCTGCGGATAAAGATACTGGGCATACCTTTTTACGATAAGAAGAAAAAGGCAGAAAAAGCCAGGCTGAAAGAAGAAAAGGCGCGTCTTAAGGAACGTGAGAAGGCCCGTAAAGAAAAAGAAAAGGCTGAAAAAAACAAAAAAGCAGACGAAGTATCCGTTACGGAAGAGACCGGAGATAGTACTGAAGAGCAGAACTTTAAGGATGCCGGACCGGAAGAGGAAAAGCATTCCGATACGGAACGGGATGAAGAAGCTGAAGACAGCCTGAAAGAAAGCGAAGCATCTGACGCAGACGAAAAAGCCGGAAAGAAGAAAAGCTTTAAGGACATCTTTAAAAAGAGAAAGAAAAAACAAAGCTTTACCGAATGGCTTGAAGATATAACGGATAAGATCTCCGATCTGCTGTTTGACCTGCCCGATATGATAGAGGCAGGCGGGGAAGCGCTTTTTGAAAAGCTTGAAAAGATCAGGGATAAGATATCCGGGATCATAGAAAAAATAGAATACTATCACCGCCTGCTTACCAGCGAAGGTGCAGAATGGGTGTATGAATATGTAAAGAAACACCTGATCGCTATTTTAAAAGCAGCAAGGCCCACACGTTTTGATGCGGAAGTCAACATCGCCGATGACGATCCGGCCAATGTGGCGAAGGTATATGAGTATGAAGTATATGCCCTGCCGTTTATAGAGCTGATCAGGGGCAGACGCGGAAAGGTGATCGTAAATGCATATCAGGATGAAAAGTTTTTTGATATGCAGGCCTGTTTAAAAGGCAGGATCCTGCTGTTTCCCATAGCGATACACGGACTGGCTTTACTCCTAAATAAAAAAGTCAGATATTTTATAAAGAAATTAAAGAGAGAAGACGAAGCGGAGGATAAGAAGAATGGCTGAGAACAATATCACAAATGTAATGGATTCGCTGATCAGCAACATGGAGCATCTTGTCGGATCCAAGACCGTGATAGGAGAGCCGGTTAAGGTAGGCGACACCACGATCATACCACTGGTGGATGTTTCCTTCGGTGTGGCAGCCGGCGCCGGATACAAAGCTAACGGCAGCAAAAAGGACAGTGGTCTGGGAGGTATGAATGCTAAGCTTTCGCCTTCGGCTGTACTTATGATCCAGGACGGTCATGCCAGGATGATCAGTGTAAAGGATACCAACAGCATATCCAAGATAGCCGATCTGATCCCGGAGCTTATAGACAAGTTCAAGGCACGTAAAGTTGTTGACCTTGATAATGATGAAGCAAGTGAAGCGGCTTTTCCCGATGGTGAGGATGTATCCAAGTCGTCATCTTTTGACAAGAAGGACTAATAACGAAAGGCAGATATGGACAGTTTTTCCGAAAGGCTTGAGAATATCAATGATCCCGAAGAACTGATGGATATGAAACATCAGCTCTTTAGGGAAAGTGTGCGTATACAGGCCGACCGCGCCCAGATAGAATCGGATCTGGATGAGCTTCACAGGGAACGCAAGGCTGTAGCCAATGAGCGTAAACAGCTTCAGCGGGAGAAGAGACAGCTTTCCATAGAAATGAACCAGCTGCGGGAATCTGTTGAATACGAACGCAAACGTCTTAAGGATGACGAGCGCATGCTGGATAAGAAGCAGAAGATAATACAGCGTTCATATGCGCTTTTTGATGAAGACAGGGCAAGACTTAAGGAAGAATACAGACAGGTAGAACAGGAAAAGATACGACTTCGCAAAGCCAATGCTGCGGCGCGTAAGGAAGTATATGCCACAGGGCTGTTTTTCAGAGGCGTCGATAATATGGTAGCCCTGAAAAAACGCTACAAGGATCTGATGAAGATATATCATCCGGACAATATCTGCGGTGACCAGGAGATACTTATAAAGATAAACGAGGAATACGAAGAGTTAAAGAGCCGTTTTGCATTCGCCCGTTCGGGAAGCTGAAAAAAGTGCTTGCATTTTATATACGAATCTGGTAATATATGGGCGTTGCGGGTTTTTTACGTAATATTTTAAGGCTAAAGGAGGTGTTTGAAGATGGCAAGATGTGATATCTGCGGAAAGGGAGCTCATTTCGGAAACAACGTAAGTCACTCCCACAGAAGATCTAACCATGTGTGGAATGCGAACATAAAGAACGTTAAGTGTAAAGTCGGCGGTACACCCAAGAGACTGCATGTATGTACCACCTGTCTTAAATCCGGTGCTGTAGAGCGCGCATAATGGGTGTTATATTCCGTACCATTTGATGCAAAAAAAGCCACCTTTAATTTACGGGGTGGTTTTCTTGCGTTTATGGGAACTATCATATATAATACATACGGCAGTTTCAATTAACTAATACAGGAGGGCGGCTATGAATAATTCGGTTGATACTCATCTGGGCAGTATACAGATCGACAAAAACGTTATAGCTCAGTATGCGGGTACCGTTGCAAATGAATGTTTCGGCATAGTAGGTATGGCCAGCGTTAATCCCAAAGAAGGCCTGGTACGCATACTTAAGAAGGAAAGCGTGAATCACGGCATTTCCGTTAAGAACTCCGGAGGCAAGCTGATCCTGGATTTCCATATCATAATAGCATACGGTGTGAGCATCATGGCTGTGACCGAGAATCTTATCAGCAACGTGAAGTATAAGCTTGAAAGTTACACCGGTATGGAGGTTGAGAAGATCAACATCTTCGTCGAAGGTGTCAGAGTGATCGATTAACAGGAGGATTAGTAAAGTGTCAGTAAAGTCTCTTGATGCTAAGATCATCGCAAAAATGTTCCTTGCGGGAGCCAAGAAGCTGGAGGCCAACAGGGATCACATAAATGAACTTAACGTATTTCCTGTACCTGATGGTGATACCGGTACCAATATGACCCTTACCATCATGTCTGCGGCAAAGGATGTGTATTCCCTTGGAGATGACGCGGATATGGCTACATTATGCAAGAGTATCTCTTCCGGTTCCTTAAGGGGAGCCAGAGGTAACTCCGGTGTTATCTTAAGCCAGCTGTTCAGAGGGTTTACAAAGGTAGTCAAAACCTGCGATACCATTGACATTGCGGTCATAAGTGCAGGCTGCGATAAGGCAGTGGAATCAGCGTATAAAGCTGTCATGCAGCCTAAGGAAGGTACGATACTTACAGTGGCAAAAGCTGTCGCAGTCAAGACCAATGAGGTTTTTGAAAGCGGCGAAGAAGATATAGAAGTACTGTTAAAAGAAGTGATCGCATATGCGAAGGAAGTACTTGATAAGACTCCCGAAATGCTTCCGGTACTTAAGGAAGCAGGAGTTGTCGATTCGGGTGGTGCAGGATTATTAGCTGTACTCGAAGGATTTTATGACGGACTGCTGGGCAAGGGTATAGAGTTTACTCTTGATGAAGAAACTTCCCAGAGCGCATCTGAGGTAAGACTCTTCGGACATGAGGAAGAAAAGAAGCCCCAGTACCGTTATCTCTACCATACAAGTCTTTCCGTTATGCTGGAAAAGACCTTCCATCTCCAGCGCGAACAGGAGGTACGCAAGTTCCTTGAAAGTGTAGGAGATGAAGTAGCGCTGGCTGTTGATGAGAGCATAGTTAATGTAAGTGTTAATACAAACGATCCCGGTATGGTACTTCAGAAGGCTATCAAATTCGGTGAACTTCTGGATGTGCAGATAGTAAACCGCAGCCGTCCGGCTTCCACGGAAGGCAGTGCTGCACCGGCAAAGGCTGAGCAGAAAGCTGCACCCGCTGCAGATATGCCCAGAAAGGATGTCGGTTTCATAGCTGTTTCCGCCGGAGCGGGACTTAGTGAAGTATTTAAGAACCTGGGAGTTGATCATCTGATCGAAGGCGGTCAGACCATGAATCCCAGTACGGAAGATATGCTCAATGCCATCGCTGCGATAAATGCGGATAATATCTTTATCTTCCCCAACAATAAGAACATCATCCTGGCAGCTAACCAGGCAAGGGATCTGACTAAGGATAAGAATATAATCGTTATACCCACAAAGACCATCCCCCAGGGAATCTCTGCTTTAGTGGCTTATGTGCCCGATATGAGCGCAGAAGAGAATGAGAAGCTGATGGCAGATGCCATAAGCGTAGTTAAGACCGGCCAGGTTACCTATGCAGTACGTGATACATCCATCGACGGTGTACAGATCACCAAGGATGATTACATGGGTATCGGGGACAGGGGCATACTTTCAAACGGCAAGGATCTGGATGAAGTCATCCTTAATATGCTGGATAAGATGGTTGATGATGCTTCAGAGCTTATCACCGTATATTTCGGATCTGATGTTAAGGAAGAGGATGCTGAAAAGGTAAAGAAGAAGATCGCAGAGAAATTTGCGGCTCTTGAAGTGGATATACAGGCCGGAGGACAGCCGGTATACTATTACATCATTTCTGTTGAATAATGCTTTTAACGGACGATATCAAAAGTTTAAAAGGTATAGCTGATAAGACGGCGGAGGCTTTCTACTCCGCCGGTCTTTTTAACTTGAACGATCTGCTGCATTATTTCCCGCGCCGTTATGAAAGCTTAAGTGAGATCAGACCAATGGCGGGGATCAGTGCGGACGGTTATTATACACTTGAAGGACGTGTCAGCGGTGAGGCATCAAGTGTGTACCGTAACGGAAAGAATATGGTGCAGTTTGGATTTTCTGACGGGAGCGGATCTGCCAGGGTAACGGTGTTTAATATGCCCTGGCTTAAAAAGAGCCTTTTTCCCGGAAGAGAGCTTCTGATGCGCGTCTTTGCAAAGAGAAAAGGAATGCAGCTCTATCTTTCCCAGCCTAAATTCTTAAGCAGGGAAGAATATGAAGAGGGCCTGACTCATCTAAAGCCCGTATATCCCCTTACAAAAAAGTTAAATGATACGATGCTCAGAAAGGCTGTTGCCCGGGCTCTTCCGGTAGCGGAGGATATAAAGGAATACCTGCCGGAACAAGTGACAGCCGAGCGTGGTCTCATGTCGATACCTGAGGCAATCAGAAAGATGCATGCGCCTAAGGATATGGATGAAGTATATGACGCAAGACGGCGTCTTGCTTTTGATGAGTTCTTCCTGTTCCTGGCCAGGATGGAACTGTTAAAGGAAGGGGAAGAAAAGCCGGCCAGCAGCTATGTTATCGATAACGGTAAAGACAGTTTCGAAAGATTCAGTGCGCAGCTTCCTTTTGAACTGACAAATGCACAGAAGGCATCCGTTGAAGATGTGTTCAGGGATATGAAGAGCGGTTATTGCATGAACCGTCTGCTGCAGGGAGATGTGGGCAGCGGAAAGACAGTAGTGGCATTTGCTGCGGCGCTGGCAGTATGTGATGCCGGGCATCAGGCTGCACTTATGGCACCTACGGAAGTATTGGCTAAACAGCACTATGATGATGCGGTGAGGATGAGTGAACAGTATGGTCTTGGGCTTAAACCCGTGCTGCTGAGCGGTTCACTGAAAGCTAAGGAGAAGAAAGCGGCTAAAGAAGGGATCTTGAGCGGTGAATACAATTTCCTTATAGGCACACATGCACTGATACAGGATGATGTTAAAGCCTGTGATCTGGCTCTTATGATAACTGATGAACAGCACCGTTTCGGAGTAAGGCAGAGGATGAGCCTTGCGGCAAAAGGAGAGGCTCCCCATGTGCTGGTGATGAGTGCAACACCCATTCCCAGGACACTCGGGCTGATACTATACGGTGATCTGGATGTATCGGTTATAAATGAGCTGCCTGCGGAGCGGCTGCCCATAAAGAATGCGGTCATGACAGAAGATGAACACGAGAAGATCTATCAGTTCATCTATAAACGCATAAGTGAAGGGCGGCAGGCTTATATTATCTGTCCCATGGTGGAAGAAGGCGGACTGGAGGATGTGACCAATGTCACCGAATACAGTGAAAGGCTTAAAAAGATATTCCCTCCCCATGTCAGGATAGAGATGCTCCACGGAAAGATGAAGCCGACGGAAAAGAATGATATAATGGGGCGCTTTGCTTCGGGAGAATGCGATATACTCATATCGACCACAGTTGTGGAAGTCGGGGTTAATGTACCCAATGCAACAGTGATGGTTGTGGAGAATGCGGAACGCTTCGGGCTCTCGCAGCTTCATCAGTTAAGGGGGCGCGTCGGCCGTGGTGCTTATCAGTCCTACTGTATTTTTGTGGCAGGCAGTGATGATGAGAACCTCAGCAAACGTACCAAAGAACGTCTTAATGTGCTTAAGGAGACCAATGATGGTTTTAAGATAGCGGAAGAGGATCTTAAGCAGCGCGGTCCGGGGGATTTCTTCGGACTGCGCCAGTCCGGACTCCCGTATTTTAAGATCGCCGATATATATACCGATGCACAGCTTCTCAAAGAGACAAAGCAGAGCCTTGAACGTATAATGTCATCGGATCCCGAAAGCCTTGAAAAGCTGAAGGCGGCACTGAAGGAAAAAGAGGAGATGACTTATTCCGATTTTCACGGAATTTGTCTGTAAACTCTAAGATAAATGTGGTATAATCTCCCCAGGGATGTTTCTGTATGGGGGATGATATTTGAAGGATCTGTTATCATTATTTTATGAATCATCTTTCTGCTTCGCGGGCTTCTTTATAGGCCTTTTTTCTCTTGTTTATACATTCTTAAACAAAAGGACCAAACAAAAACGAAATAAGACATATATCAATACCCTGATCTGTGTTATGATCGGGGCTTTGAGCAGCATAATCTCTGTTTATGCCATAGGTATAGGCGGCAATAACGAGCTGACTATGTTCATAAATGAGATAAGCCTTTTCGCATATTTCTTCTCGCATTCTCTGCTGGCTCCGCTTCTTTATGTTTATATGATCTATATCAGCGGATCGGTCTACAGATACAGGAAGCACAAAAGACATTTCACCATACTTATGCTTCCTTTTGTGGTCATGCTATTACTTGTCTTAGCCAATCCCTTCAGCAGGATGCTCTATTTTGTGAATAAAGATCTGGAGTATGTCCGCGGACCGCTGATGATACTGTATTATTTGATCGGTACAGGGTATTTCGCATTGGCGCTTGCGGACCTGGGGAAAAGATGGAATATTGTGACATCAAAATGCCGCAACGGACTCTGTTTTCTGTTCGGTCTTACGCTGCTGGGGATACTGATACAGTTTGTCTTCCCCGATCTTCAGGTGGAATTGTTCTTTGAAGCTATGGCACTTCTGTACGTTATGCTGTTTATTGAGAACGATGAGGAACGTATGGATGTTGCCGGCGGTCTGTTGAACCGTACCGCACTTGCGCTGGATCTGAAGAATTATACCAGTATCTGTCAGGAATTTGCCGTGATCGTGGTATATGTTAATGATGATGATGTGCTGGGAAAGCTTACCGGTAATTATAACCATGAAAGCCTTATAGACAACGTTGCTGATTACTTAAAGACCATAATACCTTATTACAATATATACAAGGTCAGTACCCAGTGCTTTGTGCTGGTGGATATCGGAGCCGGCAGGGCAGAGACTGAAGAGATGACCGCAAAGATACGGCAGCGTTTCAGTGAGCCTTTCAGGAACGAAGATGTGGAGCTTAAGCTTAAGACCCTTGTGATGCAGGCGTGTTATCCCGAAGATATACAGTCTGCGGAAGAAGTTTTCCTTATGACTGATTCACCTGTGCCGCTGGATATGGCCGGCAATATTGTACCTGATGCCGGACTGCCCATGTTAAAACGCAGCGTGCAGATCGAACATGCCCTGCGCAGAGGTTTTGCGGAGCATAATTTTGAAGTATATTATCAACCTGTTTATTTCCTGGAGAATCTTTCTATCCATTCTGCTGAAGCACTTATACGTCTTCATGATAACGAACTGGGAGATATCCCTCCCGCTGAATTCATACCGATCGCCGAACATGACGGGATTATAGATGCTATAGGCAGATTTGTGCTTGAAGAGGCCTGCCTGTTCCTGTCCAGCGGTCTTCCTGTTGAAATGGGCATAGAGTATATAAGCGTGAATCTCTCCATACTGCAGTGTATGAGGCCCGGGTTTGCCAGGATGGCGAAGGATATGGTACTGCATTACGATATCTCACCTTCGCTGATAAGCTTTGAGATAAAGGAATCTGCGGCGGTAAATGATTTCTCCCTGTTGCAGGAGATCATTAATGAACTCAAGAGTTACGGTTTCCGTTTTTCGATGGATAGTTACGGAACGGGCTTTTCGGATATGAAGGCGTTGTATTCACTGGACTTTGATGTGATAAAGATCGACCGCAGTATATTAAACAGGGCTGATGACGGCAGTGTGGGCAGGGTCGTGCTGGAGACCTGTGTGCGTATGATAAGGCAGATGCACAAACGCATTCTGGTGGAAGGTGTTGAGAGTAAAGAACAGATAGAGCTGTTAAAGAAACTAGATGTGGATTATGTACAGGGGTATTATTCTTCAAGACCGATCACCAAGAATGAGCTGCTGGGTATACTCAGAGTTACCGAATTGGCACGCATGGAGGAACGCAGGGCGATAGCTGCAAGTGAAGCCAAGTCCAGTTTCCTGGCCAATATGTCCCATGAGATCAGAACACCCATCAATGCGGTACTGGGTATGAACGAGATGATACTCAGGGAATGTGACGAAGCGCCTGTTATGCGTTATGCAAAAGAGATAGAAGCTGCCGGCCGTAACCTTTTATCACTTATCAATAATATTCTGGACTATTCAAAGATCGAAGCCGGAGAGATGGAGATCGTGGAGGCAGAGTACGATCTTAAGTCAGCCTTAAGCGATATCATCAAGGAAGTGTATAAAAAGACCAACCAGAAACATCTTACCTTCAGGGTGTATATTTCCGAAGAACTACCCGCAAGGCTTTACGGTGACGAATTCCGCTTAAAGCAGATAATGATGAACATTCTGAATAATGCAGTAAAGTATACGAATGAAGGCAGTGTGCATCTCACAATCGAAGGTGAATACTACAATGAAGATGAAGTGATACTTAAGATAATCGTTGAGGATACGGGCTGCGGTATCAGGGAAGAAGACCAGAGCAGGCTTTATGAGATGTTCCAGCGCCTGGATATGGAGAAGAACCGTACGGTAGAAGGTACGTGACTCGGACTGGCAATAAGCTATCATCTGCTTCAGATGATGCAGGGCCAGATAGAGGTGGACAGCGAATACGGAATGGGATCAACCTTTACGATACAGCTTATGCAGAAAGCCGTTGGCAAAGAGAAGATAAGGAGCTTTAAGCCGGATGAACTTAACGATATATACAGGGGCTTTAGCGGACCGAGGGATTTTACGGCTCCGGATGCCAGATTGCTGGTGGTAGACGACACGCCGCTTAACCATACGGTCATAAAGGAACTGGTAAAGAAATGCGGAATGCAGATCGATACTGCTCTTTCGGGAGATGAAGCACTTAAGATGGCCGGTGGTAAGTATTACGATCTGATATTTATGGATCAGCGTATGCCGGGACTGTCGGGAGCAGAGACCCTGGCGGAACTCAGGAAGAAGGAAGGTGCGGTCAGCCGCAGGGTACCGGTGATCTCAATGACTGCAAATTCCTATCCGGGTATTAAAGAAGCCGAAAGGTCTGCGGGGTTTGAGGATTATCTGGAGAAGCCCATAGAAAGCAACAAACTTATGGAACTGCTGATACAGTATCTGCCTGAGAGCAAGATATTCTATACATAGGCGGTGAAGGATGATATATGAGATTTTAAACAGATCGGCTTTCCTGATAGCTGCGCTTGTCATCCTGCTGATGGTGTTGGTGTACACCCTGCTGGTGAGAAGAAACGACCGGGCCAGGAATAAAGTCTTCATATTGATGATCGTCTTATCAGTCATCTGCACTGTGTGCGAGATGATCAAGCTCGTCGTGTACTTAATGATTACGGATAAGACTTCAGCAATGGTGCTTTTGGACGGTGTGGAATTCCTGCATACGGGATTTCATGTACTGATACCCATGCTGTTCTGTTATTACATTATTTTGATCAACGGGTCACACAAGCATCTGCACGGCATAAAGAGATTTATATTCTTCCTTCCGATCATGGTGATAGAACTGCTGCTTTTGACCAATCCGCTTCATCAGCTTATGTATGAACATGATGAAGCGCTTAAGTTTCATTCGGGCTTAGGATCGGTGGCGGGTTATGTTTTTGCTACGGTATATATCATAACAGCAGGCGTTAATCTTATGAAATATAAAGATGCGATAAACAGGCGCAGACTGATATCCATGCTCATTCTGTTTCCGGTGATCATAGCGGGTATATTCTGCCATAAGTTCTTTGAGGGTGTTAATTGTGAGATGTTTGCCAGTGCATTAACGATGCTGGGCATCATGCTTACTATAGAGAATGAAGATGACCGTATGGATGCCGTATGTAAGATATATAACCGCGCAGAACTCAAAATGAAGCTGGGTAACTTTTTAAGAGTCGGACAGAGCATAAATGTTATAACCATAAGGCTTACCAATTACGATATACTGATGCGGCTGTCGGGAAAGAGCGGTGTCGATCCTGTGATGAAGAGGGTTGCCGAATGTCTGAAGGAAGAATACAGCTGGTACCGTTTATACAGGTCATCCACTACATCCTTTATGATACTGACAGATCTGGATAAAGAGGAGGCAGTTCAGCTTTCCGAAAGGATATATGTACGATTTGTGGAAGGAGTATATATTGACGGTATCGATACGCCGGTCACGATACAGATGATGCGTACAGCGGTTCCCGGAGAACTTTCTACAGTAGAGGAACTTATGCTCATGGTCGACGGCCCGCTGCCTGCAGATCTGGGCAAAGGCATTATAAGCGGAGATAAACTTAAGTATCTTACCAGGTCCAATAATCTGGAAGAGGCCATGCAGCGCGGTCTGGAAAACGGCGGCTTTTCCATAGAGTATCAGAGTGTACATGATATAGATGACCTTGAGCTTTGTGCAATAAAGGCCCTTGTGAGACTGACGGATGAAAAGCTGGGAGTTCTGATGCCCGGAGAATTCATACCTCAGGCAGAGCGTACGGGACAGATCAGGGAGATAGGAGATTTTGTGCTGGGTGAAGTTTGCCGTTTTATAAAAAGCGGTATACCTGCAAGGTGCGGATGCAGGCGTATATATGTTAATCTCAGTTTCCTGCAGTGCATGGCCCCGGATTACGCATCCCATATAATCAGTCTGGTAGAAAGCTACGGTGTGGATCCCGGGATGATAATGTTCGAGATAACAAAGCCTGTTAACAAGAATGATTTTGAGATCCTGGAACGTTTTATGAAAACATTAAGGACCAGGGGCTTCGGATTCCTTATGGAAGACTTCGGTACTGGATATTCAAACGTCGAGGCAATCCTTGCATTGGATTTTGACGTGGTAAAGATAGACCGCTCAATACTGTGGGAAGCGGTTAAGAGCGAAAACGGAAAAGTAGTACTCGAGAATGCGATACATATGATCAGAGAACTGAAACGCAGGATACTGGCGGAAGGTATAGAAGACAGTTCGCAGATAGATATGCTCAGGGATCTGGAAGTGGATTACCTGATGGGCTATTTCTTCTCGCGGCCCTTCCCGGCAGACAGGATGGAAGAAGTTATATGACGGATATCTTTATGGCACAAATCCATGAGAGCGGTATCATGATCGCCACCATAATACTTGGTGTGTGTATTCTTCTTGTGACCCTGATCCAGCACAGAACATACAAAAAACAGAACAGGATCTTCTGCGTAACGGTCATGCTGATCATGTTCAATGCATTAACGAGTGTCGGGGTGTTACTTGGTTCACCTTATTACTTGCGGTCATATGCGGTAGCGGTGATGGTCCGCCTGATGCATTTTATGTACTTTATCACACATCCTTTGCTGGGAGCGGCATTCTTTAATTACGTTATAGTCTGCTCAGGTGTGGCGGCCCGTATAGATGATTCAGTTAACAGTTTTAAAAAGAAGATGTATCAGCTGCCGGTATTCTTTATACTGGCTATGGGTTTGACCAACCCTCTCACACATTTTGTATACAGCGTGGATAATAACGGACTGGTAATACGCGGTAAGGGTGAGATGATAATGTATGCGCTCTCCTTTGCGTATTTTGTTATGGTGCTGTGGACCATACTGCGTAACTGGAAGTTTATAAGCGGAAATAAGAAATGGACCGTAATACTTTTCCTTATGGTGACCTTAACGGGTATCCTGCTGCAGCTTATGATCCCCAAGATAAGGAGTGAGCTCTTTGCGGAGATGATGGGGCTTATCGGCATGATGATGCTGGTAGAGAACGAAGATGACAGGATGGATCTGTCTACAGGTGTATATAACCGTGCCGCACTTATGGCGGATCTTAAGACCTCATTAAGCCTGCTAGACAGTTTTAATGCTATATGTGTTCGTATCACCAACGCAGATACACTGCAGAGGCTTATAGGTACCACCGACAGGGACCTGTTGATAGAGCTGGTATCCGATTATCTGAAAGAGATACATCCAAGGCAGTACATCTACCGTACTACACCTGATTCTTTCATGCTGATACATATAGGCACTACTACACAGACCGAGATAATGGGATCCGAGATATATGAGCGCCTTCTGGAGAAGTTTGAGTATCAGGATGCCAACATACTGCTCCAGGGAGTCGTGATGTGTGCTGATGTCACTTCCGTTTTTGAACGCAGGGATGATCTGATGCTCATGTGTGACGGGCCCCTTCCGCCCAGGGAAAAGGATCATGTTTTAAAGGGGAATGAGCTGGGATACCTGGTACGCAGGGCGGAGGTGGAAAGTGCGCTGCACCGTGGTCTGGCTGAACACCGCTTCGAAGTTTATTACCAGCCTGTATACCGTACAAAGGGAATGTCCATATATTCTGCTGAAGCACTGCTGCGACTGAAGGACAGTAAACTGGGAAATATTACTCCGGATGAATTCATACCCATAGCAGAGCAGAACGGGCTTATAGACAGCTTGGGAGATTATGTCCTCGAAGAGGTGTGTCTCTTCCTGTCAAGCGGTATCCCTACCGAGATGGGGCTGGATTGTATAGAGATAAACCTGTCCGTTCTCCAGTGTCTGCAGCCCGGGTTTGTGGAACGTGTCCGCGATATAGTCCGCAAGTATGATGTGGTCCCGCGGTTTATCAATTTTGAGGTAACGGAATCAGCAGCGGCCAGCGATTATGCGATGCTGGATACGGTACTCAGCGATCTTAAGGCATCGGGTTTCCTTTTGGCACTGGATGATTACGGCGTGGGTTATTCCAATGTACGTTCCGTATTTTCCATAGACTTCGATGTGGTAAAGATAGATAAGTCCATACTCTGGGAGGTCGGTAATATCAATGCTCCCGAAAAAGGCAAGGGACGTGTGATACTGGAGAATACGGTACGCATGATACGGGAGATGGATGTGAAGATACTGGTGGAAGGTGTCGAGACCCAGGAGCAGCTGTCACTTCTGGAATCCCTGGAAGTAGATTATCTGCAGGGATATTACTTCTCGAGGCCAGTAAGTAAAAACGAACTGCTGGGCATACTGCGTGTAACAGAGCTGACCCGTATGGAGGAGCAGCGCGCGCGTGCGGCCAGCGATGCCAAGTCAAACTTCCTGGCTAATATGTCACATGAGATCCGTACGCCTATCAATGCAATACTGGGTATGAACGAGATGATACTCAGAGAGAGCAGGAATAACCATATCCGGGAGTATGCGCAGAACATTGAGGGGGCAGGCCGTACACTTATTTCGCTTATCAATGACATTCTGGACTTCTCAAAGATAGAATCCGGCAGTATGGAGATACTGGACGCCGAATATGATCTGAGCTCTGTGGTCAACGACGTGGTGAATATGATACAGGTTAAGGCGGATGAGAAGGGGCTTAATTTTAATATAAGGGTCAATCCCGATCTTCCCGATACACTGTACGGCGATGGCATGCGTCTTCGCCAGATCATGGTCAACATACTCAATAATGCGGTTAAGTATACAAATAAGGGCAGTGTTACACTGGATATAAACGGACGGCTCATGGGCAGGGACCAGCTGCAGCTTATAATCGCAGTTACCGATACCGGTATAGGTATCAAGGAAGAGGACCAGAGCGGCCTGTTCAGGAAATACAGGCGCCTTGATGAAGGCATAAACCGTAATATCGAAGGAAGCGGTCTGGGACTGGCCATTACATACAGTCTTTTACAGATAATGCACGGCGAGATCGAATGCAGATCCGTCTATGGGGAAGGATCAACCTTTACGATAATACTGCCCCAGCGCATCATAAAACACGAGGCTATAGGAGATTTCAGGAGCAGGTATCACAGCAATACCCGGGACAGGCTTTCTTACAGGGAATCCTTTAGGGCGCCTGATGCGAGGATACTGGTAGTGGATGACACACCGGTAAATCATCTGGTCATCAAAGAGCTGCTTAAACAGACCAGGATACAGATCGATACTGCGATGAGCGGCAAGGAATGCCTGGAAATGATCAAGGGAACAAAGTATGACGTGATACTTCTGGATTTCCGTATGCCTGAGATGGACGGTATAGAAACCCTGCATATTATGAGGGCTATGGGGGATCATCCCAATGCCGGAACCCCGGTGGTGGCCCTGACGGCAAATGCTGTAACCGGAGCCCGGGAAAGATTCCTGAACGAAGGCTTCGATGAATATATGATAAAACCGGTTGACGGAGCCAAGCTTGAAGAAATGCTCATGAAGTATCTGCCTACTTCAAAGATGCTTGTGGCCGGAGGACTTGATGAGTCCGGAGACGAAGAGGTCTATGTCAGTCTTGAAGATCCCTGGCTGTCGGAGCTTAAAGAGCTGGATACCGAAACGGGTATAAAGAACTGCGGATCCGTATCTGGATACAAGAGTGTGCTGAAGATCTTTTACGGCGGATGCAGGGAAAAGGCGGATGAGATAGAACGTTATTATAAAGAAGAGAAGTGGGAAGATTTCACTATACAGGTGCATGCCCTTAAAAGCTCTTCGCGTGTCATCGGTGCGGGAGAACTGTCTAAAGCAGCGGCTGATCTGGAAAAAGCAGGGAATGAGCTTGACATTGAGACGATAATGTCCGATACTGATATATTGCTGAAAGATTATCGTAAACTGGGTGATCTGTTGGAGCGCGTGCTGGATGAAGAAAAGAGCGGAGCGGCTGATGAGGATAAGCCACTGATCAAAGAGGATGAACTCCGCGATGCATACGAGACCATGAAGGATTTTGCAAAGACCTATGATTACGACAGTATGATCTTTGTCCTTGATTCCCTGGGTGAATACAGGGTAGATGAAGAAGATGCGGAGAAGCTTAAAAAGATACGTGCGCTGACAGAAGATTTTAAATGGGAAGAAATAAGCGATATGCTTAATGAAAACTGATAAATAATACTTCAAGGAGTGACAAATGGCCAAGCCTATATTATTTATAAAAAAAGAAGATACTTTTATCGTAAATACCATTAAGGCCCAGCTGGATAAGAATTATTATCCTTTCCATGAATCGGGGCTCAGTGTCGGTGAGATAAGCTCGCTTAAAGATGCGTCAACGCTCATGCTGCTCTACGCCGATGATACCATAGGCGAAAGCAGGGATGCACTGGTTTATATAAAAGACCTTTTGCTGGAAGAAGAGAAGGAGCTGATCATCTGCGGCGGACGTAACGAACTGGATGAGGTTGAAAAGATCATCCCGGCAGAACTTATAGAAGGAGTATATGAGAGACCCTTTGACATGAACAAGCTTATGAGAAATGTGGGGATCTTTCTTGATGAACAGTCGCTTATACAGCGCAAGAAGATGATACTGGTAGTGGATGATGATCCCACTTATCTTAAGCTGGTCAAAGAGTGGCTTAAGGATGACTATAGGGTCAGCATGGCTAATTCCGGGATGCAGGCCATTACCTGGCTGGCAAATAACACTGCCGATCTGGTGCTGCTGGATTACGAGATGCCTACGATCAAGGGGTCAAAGGTACTGGAAATGTTAAAATCAGAATCCAGTTCCTCCGCCATCCCCGTTATGTTCCTTACCGGCAAGAGTGATAAGGAAGTCATCATGGAAGTGCTGGCACTTAAGCCTGCAGGATATATCTTAAAAACAATAGACAGGACATCACTTCTGGAAACGCTGGATAAATTTTTCGTTCAGCAGAAATATAAGAACTGACCCTAAGTTAGGTTTGTGAAACTGTTACATGCAAAAGCCCCTGCTCGGGGGCTTTTTTGTTTGACTTGCATAAAAACGAAATAGATGATATAGTTTTAGAGACAAAAATCCGTTCATGTGACGGAGACAAAAGAGAAGGAGGAATGAAAGAATGGATAAGGTTGTAGAAACGCTCAGTAACCTGTTGGCAAAGATAGTCGGTTCATTCGGGGGCGTGCTCGCGGCTGTTCTGCTGCTCGTACTTGCGTTCATCATCAGCTCCGTAGTCAGAAATCTGGTGGTCAATATGCTCAAAAAGACCAAGCTGGCCCAGCTTAATATGGCTCAGCCCGGTACGCAGAATGTATCACCGCTCAATACCGGTATCGGTATCATCGACTATATAGGCAAATTTGTTTATCTCTTTGTTTTCCTGCTTTTTGTACCGGGAATATTTACGGCTCTGGGAGTAAGTTCCATAATCGCTCCCATAACACAGCTTCTCAGCTCTGTATGGGGTTATGTTCCCAATATTTTCGCAGCGATCATTGTTCTTATCGCAGGCTCCATTATAGCAAAACTTGTACGTGAACTTCTTATCCCTGTATTCCAGAGGCTTAAGGTTGATGAACTTCAGCAGAAGTTCGGCATCCAGGCAGATCCCAATGCACGTTTCTCCGTAACCCTGGCATACATAGTATATGTATTTATCATGATCCCCGTGGTCATCGTTGCCCTGCAGGCATTGAACATTACTGCGGTATCTTCACCTGCTGTAGCAATGCTCTCTGTTGTATTCAGTTTTATCCCCCAGATCGTGGTCGCTATCGTTCTTATATGGATCGGCGCACTGATCGGTAAGTTTACCGGACAGATCGTAAGCCGCCTGATAGCTTCCTCAGGTGCAGATGCAAAGGTTAAGGAACTGGTGGGAGACAAGGCAAAGAATTTTGTCCTTTCAAAGACCGTGGGTCTTATAGTTACCATAGTGCTGGATACATTCTTCATAGTAGAAGGCGTTGCAGTACTTAAGCTGAGTGTTCTTACCGGTATCGGCGAGAGACTGATAGCATACATGCCTAACGTACTGGCTGCAGTACTTATCCTTATCGCAGCATTCTTCTGCGCAGCTGCAGTAGAGAAGCTTATGAAGAAGGGCGGCCTTAAGGATTATTCGATCTATGCGAAGGCAGCCATCATTGTAGTGGCAGTGTTCATGGCACTCAATCAGCTCGGTATTGCAGCGGCTATCGTTAACGCGGCATTTGTTATCGTGCTGGCAGCAATCGGCATCGCTTTTGCCATCGCCTTTGGTGTGGGCGGCAGAAAGTTTGCTGCAGATCAGCTGGAGAAACTTGAAAAGAAGATGGAAGAAGACAAGAAAGAATAATATGCACGCAGGAAGATGATCTGTCATCCTGAGTGAAGTAAAGGATCTTATGCCGGCCCCGATACAAAATACGGGGCCGGTTTACTTTTTGGCCTGATTTTGATACAATAGATTGCTGTAGCTGTATAAATAAACTGCTACCTGATCAAAAGAACAGGAGTGAAATCATAAATGCCGCGATTCGTTGAAAAACTGGAGAAGAAACTGGGACGTTATGCCATTCCCCGTCTTCCTCTTATCATGATAATCTGCTATGCTGCAGGTTATCTTATGCAGCTTATAAATCCGGGAATAATCGATGTCATTTCATTAAATCCCTATGCCATCCTGCACGGGCAGGTATGGCGTATCATATCATGGATACTGATACCTCCGGAAACATCAAATCTTTTCTTTGTGATGATAATGATGTATTTCTATTATTCTATAGGAAGCACACTGGAGCGTACCTGGGGAACCTTCTTCTTTAACTATTATATATTTTCCGGATTATTGTTTACGGTGATCGGTTCCTTCCTTATGTTCGGATATGTCATGATATTTGAGCATGATATGATCGACGCAGGAAATGCCATGTATCTGATAAGCTACGGTGAGGAGTTCCCGGCTCTTTACGGCGGAAATTATTATTTCGCTATGCTCAGCGAGCTTTTCTCAACGTATTACGTTAATATGTCGATCTTCCTGGCGTTTGCGGCTACCTATCCGGATATGCAGGTACTTCTTATGTTTATCCTGCCCATCAAGGTCAAGATACTGGCTATCATATACGCAGGTATACTGGTATATGAGGCTGTGGAAATGTGTGTAAAGAGCGGCAGTCCCCTGGGGCTGTTCGTAATAGGCGCGTCCCTGCTCAACTTTGTTGTATTCTTTGCTACCACCAGGAGGAGATTCAGACGTACTCCCCAGATGAAAGCAAGGGCTAAGGAGTTTAAGCGCCAGGTGCAGGAGGCGGGTAACAGGGCCATAGCCCGGCATAAATGCGCTATCTGCGGTAGGACAAGTGAGGAGTATCCTGATCTGGAGTTCCGTTTCTGCTCAAAATGTGAAGGGAATTACGAATATTGCAGCGATCATATATTTACACATAAACACTTTATGAGGGATTCACAGAATGGATGAACAGTCATTTATAAAAAATATCACGGAGCTCAAGGATACGGCTATTTTCCAGGGAGGGTATATTACACGTGCCCAGATAGAGGAAACCTTCGGGGAACTCAGTGACGATCAGGAAAAGGTATTAACACAGTATTTTAAGGAAAATAATATAGGCATAGGTGAAGCACTTGAAGCGGAAGACACGCTCAGTGAAGAGGATTTAAGCCATATCAACCTGTATCTAGAAGAAATAGAAGGGCTTGATGCCATAGATGATG
Organism: Lachnospiraceae bacterium; assembly: GCA_017539565.1. Classification (GTDB taxonomy): domain Bacteria; phylum Bacillota; class Clostridia; order Lachnospirales; family Lachnospiraceae; genus NK4A136. The sequence goes on from JAFYCS010000073.1 coordinate 39,841, forward strand.
ACATGAAACGCGTGCTGATCATGTCGGCCATGAACGGCGATAATGTGGCAAGGGAAAAGCTTACGGCATCTTATCTTAAGAGTATTGCGGATCTGGCCAGGCTCTACAGCGGCCAGGGGGTAGATATCTCAGACCTGATAGGAGAGGGGAATGTGGCACTGGCAGCGGCCATGAACATGCTGGGAAGCATAGAAGACCCTTCCGAATGTGATGCTCTGGTGACCAGGACTGCCATGAATGCCATGGAGGAACTGGTGGGCGTTGAAAAGGAAGAGACTGAAGCACTTGAGCATACCATGGCACGTATAATGAATGTGCTGAATAAGGCAAGGGAAATGAATGAGGAGTTAAACCGCAAGATATCGTCTGCCGAGCTTTGCGCGGAAATGGATATCGAAGAGGAAGAGCTTAACAGGCTGATGCTGCTGTCAAAAGATATTGCGGATTATGTGGCTTTATGACGAACGAACGTGATGATGATTTTAAATATATATTACAGGAATTCTCACGCACGATGATAGGTGCCAAATATACCTACGGCGAACTTCTTAATGCGGAGCGCATTCCCTTTAAGCTGCAGACCATAATAGACAGGCTGATACTTCCTTATGCCGATCCGGATATGAGCGTTGAAGAACATCTTCTGTCCATCACGAAGGAAGATAAAAACTTCCGGATATTTGATAATCTGAAGCTTAAGATAAAGTATTTCATGCCACAGCCTAAAGGCGGGTTTAAAGAGTATACGGATGATATCAAAGACTTTTTAAAGAACCGTGAAAACTGGAGTGAAGGCTGCATGATACAGGAGATAATAGTATCGAATCTGGCCCTTATGGGCTTTAAACTCTAAGGAGGGATCATTAGTTGAAGATTGAAAACATTACAGCATACAAACTTATAGAGCATCACTATTCGGAGGATCTTAAGTCCGAAGCTTATCTTTTTGAACATATAAAAAGCGGGGCGCGGGTGAGCATTTTAGAGAATGATGATGAGAACAAGGTTTTTTATATCGCATTCCGTACACCGCCCAAAGATTCCACCGGTGTTGCGCACATACTTGAGCATTCGGTGCTCTGCGGTTCGGAAAAGTATCCCCTTAAGGATCCGTTTGTGGAACTGGTAAAAGGGTCTCTCAATACATTTTTAAATGCGATGACCTATCCGGATAAGACTGTATATCCGGTAGCTTCCTGCAACGACCAGGATTTTAAAAACCTGATGAGCGTATACATGGATGCGGTCTTAAAGCCCAATATCTACAAGGAAGAGAAGATATTCCGCCAGGAAGGCTGGCATTACGAAACGGATGAAGATGGCAATCTCATCATAAACGGTGTTGTATATAATGAAATGAAGGGGGCTTTCTCATCTCCTGATGATGTGTTAAGCCGTGAGATATTCAATTCACTCTATCCCGATACCACCTACGGTGTGGAGAGCGGCGGTGACCCTAAGAACATACCGGATCTGACTTATGAAGACTTTCTTGAATTCCATAAGAGTTATTACCATCCGGTCAATTCATATATATTCCTTTATGGTAATGCCGACATGGAGGAGAGGCTTGACTGGCTTGATAAAGAGTATCTTGGCAACTACAGCCGTATAGAGATCTCTTCCGAGCCCGGAGTTCAGAAGGCTTTTGATAAACCCGTATATATGAGCCTGCCTTATCCGATCACTGATGATGAGAGCAGTGAGAAACAGACCTATTTAAGCTATAACGCTGTTGTGGGCGATGTTATGGATCCCGAACTCTATATAGCTTTCCAGATGATCGACTACGCTCTGGTAGGGGCGGACGGAACACCACTGCGTAAAGCGCTTCTGGATGCAGGCATCGGTACCGAGATCAATTCCCAGTACGAGAACGGTATCTACCAGCCTTTCTACAGCATAGTAGCAAAGAATGCCGAAGAGAGTGACCTGAAAAAATTTGAGCAGATAATAGCGGATGTTCTGGCACGCGTGGCTGAAGAAGGTTTTGATGAAAATGCGCTTCTTGCCTGTGTAAATTCCCTTGAATTCCATTTCAGGGAAGGAGATACCGGCAGTTATCCTAAGGGACTGCTATACGGATTAAAGGCTCTGGACAGCTGGCTTTACGATAAGGATAAACCTTTTATACATCTTGAGTCGCTGGATGTTTTCGCTAAACTACGTGAGCGTATAACTACGGATTACTATAAGCAGCTGGTTAAGAAATACCTGATCGATAACGATCACAAGACCATACTCGTGCTTAAACCCGAAAAGGGGCTTACCGCTAAAAATGAGGAGGCGCTGGCAAAGAAACTGGCTGCCTACAGAGCTTCGATCACCGAAGCGGAGTATGAAGATATAAAGAAAAAGGCTGCAGAGCTTAAGGAATATCAGGACGAAGAGGACAGCGAAGAGGCAAAGGCCTGCCTGCCCTGCCTGGAACGCAGCGACATAAAGCGCGAGGTACAGCCTTCATATAACGAGGAGACAGAGATAGACGGTATAAAGACCCTCTTCCATGAGGTGGAGACAAACGGCATACTGTACTTAAATCTCCTGTTCGATATTGAGGGACTGCCTGAAGAGTATGAGCCTTATGTGGGATTGTTAAAGACTGTGCTGGGCTGTGTTGATACCGAAAAGTTCAGTTATGAACAGCTGGGCTATGAGATCGATAAACGGACCGGCAATATCTCGCAGACAACCATATACGGTCTGCCGGGTTGGGACGCAGACAATTACCGTATCTTTTTCGGAAGTGTTATGAGTGTTCTCAGCTCACAGATCGATGAGGGCCTTGAGCTGGTATGGGAGATACTCTTTAAGAGCAAACTGGATGATGCGCAGCGTATAGGCCAGATAATCGCCGAATGGCGTTCCCGTACCGCCGGCTTTATGATGAACGGCGGGCATACCGTTGCTTCAGCGCATGCGCTTTCATATCTTACACAGTTCTCGCGTATCAAGGAGGATATGGCAGGACTTGGATTTTTCCGTTTTCTTGAAGCTGCAGAGGCAGACTTCGATGCAAAGAAGGGAGAGATCTGCGATAAGCTTAAGAAGACTCTGGATTTTATACTTAGAAAAGACAACCTTATGCTGGATGTGACCGGAAGCCGGGCAGAGCTTGAAGCATTAAAGGGAAAGATGGGCGTTATGCTCAGCCTGCTTAAGGATAAGCCTGCAGGGGAACTCAGGAAGACTAAGAAGACCCTTGTAAAGGCTAACGAAGGCTTTACAAATTCAGCACAGGTGCAGTATGTATGCCGTGCCGGAAACTATGCTGTTCACGGACTTGAGTTTGATCCTTCGCTCTACATATTAAAGACTATATTAGGATATGAATATCTGTGGAATGAGGTGCGCGTGAAGGGCGGCGCCTACGGATGCATGAGCAGGTTTACCACTTACGGAGAAGTATGCTTCGTATCATACAGGGATCCCAACCTGGAACGCACCATAGAAGTATACGAAGGTATAAGTGATTTCCTGCGCAGGTTCACTGCGGATGAAAAGAAAATGACCAGATATATCATCGGTACCATGAGTGAGCTGGATACTCCGCTGACTCCCAGGCTTAAGGGCAGCCGTTCGCTTCAGATCTGGCTTGACGGTGACACTGACGAAAAACGCAATGCACGCAGGGCTAAACTTCTTTCTTCTACACAGGAAGATATTAGGGCGCTGGCACGTTTTACCGATGTTGTCATGGAGGATAAGGCGCTTTGCGTAGTCGGTAACGAAGGTAAGATAAAAGAGGCGGCAAACCTCTTCGGAGAGATCAAACCGCTGTTCAATAAATGACCGGGAGGGAATGTATGCCTGATAAAAAATCCGGTTTCTGTGCACTTATAGGACGGCCGAATGTAGGCAAGTCCACGCTGATGAACCGAATAATAGGACAGAAGATAGCCATAACATCACCCCGTCCGCAGACAACCCGTATGCGTATACAGACAGTGTATACCGAAGAGCGGGGGCAGGCAGTGTTTGTGGATACACCGGGCATCCATAAGGCGAAAAACCGTCTGGGAGATTACATGCTCTCGGTAGCTAAAAAGAGCCTTAAGGATTCCGATGTGATACTCTGGCTTGTGGAGCCTGCGTCAAGGATACCCGACGGTGATGAGGATATTGCAGCATCCTTAAAGGATATTAAGGTGCCTCTGATACTTGTCATAAATAAGACCGATACGGTCAAACCGGCAGAACTGCTGGCAGTGATCGATGCATATAAGGATCTGTGCAGCTTTGCTGAGATAATCCCGCTGTCGGCACTTAAAGGGGATAATGTTTCCGACCTGGTAGACTGTATATTCAAATATCTGCCGGAAGGTCCTTATTACTTTGATGAGGATGACCTGACAGACCAGACACAGCGTTCGATAGTTGCGGAGCTTATACGTGAGAAAGCGCTGTATCTGCTTGATAAAGAGATCCCCCATGGCATAGCAGTGATGATAGACCGCATGGAATACCGTGAACGCGGCAGGGGCGGGATATATGATATAGATGCCACGATAGTCTGCGAGAAGAATTCCCATAAGGGCATCATAATAGGCAAGGGCGGTTCGATGTTAAAGAATATAGGCGCCAAGGCCAGACCGGAGATGGAAAAGATGCTGGAATGCAGTGTTAACCTGCAGCTTTGGGTAAAGGTTAAGGAAAACTGGCGCGACAGCGATTTCCTTGTGGCAAATTTCGGTTATCGTGAAGAGGAATAATCTTAATGGCGGAAACGATCCAGACCCCCGGTATGGTATTAAAGACAGCGGCTTCCGGCGATTATGACAGAAGGGTCGTGATACTTACAAAGGACTACGGCAAGATAAGTGCCTTTGCCAGAGGAGCCAGACGCCAGACAAATCATCTGGCTGCGGCAACCGATTTTTTTATCTTTGCGGATTTTAAGCTCTTCCCCGGAAGGAGCGCGTATACTCTTACAGATGCTTCCGTGAAGAATTATTTTGAAGAATTGCGCAATGACTTTGATGCTAGCCTTTACGGTATGTATTTTCTGGAAGTGACAGAATACAATACCAGGGAGAATAATGACGAGAGTGATGTTTTAAAGCTCCTTTACCAGGCCTGCAGGGCACTGATACATCCGGCCTATGACAATGAACTGGTAAAAGCGGTATTTGATCTTAAAATGGAGATGATGCAGGGCAGCTTTCACCGCGGTGAATATGAAGAAGGTTTCAGCAGCACGGCGCGCTACACCCTGGATCACCTGCTGGCAACGCAGCCGGAAAAACTTTTTTCTTTTGCTGTAAAAGACGATGTTATCAGGGAACTGGAGCGCATCGCAATGATCGAACGCAGACGTTACGGCGACGGCCATATCTACAAGAGTGAAGAAATGCTTCGCCTGACGTTGACATAAAATAATAAATTAACTATAATACTAAAGCTATGGAAAGATTACTTATTCATACCCCTGAGGGGGTAAAAGACATTTACGGTGCGGAGCTTAACAATAAAAAGGCATTGAGCTCCGATATATACAAGGTGCTGGGCTCCTTCGGATACAGGGAGATACGTACACCTTCTTTTGAGTTTTTTGATGTATTCTCAAGAGAGGTGGGGACCACCCCGTCAAAGGATCTGTTTAAGTTCTTTGACAAGGAGGGCAATACCCTGGCACTCAGGCCGGATTTTACTCCGTCCATCGCAAGATGCGCGGCCAAGTATTTTCTTGAAGACAATATGCCTGTAAGGCTGTGTTATGAAGGCAATGCCTTCGTTAATGCATCTGACCTGCAGGGCAAACTTAAGGAAAATACACAGATGGGTGCGGAACTTCTGGGTGATGCTTCGGCAGATGCCGATGCGGAGATGCTCTGCCTTGTGATAGAGGCGTTAAAGAGTGCCGGTTTTGAGCGCTTTGCAGTCAGCGTAGGCCAGATAGATTTCTTTAAGGGCATCTGTGAGGAGGCTGCTCTGGATGATGAAGTCATCGAAGCGCTGCGTGAAGAGATATCCGTTAAGAATTACTTCGGTGCTGAAGAGATACTGCGGAATGCGGGAGTAGCAGAGAATTATCTTACTCTTTTACAGCATGCAGGCGATATCTGCACCATAGAGGAGCTCAAAAAGACGAGAAAGATGATCAGCAATGTGCGTTCCATGAAGGCAGTAGACCGCCTCATACGCATAGATGAACTGGTCAGTGCATACGGCCTTGGAGATTACCTCTCATATGATCTTGGAATGGTGAGCAAATTCCATTATTACACAGGGATGATATTCAAGGTATTTACATACGGCGTCGGAGATGCGATAGTCAAGGGAGGCAGATATGACGGCCTTCTTGAACGCTTCGGAAAACGTGCTGCCGCTGTTGGATGCGCATTCCTTCTGGATGATATGCAGGCTGCACTTTCGGCGCAGGGTGTGCTTAAGGATGAGGAAGAAGCGCTGTCATGGATAATATATGATGAGAACGGACGCGCGGAAGCCATTGAAGAGATAAAGAAATTAAGAGCCAAGGGGCTTAAAGTATCGGGCATTTTCTATGACGGTACAAGGACTAAAGATGATTATATCGAATACGCGAACAACCATCAGGTAAACTATGTGCGTTTCTACGGATCGATGGAATAGAGGAAATATGCTGGAAAAAGACAGATATCTTACATTTGCATTAACAAAGGGCCGTCTGGCAGATAAAACACTTGCTCTTTTTGAACAGGTTGGTATCGAATGCCGGGAAATGGAGGATAAGAACAGCCGCAAGCTGATCTTCGTTAATGAAGAGCTGGGGCTTAAGTTTTTCCTGGCAAAGGCTCCCGATGTACCTACGTATGTAGAATACGGCGTGGCTGATATCGGCGTTACCGGCAAGGACACCATCATGGAAGAAGGCCGCAGGGTGTTTGAAGTACTTGACCTTAAGCTGGGAAAGTGCCGCATGTGTGTATGCGGTCCGGCCGAAGCTAAACAGCTGCTGGAGCACCATGAGCAGATAAGGGTTGCCAGCAAATATCCGAAGATCGCCAGGGATTATTTCTATAACGAGAAATACCAGACTGTGGATATAATAAAGCTTAACGGTTCCGTGGAACTGGGACCCATAGTCGGGCTTTCGGATGTGATAGTTGATATAGTCGAAACGGGCGGTACGCTTAAAGAAAACGGACTGATGGTGCTTGAAGAGATCTGCCCCTTATCGGCAAGGATGATAGTTAACCAGGTGAGCATGCGCATGGAGAACGCGCGCATCAGACAACTGGTCGGAGACCTCAGAAAGGTTATAGACGAAAAGGAGTAGAAGATGCGTATAATCGAACTTAACGATGAGAATAAAAACGAACTGCAGGAAACACTCAGCAAGCGCAGTACCGGCAGCTTCCCTGAAGTAGAAAAAACTGTAAGTGAGATAATCACCAGGGTCAGGGAAGAAGGCGATAATGCGCTTTTTGATTACAGTCAGAAGTTTGATAAGTTTGAACTGAATGCCGGAAATATCCGTGTAAGCGAAGAAGAGATCGAGGAAGCGGCTGCTTCGGATCCCGAATTCATGGCTCTGCTTGAGAGGGCGGCTGCAAATATCAGGGATTTCCACGAAAAGCAGAAACGTATCAGCTGGATGGATATGAAGGAAGACGGGAGTATGCTGGGACAGAAGTTTACACCTATCGATATAGTGGGTGTATATGTTCCCGGAGGAAGGGCTCCGCTGCCGTCTTCGGTTCTCATGAACCTGATCCCTGCCAAGGTGGCCGGAGTAAAGCGTCTTGTTATGCTCACACCTCCCGGACAGGGCGGAAAGATCGATCCTTCTATACTGGCTGCTGCAAAAGTGGGCGGTGCGGATGAAGTATACCGCGTAGGCGGTGCACAGGCTATAGCGGCCATGGCTTACGGGACACAGTCCATTCCCCGTGTTTATAAGATATGCGGACCCGGAAACATTTTCGTGGCTTTTGCAAAGAAGGCTGTATACGGACAGGTTGGCATAGATTCCATCGCAGGACCTTCAGAGATCCTGGTGCTTGCAGACGAGAGTGCAAATGCGCGTTACGTGGCAGCGGATCTTCTGTCACAGGCGGAACATGATCCCATGGCCAGCTCTATACTGGTTACCACTTCCAAGAAGCTTGCAGAAGACGTGGTAAAAGAGATCGATGCATTTGTTCCCGAACTCTCACGTAAAGAGATAATTGAGAAATCCCTTGAACAATACGGATTCATATTTGTTGCACCCGATATGGAAAAGGCTGTTGAGGCTGTTAACGATATCGCATCCGAACACCTTGAGATACTTACAAAAGATCCTTTTGCGGTACTTCCGCAGATAAGGAACGCCGGTGCGATCTTCATGGGTGAGTATTCATCGGAACCTCTTGGTGATTACTTCGCAGGTCCTGATCATATACTTCCCACAAACGGTACCGCAAAGTTCTTCTCACCTGTGAATGTGGATGACTTTGTGAAGAAGACCAGTATAATCTCATATTCACGCGATGCCCTTTACAGGGATCACGAGGATATAATCAAATTTGCAAAGAAGGAAGGGCTTACGGCACATGCAAATTCCATAGCCGTAAGATTTGGTGAAAAGATATGAGAGAAGCACAGGTAAGCCGTAAAACAAAAGAGACCGATATCGATCTTAGCATAAAGATCGACGGTAAAGGTGCTGCCGATATCAATACCGGCATAGGATTTTTTGACCACATGCTGAGCGGGTTCGCCAAACACGGATTTTTTGATCTGGCACTTAACTGTGAGGGGGACCTGAATGTGGACGGACACCACACCGTTGAAGACTGCGGCATAGTCCTTGGCCAGGCAATAAAGGAGGCTGTGGGCGATAAGGCAGGGATGAGACGCTACGGATATTTCATCCTTCCCATGGATGATGCGCTGGTGCTGTGTGCGGTTGATTTCTGCGGAAGGCCTTACTTCTCATATGATCTGGATGTCAGGGAAGAAAAATGCGGCGATTTCGAAACAACGCTGGCAAAGGAATTCTTCTATGCCGTATCTTATGCGGCCGGCATCAATCTGCATATCAAGCAGATATCCGGAGAGAACGGACACCACATCCTTGAGGCGGCTTTTAAAGCTTTCGGCAAGGCAGTGGATATGGCTACATCCATCGACCCCAGGGTTGAGGGAGTGCTGAGCACGAAGGGAGCGTTATAAAATGACTAAGAAATTCTGCGCGGCTATATATCTTGAGAAGGATAAGGCCGTTAAAAACAGACTGGACCGTACGGTACTGGATGAGAGCCCGGAGGAGTTATCCCGCCGGTATTCCGATATGTGTGCGGATGAGATAATAGTGTTTGATCTTTCCGTTACGGATGATGAGCATGAAGCTGCCATCGGTGCGATAAAGAGGATCGTGGCTGCGGCTGAAGTCCCTGTTGTCGGCTGTGGTAATATCAAGCGTTTCGAAGATGTAAAAAAGATACTTTATGCAGGCTGCTCCGCGGCTGCGCTTAATTTTGCGAAGGATTCAAACATTGACCTGGCAGAGGATGTTGCTAAACGTTTCGGCAAAGACAAGATCTACGCCTGCGTCGGCAGTATTTCGGAGATAAGCGGTAAAAAGACAATACTTAATGAGTTCATCGGCGGACTGATACTTATAGGCGGAGCAGATGATCATTACAGCTCATCTTCATTAAATGAGATAACCGCGGCTGTAAGTCTGCCTCTTACCATTCCCATGCCGGATGCGGCGCCCGGACAGATCGCAGGACTGTTAAAGAGGGATGGCATAGCCGGTGTTTTCGGTCCCCTGGTAAATGCAAATATAGAGGAACTAAATGCCATCAAGGCCTTTTGCGCCGAGGATGGGGTGGAGGTCAACGGCTTTGACGCAAAGCTTTCATTCGATGAACTTAAGCTTAATTCCGACGGCCTGGTACCTGTTATCGTGCAGGACTACCGTACCAAGGAAGTGCTTATGATGGCTTATATGAACGAAGAGGCTTTTAAGAATACCATCAGGAGCGGGCGGATGAATTATTATTCACGTTCACGCCAGACCCAGTGGCTTAAAGGCGAGACCAGCGGACACTTCCAGTATGTCAAGGAGCTCGTTGCGGACTGTGATAAGGATACTCTGCTGGCAAAGGTAAGCCAGGTCGGAGTGGCCTGCCATACAGGATCCCGGAGCTGTTTCTTTAACGAGATACTTAAGAAAGAGTATCTGGATACTGATCCCGCAAAGGTATTTGAGGATGTATATAAGGTGATACTGGACAGACGGGAGAATCCCAAGGAAGGTTCGTATACAAATTATCTTTTCGATAAAGGCATTGATAAGATATTAAAGAAGGTCGGTGAGGAATGCACGGAGATAGTTATCGCCGCCAAGAATCCCGATCCCGAAGAGATCAAGTATGAGATATCCGATTTCCTGTACCATGTGATGGTACTGATGGCGGAAAAAGGTGTTACCTGGGAAGATATCACCAGGGAACTGGCGCGGAGATGATATATGGATAAAAGCAAACGTAAGCTGGCTCTGCCCCACAGGATACTGATGGAGGCAGAGAAACCGGCCAGATATACCGGCGGAGAGCTTAACAGTGTTATGAAAGAAGCGGACCTTGTAAAGATCCGCTTTTGTTTCTGTTTTCCGGATGTTTATGAGATAGGCATGTCCCATCTGGGGATGCAGATACTTTACGGGCTCATGAATTCCTATGAGGATGTCTGGTGTGAAAGAGTATTTTCGCCATGGACTGATATGGATGCCATAATGCGCCGCGAGAAAATACCTCTGTTTGCATTGGAAAGCCAGGAGCCTGTAAAGAATTTTGATTTTCTCGGATTTACGCTGCAGTATGAGATGTGCTATGTGAACATACTGCAGGTGCTGCAGCTGTCGGGAATGGCGCTGTATTCCAGGGACCGTGGGGAAGACGATCCCATAGTTATCGGAGGCGGCCCCTGTACATATAATGCTGAACCCATTGCCGATTTCTTCGACATATTCTATATAGGCGAAGGAGAGGTTAACTATCGCAAGCTTTTCGACCTGTATGAGGAGCATAAGGAAAAGGGCTACAGGAAGGCGGATTTCCTGCATGATGCCGCAAAGATAGAAGGCATATATGTACCTGCTTTATATGACATAAGCTATAATGATGACAATACTGTAAAAAGCATTACGCCCGGATATGATGATATTCCTGCGACAGTCAGAAAGACGGTGGTAAAGGATCTGGACGGCAGTTTTTATCCGACTGCCCCGGTTGTACCTTTTATCCAGGCTACCCAGGACAGGGCTGTGCTGGAGGTAATGAGGGGCTGTATAAGAGGATGCCGTTTCTGTCAGGCCGGGCAGATATATAAGCCTGTCCGTGCACGCAAAGTTGATACGCTGATGCGTTATGCCGAAGAGCTGCTTAATAATACCGGCTATGAAGAGCTTTCCTTAAGCTCCCTTTCCACCTCGGATTTCCCGGGGCTTAAGGAGCTTCTGGAACGCCTTATCAATATGTGCAATGAAAAGAAGATAAACATTTCCCTGCCTTCCCTGCGTATAGATGCTTTTTCACTGGACGTTATGAACAAGGTGCAGGATGTGAAGAAAAACAGCCTGACCTTTGCACCGGAAGCAGGAAGCCAGAGAATGAGGAATGTGATAAATAAGGGACTTACCGTTGAGAATATCCTGAACGGCGCGGAGATGGCTTTTAAGGGCGGCTGGAATAAGGTTAAGCTTTATTTTATGATAGGGCTGCCCGGTGAGGAAGATGAAGATGTGGCTGCCATTGCCGAACTATCAAACGAAGTGGCTGCATTGTATTATGATACCGTACCCAAGAGTGAAAGACAGGGCAGGGTTACCATAACCGCAAGCTCATCTTTCTTTGTTCCCAAGCCTTTTACGGCTTTCCAGTGGGCGGCGATGAACACTCCGGAAGAGTTTTTGAGGAAAGCGGCACACTGTAAGACAAAGGTGCGTGAGCAGCTTAACCAGAAATCCATTGTTTACCATTATCACGATGCGTCCACAACCATAATCGAGGGTGTGCTGGCACGCGGTGACAGGAGACTTGCTCCGGTAATAGAAGAAGTATACAGAAACGGCGGAATATTCGACGCCTGGACGGAGACCTTTTCCTACCAGCGCTGGATGGATGCTTTTGAGAGCTGCGGTGTGGATTACGGATTTTATATCTACAGGGAAAGACCTGAAGATGAAGTATTCCCCTGGGATGTGATCGACAGCGGTGTTACAAAAAAATATCTGTACAGGGAATGGATGAATTCAAAGGCGGGAACCGTGACTTTGAACTGCAGGGATAAGTGTGTGGGCTGCGGTGCGGGCAGCTTTACCTGCGGTATATGCATACAGCCCAGAGGAGGTGCGGCATGAGCGTGAGTGTACGTTTCAGATTCAGCCGTAAGGGGCCGGTGCGTTACACGGGGCACCTTGATATGCTCCGTTATTTCCAGAAGGCCGTGATGCGCTCGGGGCTTCCTGCAAGGTATTCGGAAGGCTTTCATCCTCATCAGATAATGAGTTTTGCTTATCCTCTTGGAGTGTCCATGGAGACAGAAGGGGATTATATGGACCTGGATATGACGCAGGAACTTGGTGAAGAGGAAATGTTAAACCGCCTGAATGCCGTGATGAACGAAGGCATAAGCGTCAGCCGTGCCACGGTACTTAAAGATAATGCTGAGAATGCAATGGCGCTGGTTGCGGCTGCGGATTACCGTGTCAGCCTGTCAGGGGATACGGATAAAGCGGCGGACGCGGTCAGGCGGATCATGGAAGCGCAGGAGATACTTATAGACGGCGGTGAGACAAAGCGCGGCAAAAAGAAAAAAGATCCCAAGAATATCAGGCAGGGTATACTTGACATGCATATCGAAGAGGACGGAAGTCTTTTTATGAAACTTGTGAGCGGATCTGCCATGAACGTTCGCCCTGCTGATGTGTTTGACAAGCTTAACGAAGCTGCCGGAGGCGGCTTATATACGGAATGCATATGCCGGCTGGAAATCTATGCACTTCGTGATGAAAAGCTGATACCTTTAGCGGATGCGGATAAAAAGGATGCGTAAGGATATAATTGAGAAAAAGGAATACTTATTGAACGAGCAGGCCCTTAAGGGCCTGCGTTATGCTGCTTATAAGGGGGCTGATGAAAACGGCTGCGAAAAGGACTGTATTTTAAGGATAAGCGGAAATGCCATAGATAAGATAGACATATTCCGCCCTGCGGACTTGGAATGCGGTGATATTTATCTGGGGAGGATCGAAAACAGCAATAAGAATATTGCGGCTTCATTTGCGGATATAGGCAGGAATGATCCTGTGTTTGTACCCGGAGAATACAAGCCGGGAACAGAAATGCCGCTGCAGATAAAGACTCTTCCATACAGGGAGAAGCTTGCAAAGGCTTCCGTAAAAATACCGGAGAGCCTTAAAGATATGGTGAATGATAAAGCGGAGCATGCGCTGAAGGGGGCGGTATTATATAAAGCCCCCGGAGCCTTTGAGATGAGTATAAAAGAAGCCTGCGAAACGCCCGGAGCCAAATGGGTAACCGAAGACCGCGGTCTGTACGAACGTGCAGTTGAGTACGCAGGGAATGATGAAAGCATATTGCTGCATTCTGATGAGAATGTAAGTCTCTGTGCGTTATACGGACTAAGCGGTAAACTCGGCCGCGTGTTGTCTTCAAGAGTCAATCTGAAGTCCGGGGCGGAGATAGTGATAACCGAAACCGAAGCCATGTGCGTTATAGACGTAAATTCTGCTAAGGCATTAAGCGGGAAAGATAAAGAAGAAACCTTCCTTAAGCTAAATCTTGAAGCTGCCCGTGAGATATGTATACAGATAGCTGCAAGGAATATAAGCGGAATAATAATGGCGGATATGATCAGCATGAAAAGCAAAGAAAGTGAAACAATATTGCTTGAGGAACTTGACAGGCTTTTGAAGGGGATAGACCCGCCCGCGAGGCTTGAAGATATAACAAAATTGGGCATTGTAGAGATCAGCCGCAAACGGCTGAAGGGAAGTATAAACTCTGAAAAAGCATTTTTGAATAGTACGATATTGACGAAGTAGTATAAAAAACCATGTCATGTGAGGCATAATCTGAAAATATATGAGTTAAAACTTCCAAAAGGGCTTGTAAGCCCTTTCCCGCCCCTTGAAAGGGGCCTTTTTTATTGATATATTAAGCTTAATCCAAATGCGGGGACACCGCATCAGAATCAAAAAAATTATTCAGGAGGGTCAACATGGCAGTTCAGGTATTTCAATGTAACTGGGGAAGCAGCTTAAAGTCATTCCTTTCAGCCCGTAATCAGGATAAGCTTTATCTCCAGATCGATGACACAAAGGCAGATGATGTTAAGATTAAAGTTAAGGCATATATCTGCAATGAGGATGGTAAGAACGAGTACGTTGCAGAATCTGACTTCTCGGCAAAAGAGATCCGTGATGTTAAGAAGGGTGAGTTCCAGGGAAGCAACGCTCTTATAATCGTTACACGCCTTCAGACACTGTATGGTGTAAAGAAGACCCAGGCTATCCTTCCCGGACTTAAGGATATGGACAAAGCACTTGACCTTCTTGTTGAGATCGGAAAGAAGGCAGGCGGTATGTCAGGAGATGATGCACCTGCTAAGAAGCCTGCAGCAGCACCTGCTCCCGCAGCAGCAGCTGCAGCACCTGCTCCTTCTGCACCTGTTAAGACAAATTCAAAGCCGACTCCGGCACATGCACCTGCTCCGGCACACGCACCTGCACCTGCTCCGGCACCTGCGCCCGCTCCGGCACCCGCACCTGCTCCGGCACCTGCGCCTGCTCCGGCACCCGCACCTGCTCCGGCACCTGCGCCTTCACCGGTTCCCGTACCTACTCCCGTAGTACCGGCTTATACACCTTCACAGACTACAGCTGCAGCTGCAGCAGCAGCTCCCACAGTAGCAGCACCCGCAGCTCCCGCTCCCAGAAAGAACAACGAGAGCTACGAGCAGAAGCTCAAGAAGCTGGATATCATGCACGAGTCCGGAATGTGTACCGATGAAGAGTACAAGGAAAAGAAACTCAAACTCATCTGCGAAGAGAAGGGCATGGGCGCATTCTACGACAAGATCCAGAAGATCTTTGTTCTCAGAAAGTCCGGCATGCTTTCCGATACCGAATTCGAGAGCAACAAGAATCAGATCGTTGATGAATGCTTCGATCCCAATGTTACAGACCTTAACCTGTTCCGTGAGAACACCGCTAAGCTGCCTGTTATCCTTATGAGTGAGCTGGTATCTCCTGCAGAGTATGATCTGAAGAAGACCAAACTTTTAGAGAGCGTAGCTTACAACCCGATCGATGATAACAATATATTTACCTTAAAGCTTCAGAAGCTGCCTATCCTGGTTGAGGCAGAGCTGGTTCCCGCAGAGGAATTCGAGAGCGATAAGAAAGACCTTAAGTCACTCCTCGAGCCCAAGCTCAGCGACAGCCTTGAGGCACTGGAGATGAAGTTCTCGAGATGGCCCGCAATGGTAGTTGCAGGTACTGCTACAGACGCTGAGTATAAAGAAAGACAGCAACGCATGATCAATGAAGTTATGACCATGCCCGGCGGCACAGAGCCCCAGTTCAAGGAGAAGATCATCCGCGTTATGATGCTCAAGAACAAGAGCTGGCTTTCCGAGATGGATTACCACGGCAAGAAGGTAGAGATCTTAAAGGATGTAGAAGGAATCTCCGATTTCGTGGCACGTACCAGACTTTACATGGTAGCAAGAGATTGCGGCTTCATCACTGAGGAAGATTTCGAAGGCAAGAAGCAGGCTCTTATCAAAGATGTATTTGCTCCTTACGACAGCATGGAGCAGTTCCAGGAGAAGGTTGGCATGCTGCTTAAGCTGAAGGACGGCGGAATCATTACAGAGGACGAGTTCAACGCATACAAGGGCAAGCTGATGAATGACCTGTAAAATTTGTCTTAAGGAAGGCATTAAGGAAGAGGGGACCATATGGTTCCCTTTTCTTATTTTTATGCTTGCAATTATGTAAATTTATGATAAAATATTCAACGTTGCTGGAATAGCTCAGTCGGTAGAGCACTTCACTCGTAATGAAGGGGTCGAGAGTTCGAGTCTCTTTTCCAGCTCTATGGGGGCCGTATCTTATAAGTGATACGGTCTTTTCTGAATAAGAAAGCATACTATATGGAGGATCGGAAATGGAAAATTACGGTGTAAACCAGTTAAGGAGGATGTTCCTTGATTTCTTTGAGAGCAAAGAACATCTTAAGATGAAGAGCTTTTCTCTTATCCCGCACAACGACAATTCGCTTCTTATCATAAATTCGGGTATGGCGCCCTTAAAGCCTTATTTTACCGGACAGGAGGTACCGCCCAGACGAAGGGTGACAACCTGCCAGAAGTGCGTGCGTACCGGTGATATCGAAAACGTTGGAAAGACGGCAAGACATCTTACTTTCTTTGAGATGCTCGGTAACTTCTCCTTCGGTGATTATTTCAAACATGAATCACTTAAGTGGAGCTGGGAATTCCTTACCGAAGTGGTAGGTCTTGAAAAAGACCGTCTGTATCCTTCTGTATATTATGAAGATGAAGAGGCTATAAAGATCTGGACCGATGAGATAGGTGTTTCGGCTGACAGGATCACAAAGTTCTATCGTGATGAGAACGGTAAATGTGATAACTTCTGGGAGCACGGCGCAGGTCCCTGCGGCCCCTGTTCTGAGATATATTATGACCGCGGCATCAAATACGGCTGCGGCAGGCCCGACTGTAAAGTGGGCTGCGAATGCGACCGCTTTATGGAAGTGTGGAACAACGTGTTCACGCAGTTTGACGGTGACGGAAAGGGTAATTATACAGAACTTAAGCAGAAGAATATCGATACCGGTATGGGGCTTGAGCGTCTGGCAGTGGTAGTTCAGGATGTTGATTCCGTATTCGATATCGATACGATGAAAGCAATAAGGGATAAGGTCTGCGAGATGGCAGGTATCACCTACCAGACAGACGATAAGAAAGATGTATCCATCCGCCTTATCACCGATCATATCCGTTCTTCAACATTTATGATATCTGATGGTATTACTCCTTCCAATATGGGCAGGGGTTATGTTCTCCGCCGTATCATAAGACGTGCGGCAAGACACGGAAGGCTCCTTGGTATTGACGGCGTATTCCTTGCCAAGCTGGCAGAGACCGTTATTGAAGGCAGCAAGGACGGATATCCCGAGCTTGAAGAAAAGAAGGAGTTCATCCTTAACAATATCAGGCAGGAAGAAAACCAGTTCGCACGTACCATTGACCAGGGCTTAAGCCTTCTGGGCGAAATGGAAGAAAATATGAAAGCTGCAGGCAGCAAGGTGCTGGACGGTGCTGAAGCCTTCAAGCTTTATGATACCTACGGATTCCCGGTAGACCTTACTGCAGAGATCCTGGAAGAGAAGGGTTATACCATGGACCAGGAAGGCTTTGATAAGGCTATGAAGGAGCAGAAGGAAAGAGCCCGTGCCGCAAGAAAGACCACTACATATATGGGTGCTGATGCTACCGTATATGAAGAGCTTGATGCTGCACTTAATACCGAGTTTATCGGCTATGACAGGCTGGAATGCGATGGTAAGATAATAGCCCTGGCTAAGCTTGCGACCGCTGATGATGAGGATGCAAAGGATGAGATCTGTGATGTGCTCACAGACGGCATGAGAGGTGCTGTCATTACCGACAAGACCTGCTTCTATGCGACCATGGGTGGCCAGCTGGGAGACAAGGGCATGATAATCACTCCAGACGGAAGCTTTAAGGTTGAAGACAGCATACATGTTGCAGGATCAAAGATAGCACACATCGGCGTGGTTGAACGCGGTATGATCAGAAGCGGAGTTGATGCAGAGCTTAAAGTTGATTCCGCGCTCCGTAACCGTACCTGCCAGAATCACTCCGCTACCCATCTTATGCAGAAGGCTCTGCGTGAAGTACTTGGCAGCCATGTAGAGCAGAAGGGTTCATATCAGGATCCCGAAAGGACAAGATTCGACTTCTCGCACTTCCAGGCTATGACAGAGGAGGAGTTGGCTAAGGTAGAACAGCTGGTCAATGAAAAGATCAGCGCCAACCTTCCTGTAGTGACAAAGCTCATGAGCCTTGAAGAGGCCAGAAAGACCGGAGCTATGGCACTGTTCGGTGAAAAGTACGGCAATGAAGTGCGTGTTGTGGATATGGGCGGCTGGTCTGTAGAACTCTGCGGCGGTACTCATGTATCTTCAACAGGAAGCATAGGCGCGTTTAAGATCATTTCCGAGGCAGGAATAGCTGCCGGAGTCAGAAGGATAGAAGCTATAACAGGAGACGCAGTATTTGCATATTACCGTGAGATGGAGAATAATCTTAAAGCAGCTGCAGAGATGTTAAAGACCAGACCTGCAGATATTTGCGGCCGTATCGGCACTCTGCTTAAGGAACACAAAGAACTCCAGTCTGAAGTGGCATCTCTTAAGAGTAAGGCTGCAGGCAATGCGCTGGGAAGCATCGATAACGATGTCAAAGAGATCGCAGGAGTCAAGTATGTTGCCAAGGCTGTTGACGGCGTAGACATGAATGCTTTGAGAGAGTTGGGTGATAAGATAAAGGACCAGATAGGCGGAGGTGTTGTCATACTTGCTTCTGCTGTAGAAGGAAAGGTTAACCTGATCGCTATGGCTGCTGACGATGCGCAGGCAAAAGGGGCACATGCAGGTAACCTTATAAAGGCCATTGCAGCACATGTAGGCGGTGGCGGCGGCGGTAAGCCCGGTATGGCTCAGGCAGGCGGTAAGAATCCTGCGGGCATAGCAGATGCCCTTGCGGCCGTTACGGAAGCGCTTTCCGGCCAGCTTAACGCATGAGTGAGATACCTCTTCGTAAGATAAGCTATTACGATGAGTTTGAGTGCCAGTGCAGCAGGTGTATCGACAACTGCTGCCATGGCTGGGTAATACCACTTGACGAGGATATACTGGATCGTATCAAAAAAGAAAAGGGTGCATACGGCATCTGGCTCAGATCCACGGTCCACGGAAAAAACCAGAAGATATTCAGCCCGCTGTCTATCCGCTGCCCTCACTTGACGAGGGACGGATACTGCGGGATACAGAAAAGAAAAGGAGAAGGCTACATCGCAGACGTATGCCGGGAGTATCCGAGGATCCGTTTTAATTTCGGGCCCGCTGCGGAATACTTTCTGGATCTGTCCTGCGTGCATGCTGCTTCTCTTTTTTTGAACCATGTGGATGATGAAGATGTATTTGTAAGAGGCAGAGCCGAAGTGCTACCCGATACCTATGGCAATAATGAAGAATATGAGCATTTTGAGCTTCTTGAACAGCACCGTATGCACATGGTGGCAGAGATCAGACGTGCCGCACGTGTGAGCGCGGAAGAACTGAACGATTCCATGCGGGCTTATGCGGGGCGTGAATGGCGGGTACAGAACGAACTGCTGATAAAGGGCGGGAGCAGGCTCTGGGAATGTGATGAGGCGGAGGATATAGGCTGTGACCTGTTTCCGCTGCCTATAAAGCATATCAATGAGATGATGAGCACCTGCTTTTATGAAGAGTGGCTTAAGTATTCAAGTCCCTTCCTGTACAAGCTGTGCCGTATGTATTATAAAAATTTTGACAGACTGGATTATGCTCAGGGAGATGAAGAATTAAAGCGGCTTTTTGATACGTATATCGCAACAGACAAGACCATTGTAAAAGTCATGGGCGATTATATGGTATCTGTACTTCTGCGCCGTTACATGATGTCCTTTGAGGATTACAGCCCTTATCATCATTTTAAGGATGCATATCTGATGCTGAATCTTTTCTGTCTGTTTTACGTGCTTTGGTATGATAAGAACGGAAAGCCGAAGAAGAAGGATGTGGCACGTATTATAGCAGCAGCGGAAAAACGGTTTTTTCATAACGATAATGCGCTTAAGGATGTACATGCTGCGGTAAAGGCTGAGAAACAGAACGGGAAAAATAATCCTTGACATTTATCCAGTAGTACTAGTATAATCTGTAACTGTGTTGATAAAGTTTATTATTTAATCTAAGCACTGAGGGGAGGTTGAGTCCGGGTGTCGAAGATCGAAGTTAAAGCAGGCGAGGATTTGGACAGCGCATTAAGACGTTTTAAGCGCAGCTGTGCAAAGGCCGGCATACAGCAGGAGATCCGCAAGCGCGAGCACTATGAGAAGCCCAGCGTTAGGCGCAAGAAAAAATCCGAAGCGGCTAGAAAACGCAAATATAATTAATGTATTTTTATGCAGCCTGCAGTCATGCAGGCTGTTTTCATGTATAATAGCTTAGTGTGAGATACGAAGTTAATAAATATGTTTAACATATATATGCATATAAAGGAATATAAAAAATGAAAAAGATATATGTCAGGATCACATCGGCTTTATTAACGGCTGCAAGCATATTTTCCCTTTGCGCCTGCGCCGGCGGCAATAAGCCCAAGACAGGTAAATACGCCTGGATAGATTCAAATATCCCCGAAAACCAGTACATCGCCTCCGAGAAGCGCCTGCAGGATGATTTCGCAGCAGCTGCCACCGCGGAGTGGCTTTCCAATGAGGTGTATGATCCTGTATACAGAAACTCAACATTCAGGAGCGCAGACCTGATCGTTAATAAGAACAAGCGTGCAATACTGGATGATAAGAGTCTTGACAGTAAAAATCTGGAACTTGTCCGTGCTTATGACGGCTTATTTACCGATCTGGAATACAGGAAAGAACTGGGAACGGAGCCTTTAAAGAAATATCTGGCTTATATCGATGATATCAACAGTATCGGAGATGTAAGTGACTATATAATGGATAATTCAAAGAATCCTTTTGCATATAACTTTCTCAGCATCAAGACTGATGTTGTTGAAGGGCACAAGGATCACCTGACGCTGGAAGTGGGTATGTGTGATCTTGCGCTTAAAAACTCCCTTTATTATTCGGTTATGAATAATAAGGGTATACAGAAACTGGAAGAAGTTGAAAAGAAAGCATATTACATCTTGGGAAAGGCCGGCTACAGTGATGAGGAAACCCAAAAGCTCTTAAGTGACTGCTTTAAGTTTGAATCGGAGCTGGCTTCTCTTAACCGCGATTATTCCATGGATGTATCGGATCCCGTGATACTCGATGCTGCCGGCTTCTTTGAGTACTCCGGAGCATTTCCGCTCAAAGAGATATTTGAGCATTATGAGCTTGACGATCTGCCGCAGTATCACGGTGATTATAAATATATAAAAGGATTGTCGGACATATATGATGATGCTCATGTTGAAGGAATAAAAGCTTTTCTTAAGATCAATCTGGCGCTGGATTCAAGGACGTATCTCGACTGGGATACATTTGAATACTGTGTGAATGCGGAATCTGACAGATCAAATCCTTTTTATGAAACCTCATATACTTATATGGACAGATATCTCTTTGTATTTATACAGAGGAGTTTTCTGAACGGTGCAATGGATCAGGCATATCTGGATGCTTATTATGATGAGGAGACCGAAAAGGATGTCCGCGATATGTGTGAAAAACTGGTTGAAGTATATAAGGGAATAATTGATGAAAAGGACTGGCTGAGCGAAGAAAACAAACAGAGGATACATGATAAACTCGACAATGTTGTTTTTGACATAATGAAGCCTTCTAACGTGGCGGATTACGGTGATATGAAGATCCTCACAAAGGAGGAAGGCGGATGCCTTCTGGATGCATATACAGTGCTTAACGAAGCAAGGTTAAAGCATTACGGAGAGATGGCCCGCATGGATTATGACAGGGCATACTGGGATATCTACGATTCCGAGATCTCTACCACACAGACAAATGCATTCTATGTCGGATGGAAGAACATAGTTATGATACAGGCCGGTATTCTGGTGGGGGATTTTTACGGTTACGATATGGAACCTGAGCAGAAGCTTGGGGGCATAGGTGCTGTATTGGGACATGAATTATCACATGCCTTTGATTCTAACGGTGTGCATAACGATCTTAACGGTGACAGAAATGATCTGATAGAAGGAGATGATATGAGCGCATTTTCTTCAAAAGCAAGAAAGGTTACCCAGTACTATACGGGGATGAAACCTTTTGACGGCGCAGATGCTTACCCGATAGATAACGATCTGAGCGGAGAAGCCATCGCAGATATGGGCGGGGTAAAGAGTACGCTTTTGATAGCCGCCGGGCAGGAGGACTTTGATTATGATCTGTTCTTCAGAAGCTATGCGGGAATCTGGAAGAGACTTGACCCGAAAGGGACTGAGATAGAACGTGTCAGGACCGATGTACATCCTCTGGCTTATCTGAGAGTAAATGTGACACTTCAGCAGTTTGATGAGTTCTATGAAACTTACGGTATCAAAGAGGGCGACAATATGTATCTGGCTCCCGATAAACGTATAGCTATCTGGTAGGAGGGGAAGTATGAATGCGATCTATATAAGAGAGAAAAAAAGGCTGTTTTCACTAAAAAGATTCAGATTCCTTGCTTTTGCGGCTTATTTAGGTGTAATAGGCCTGGTCATTTATACAAAGCAGACATTCTGGAATGATATAATGTATACTTTCCGCATACAGGATTATGTGCTGTATGTTTTCAATGCAGCTTCGGGTATCATTGTCCTTCTGGGACTTTACCGTATTAAGTTTACAAGAAATACCATAGAACAGATGGAAGTGACCGGCGGGAAAAGATGGATGGCTGTCATCGCCAAATGGCGCGCGGGCATTAGTGCACTTATTATGCTGTATTTTATCATGGCATTGCTCATTGTTGCGATGGGGGTTATATTCGGGGCCGGAAATTCCGTGTTCCAGCTTAAAGCCATGCTGGTATCCCTCCTGATGGATATGATAGCGGCCATGGCCTGCTACAGCGTAGCCCTGGTATTTCTTTTCCTTACGGCTTTCTGGCTGCTGCCGCTGGCTGTTTATGCCGCACTTATGTGCGTATACCCCGTGTGGATGAGCAGGTGGGGGCTGAGGGGATTTACGCTTATGGCATATACCTCGGCCAAGGATGCCTATTCGGCATTTATGCTGGGCAGGACAGATCTTAAGTTCATACCTGTCATCCTGTTATATGTTGTCGCTTCGTTATTTCTGTCGATGATAATCTTTAAGTTTAAGCGCAAGGAACGCCGCAAGCTTAAGGAACTGTTCAAAAAACAGAATACCTGATAGTTATGTAATCTTGATAAACGCGCTATCTTGTGATATAATCCCCGCGTTGTAACAAAATATTGTATGCAATGGATATGCTTTTATGAAGAATAAAGGATTGCTTTTTCTGTGCTCCTTTTTCAGTGCTTTTTTTACGGGAGTCATTTTAAGCGATATACACAATATAAAAGTAAGGCATCATGTGATACGTGACAGCCGAATAAGGAAAGACATGCGTATTGTCGCGATGTCGGATCTGCATGGCAGGAGCTTCGGAAAGGATAATGAAAAGCTCATTGAAAAGATCTGTGCGCTTAAACCGGATGCGGTAATAACTGCGGGCGATATCATGACTGCCAAGGATCTGGGGATTGATATAGCGGGATCCGTAGATGTGGCAGAACACCTGCTTATGGAACTGGCCGCACGTTTTCCTGTATACTTCGGTATGGGCAATCATGAGAGCCGTGTGGACTGGATGCCCTGGCTGTTTGACTTTACTTATGAGGAAATGATGAGCCGCTTTGAAAAGAGCGGAGCGAAGATACTTGATAATGACAGTGCCTTTATAGCGGAAAACGGGGTTAAGATTTTCGGCATCAATATTTCGCCCAGGCACTATCTGCATAAAAGGACGAAGGAATACCTGCCTGTTAAGGATATGAATACCATGATAGGCAGGCCGGATAAAGACTGCTTTAATATATTGATAGCACACGACCCGGAATATCTGCCGTCGTATGCGGCCTGGGGGGCAGACCTGTCCCTGTCCGGGCATTATCACGGAGGGATAATGCGCCTGCCTTTACTTGGCGGCGTGATCAGTCCCAAGCCCAGACTGTTTCCGGATTATTCCGGCGGGATGTTTAACATCCGTAAAAAACATCAGCTTGTATTGTGCGGACTGGGCGTGCATACACTCCCTGTGAGGGTGTTCAATCCTGCGGAACTTATGGTAGTGGATCTGAAAAAAGGAGAGTAAACAGAATGGCTATACCTGTTAAACTTGAAGTGTTCGAAGGACCGCTTGACCTTCTTCTCCATCTTATAGAAAAGAATAAAGTAGATATATACGATATCCCCATTGTGGAGATAACCGCACAGTATCTGGAGTATATACGTGCAATGGAGCGTGAAGACATGAACATCATGAGTGAGTTCCTTGTCATGGCGGCTACACTGCTATCCATCAAGTGCCGTATGCTCCTGCCGCGCCCTGTTAATGAGGAGGGTGAGGAAGAGGACCCCAGAGCGGAACTGGTGCAGAAACTGCTGGAACATAAGATGTATAAGTACATGGCTTTTGAACTTAAGGACCGTTTCGTGGATGCCGGCAAGTCAATGTATAAGCAGCCCAGCATACCCGATGCAGTACTGCAATATCGTGAGCCTCTTAATTATGAAGAACTGGTGCGTGATCTGAACCTTCGCAAACTGGGTGAGATATACCGTGAGATGCTCAAACGTGTCGACGATCGTGTGGACCCCATACGAAGTCGCTTCGGCAATATCACAAAGGATGAGATCTCCGTTGAGAATAAACAGCAGGAGATACTTCAATATCTTAATGAACATGAGATATGCTCCTTCAGGGAGATGCTTGGCACACAGACCAGGCGCATCGATATCATAGTCAGCTTTCTGGTTATACTTGAGCTCATGAAGATGGGGCAGATAAAGATAACCCAGGACAATATCTTTGATGACATACTGATCGAAAGAGCAGAAGATGCCAGTGATATCAGCCTGGCGGAAGATTTCGCAATAGTATAAGATTACAGAAGTAAAGGATACCCCCAATGGATAATACTGAAATGAATACAGAAGAAATAAATAAAGAAGCCACTGAAGAAAACACTGCAGAAGA
>JAFYCS010000010.1 GCA_017539565.1 Lachnospiraceae bacterium
AAAGAGCGGAACAGTGGCAAATCTTGTCGTACGCGGGACTGAAGATCATATACGCAGACAGATAGAAGCAAAGCATCCGCTGCTTTTGGAGATCATGCCGCTGACACTTGAGGAGATGTTCCTCTGTGAAGTGCAGACTTTGGGCTATTCATTTGATATCGGGGAGGAAGGAGATGAAAGAGATGAATAAGAAAGGTAATGCTTTATTTCATAAAGGGGCATATATGGATGCGCTGCGCAGGCTGGCTTTTCCGGCTGCAGTAGTATCTGCACTGATCTGTATTGTTGAATGTGCATATATGATCAAAGTGGATCGGCATCACGTTGAGCTATGGAAAGGAATGGCCGGTATGGGTTTCGCAGATCAGAGTTTTGCGCGTATGGCCTGGCCGCTGCTTTCTATATTCCTGGTGGTTTCTCCGCTTATGCTCCTGTTTCTGTTCCTGTATCAGAATAAGCGGACCGGGAGTGACTGTTTTCATTCGCTGCCTTTAAGTAAGAGAAGTCAGGCATTTTCTTCTTTTGCAGCTGTGCTTACTATAGATGCGGCTGTTCTGGTGCTGGGAGGCCTGATTGTTGAAGTGATGGCAGCAATACTTCCGTATCTGCGTATAGCCGGCGACAATACCTTTTTTATCACACTTGGATGCTGCTTTGCGGCATCAGTATTCACCACGGCACTTATGCTGCTGGCACTTTCGCTGAGTGGAACATGGCTTTCGGCTTTGTGCATGTATGCGATCCTTCTGGTAGTACCCAGGCTGATCCTGCTGGTAGGGGAGATATGTGTTTTTGATAATAATTCGACTATTCCTCAGGGATTAAGGGGAACGATACTCGACAGGCGGTTGAATATAGTCACGAGCCTGATTGGAACCCATTTATCTAATTTCTCATACCCTGCTATAAGGAGTTTTGCAAGCCTGATATATACTCTTATACTTGGGATACTGATCTTCATTTTGGCTGTTTATCTGCATGGCCGGCGTGCTTCGGAGACTGCAGAACATGCAGCGGTATCAGAGCGTGTGCAGGCGATATTCTGCACGCTGCTTGGCTGCGCGGTATGTCTGATCCCAGTGGCATTAATATTGGGAGGCAATTTTGAGTGGAAATCGATAATACTGCTGTTTTTGCTGGCAGTTGCGGTATCTCTGTTATATGAGATCATCCTTACGCGAAGCTTACATGACTGCATTAAAGCTTTACCCGGAATTCTATATATGCTGTTATTCTGCGTCGTTTTTGTCACGATCGTATGGTATGGAAAAGGGTTTGCGGAAAAAGATATGGTGAATGCCGGCAAAGTACATAGCATATCAATGACATATCAGCCGAACGGGTATTACATCTTTTCGGATACAGAGGATTATTATTGTTGCGAAATGCGGGATTATAAGATCACGGACAGGGAAGTTATAGATATTCTCTGTGAGGCACTTAATAAAGAAGTACGCTTTGAGCCGCATGATGAAATTGCTGAAGGTATAAGGCTTGTTTTTGACGGCGGTGTTTTCTTTAAGGAACGTTATGTAGCGATCGACAAGTCGGATCTTGACCATGTCCTGACGCTACTGGGAAAAGACAGTGCATATCGTGATATCTTTGTGAAACCTGTAGATAAGGATGATATATCCTCCATTATGATATCCGGCAGTAATTATACGGTAGGGAGAGAGAGCGGTGATTTTGATAAGGCCTATGAGCTTTATTGTGAGGGCGTTGATGAGTATGGAGATCAGAACTTTACGGATCTGGTAAGTGAGATAACCGGCATATCTACGCGCAGGATGCAGTCGGCACTTGTAACATTAAAAGACGGAAGAAAACAACTGGTCTCTGTAAATGATCATGAAGCGGACCGGGAGCCGGATGCGCTTACTGAGGCTGTTTCGGATTATACGGAATGGGAGAGTGAAAAGGATCTTGCTGAAACCGTATTTCCGGAAGGAGGGCATGAGGGTGAAGTTGCAGAGTCGTATGTAATGGTGGAGTTCTGTAATATCCGCCCCAAATTTACAAAGGGTACGGATCTTGATGAGGCTCAGGCAGCGCTCCTTTCATCATCCGTGTGGGCAACCCATATGGATCTTAAGTCAAATGGCTGGGACCGTTCAAGCCAGAGTGAGACGGATATCCTGTTTGATAAGAAGATAAGAGAGATGACCAAACACATGCATTTTTGGAGTGGCTGGGAAGTTACCGATACATCTGCTCCTTATATGACGGTTACATATCAGATCGTTTATACTAAGGACGGGGAGCCAACTGCTGTAAAGGATATGGTTACGGAATACCGCATAGAGGATGATCTGAAACAATGGCTGACGGGAAATTGATTTGTTGGCAGCACCCGTTGCAAAAACTGCCCGCAATATTTTCTATAGTATCACCGTTATAGAAGTGAATGATGTGCGTGAAGCGAAAAAGAAGTAATCAGTGAAAAATACTATTGACAATGCAGACCATTAGTGATAGTCTCAATACAGACCATTGCTAATGGTCTGTATTGAATAAGGAGGTTGATCATGGGAGATATACAGCTTGGAGTTATCGAGAGCAGATTTGCAGAGATGATATGGGAGAGGGAGCCTATTACAAGCCATGAGCTGGTCAAGCTTACGGCGGAGGAATTCGGATGGGCACGTACGACCACGCATAACGTGATACGTAAGCTCTGCGCGAAGGGAGTGTTTCAGAATAACGGAGGTACCGGAACTTCTGTTTTATCCAGAGAACAATTCTACTC
>JAFYCS010000074.1 GCA_017539565.1 Lachnospiraceae bacterium
AGTTTGTGGTATATTTTACAGCAGATATGCATCTGGGACATCGTGGCATCATTACGATGCAGGATCGTCCCTTTTCTGATGTGGATGAAATGAATAAGGCGCTGATACGGAATTATAATGCGGTGGTCAACAGGAATGATACCGTATATATCCTGGGGGATATCTGCCACCATATGGAAGCCGATGCCGTGAACGAGATCATCAGCAAACTGAACGGCAAGAAGTATCTGATCGCTGGGAACCATGATAAGAAATATGATCCTGCGTTATTTGTCGAGGTCAGGGATTTTATGACGGTATCCCTGAATGGTGAGTATTTTGCTCTGATGCATTATCCCATGCTGTCATGGCCTAAGAAGAACAGCGGGAGCTATCAGCTTCACGGTCATATCCATGCGCGGATGGACTATAACGAGAAGAACAGGGCAGAAGGGATACGCCGTTATGATGTAGGCGTTGATGCCAACAATTTCTATCCGATATCCGTGAAGCAGATCCTGGAATTCTTCAGTCAGATGCCCGATCCAATCGACGAAGATGCGGATGATAAGTGATTATCAGCCATGCGAATCTGCCGGAAAGAGCAGTTTCACTATGCCGGTGAAAGCAGCAATAACAGTGAAACAGCATATTTACTGCATAAAAATGTGCCATTCTTTATGCAGAAAGAGGAATCTATATGCATAAAAACCGGGGCGATATCATGCAGAAAGCACGTTCCGGTGGTCTCTGAGAACTGTCCCTTAAGCATGTCCCTGAAGTGTCCCTTAAGAGAGTAGTAAGCGAAAAGTAATTATACGGCTAAACTTAG
Source organism: Lachnospiraceae bacterium (assembly GCA_017539565.1). GTDB lineage: Bacteria > Bacillota > Clostridia > Lachnospirales > Lachnospiraceae > NK4A136. The sequence continues at coordinate 812 of JAFYCS010000074.1, forward strand.
CAAAGCATTTCTGTTAAACTATTTTTGCAACTCCGCTTCTTTTTCCTTATACTGCGGATTGCAGGCTACCTGCATTCTCTCTGACCAGGGCAGCAGATCGTCAATGATTGCGGACACATCTTCGCACCCTCTCATCGCATCCATTACTTCCGTCAGATAGTCCATGACATTGAGCCCGTTTCGTTTTGCACTCTCCACAACGCTGTATATAACAGCGCTCGTATCTGCCCCTTCTACAGAATTGTGGAATAAGAAGTTCTTTCGGCCAACTGCGTAGGTGCGGGCACAGTTCTCCGGCTCTTTTCGAGGCCGGGGTATATTTATGGGCTCAAGCCCCTGTACCTATAGTCAGTATGGTGGCTGCGCTTACCGCCAGTTAATTTTGCGCTTACGATCAAATGCTGAGACACAATATCCATTCTTTGCCATATAAACAGCATCTTTTCCTTCACCACAACCTATGTCCAGCACTGTCCTGTTGGGCGAAGACGGACATAACCTGATCAGTTCGTCCAGAAATTCACCCGACTCAAGACCCCAATAATAGTTTCACCTTCATACCATTTTTCATAATTTGTTCTTATGCTCATATTTATATATCCTCGATTATTTCTAATAAAAAATGGAACCAGCAGGGCTCGAACCGTGCTAGGCAAACATCCACAGGATGTTTAGCACCTTTTCCCCCTTGAGAGGCTTATTGATACAATCACACGATGCACCCAAAATGCACCCAGACGGCTGGGTCTGGGTGCATCGTTTGATTGTATGTATAGTAGCTGTATAAAAGCGCCTCCTCTGAAGAAGAGACGCTGTAAGCTTACTTATGAATCCTTGCTGCGGA
>JAFYCS010000075.1 GCA_017539565.1 Lachnospiraceae bacterium
CATCGATGAGGACCTCAACAAGTTTTCTAACCTGACTTCCGGGCGTGTATACTGGAATGTACTGAATAAGGAAAGAAGGGGTGAATATCTGGGAAGCACCGTACAGGTGATCCCTCATATAACCAATGAGATAAAGGAATTCGTATATCAGCTGGAGAAGAAAACGAATGCGGATGTGGTGATCACCGAGATAGGCGGAACAATAGGTGATATCGAATCCCAGCCCTTTATCGAAGCTGCAAGGCAGATAAGCCTCGAACAGGGACCGGATAACTGCCTGTTCATACATGTAACTCTGGTGCCTTATCTTCATGGATCTGAAGAACACAAATCAAAGCCCACCCAGCATTCTGTAAAAGAACTGCAGGGAATGGGAATACATCCTGATGTGATAGTACTGCGCTGCGATGAACATCTTGAAAGCTCTATCTTTAAGAAGATAGCAATGTTCTGTAATGTTAAGGAAGACTGTGTTATAGAAAACATCACCCTTCCCTGCCTTTATGAAGCGCCTCTCATGCTTGAGGATGAAAGCTTTTCCGGTATAGTATGCAGGGAGCTTAAGCTTGAGACCAAAGAGCCTGACTTAAGTGAGTGGAGGGCAATGGTAGACCGCATAAAGAAACGCAGCAAGCGCGTACGCATCGGTATAGCCGGTAAATATGTGCAGCTTCATGATGCATATCTTTCTGTTGCAGAGGCACTTCATCATGCGGGATATGCAAACGATTCATTTGTTGATATAAGCTGGATTGACACGGAGCAGTTAAACGAGGATAATATTGCAGATGAGCTTAAAGACCTTCAGGGTGTGATAGTGCCCGGAGGCTTCGGAGAGCGCGGTATAGAAGGCATGATACTTACGGCAAAATATGCCAGGGAAAATGCCCTGCCTTATCTGGGCATATGCCTTGGAATGCAGATAGCCGTGATAGAATACTCACGTAATGCGGCTGGTTTTCCGGATGCAAATTCCGGTGAATTTGATAAAGACTGTGCCCATAAAGTGATAGACTTTATGCCCGGCCAGAATGATGAGATAGAAAAGGGCGGAACCTTAAGACTGGGCGCCTATCCCTGTGTTATCGCAGAGGGAAGCATGATGGAAAAATGCTACGAAAGCACAAACATCTCAGAGCGCCACAGGCACAGATATGAATTCAACAATGATTACAGACAGACGCTCACAGATGCGGGGCTTAAGTTAAGCGGTATGTCCCCGGATGAGCATCTTGTAGAAGCGGTGGAACTTCCGGATCATCCTTTTTATGTAGGAGTCCAGTTCCATCCCGAATTAAAATCAAGACCCAATAAACCGCATCCTTTATTTAAAATGCTGGTAGCAAAGGCTTTAGAGAGGAGCAACTCATGATACAGAATAACAGAAAAGTGATCACCGAAGACGGTCAGGTGTATGAAGGCACCGGTTTCGGTTCAGCAGAAAACCGTGTATGTGAACTGGTTTTTAACACATCAATGGCGGGATATCAGGAGATAGTATCGGATCTGTCCTATACGGATCAGGCCGTGGTGATGACATATCCGCTCATTGGCAATTACGGTATGGCCGACGAGGATTACGAATGCAGGAATCCGCAGATTGGAGGGATGATCGTTCATGATTATAACGATGAGCCCTCCAATTTTCGTTATACAAAGACACTTTCGGAAGTGCTTGAAGAGAATCACATTCCCGGAATAAGCGGTGTGGATACAAGACAGCTTACCAGATCCATAAGGGATATAGGAAGCAGACGCTGCATAATATGCGATAAGGATATGAGTGTTGAAGAGGCACTGAATATCATCAAAGAAACGCCGGTACCCCACGATGCCGTAAGCCGCGTAAGCTGCAAGAAGCGCTGGTACTCAAGAACGGCAGATCCCAAGTGGAACGTGGTGGCAGTGGACTGCGGAATAAAGTTAAATATCATAAGGAGCTTAAACCGCCACGGCTGCAATGTTACCGTGGTTCCCTATAATGTGACTGCAGAAGAAGTTGAGGCATTAAAGCCCGACGGCTTATTCTTATCAAACGGCCCCGGTGATCCCGAGGATGTTACGCCGGTCATAGAGCTGGTAAAGAAGCTGCGGGGACGTCTGCCTATCTTCGGTATATGCTTAGGACACCAGATGATAAGCCTTGCATACGGGGCAAAAACATATAAGCTTAAATTCGGTCACCGCGGCGGCAATCATCCGGTAAAGGATGTGAATACAGGAAAGATAGAGATCACTTCACAGAACCACAGCTATGCGGTTAATAAGGACAGTCTTGACGGAACGGGGCTTAAGCTCAGCCATATAAATCTTCTGGATGATACAGTTGAAGGTGTTGAATGCAAGGAGGACGGTGTGTTCTCCGTCCAGTACCATCCCGAGAGCGCCCCGGGACCCCAGGATTCGGACTATCTGTTTGACCGATTCATAAAGAATATGCAGGGGGGAAAGTAAGATGCCTAAGAGAACGGATATAAAAAAGATACTTGTTATAGGCTCCGGCCCCATCGTCATAGGTCAGGCAGCGGAGTTTGATTATGCGGGAACGCAGGCCTGTCTTGCACTTAAGGAAGAAGGCTACGAAGTGGTGCTGGCCAATTCGAATCCCGCAACCATAATGACGGATTATACAGTGGCTGATAAAGTTTATATGGAGCCGCTGACCCTTGAATATCTGGCACGTATATGCCGCTATGAAAGACCCGATGCGATAGTACCCGGTATAGGCGGACAGACAGGCCTTAACCTGGCTATGCAGCTGTATAAAAAAGGTGTGCTGGCAGAGTGTGAGATAGAACTGCTGGGTACCGATGCAAAGAGTATCGAGTGTGCGGAAGACCGTGAACTCTTTAAGGAACTGTGCGAGCGTATAGGTGAGCCTGTTGTTCCTTCGGAGATAACCTACAGCGCCGATGAAGCGGTGGCTGCTGCGGAAAAGATCGGATACCCCGTGATACTGCGTCCCGCATTCACCCTGGGCGGTACAGGCGGCGGCTTTGCGGATGATGAGCCTACCCTTCGTGAGATGATGAAGAATGCGCTGGCGCTTTCACCCGTTCATCAGGTGCTGATAGAAAAGAGCATAAAGGGATTCAAGGAGATAGAGTATGAAGTTATAAGGGATGCCAATGATACGGCCATCACTGTATGTAACATGGAAAACCTTGACCCCGTGGGAATACATACAGGTGACTCCATAGTCACTGCACCCAGCCAGACGCTGACCAACAAAGAGTATCACATGCTGCGTGATGCATCGCTTAAGATAATCAGGGCGCTTAAGGTTGAGGGCGGATGTAACGTACAGTTCGCACTGGATCCCCACAGCTTTAAGTATTATGTGATAGAGGTAAATCCCAGAGTGTCACGCTCATCCGCACTGGCATCGAAGGCCAGCGGATATCCGATAGCGCGTGTATCCGCAAAGATAGCCGTGGGTATGCATCTGGATGAGATACAGCTTGCCAACACACCGGCATGCTTTGAGCCTGCGCTGGATTATGTGGTATGCAAGATACCCCGTTTCCCCTTCGATAAATTTCCTGCTGCGGACAATGCGCTGTCTACACAGATGAAGGCTACCGGCGAAGTCATGAGCGTGGGACGTACATTCGAAGAGAGCCTGCTTAAGGGCCTGCGTTCGCTTGAAGAAGGTAACGGCATGCTGAGTGCACCCCGCGATAAGAGTATCAGCGAAGCACTTGAGTATATCAAAGAAGGCCGCGATGACCGTGTTTATTACATCGGTTATCTCCTGGCAAACGGAATAGATATAGCAGCTATCTGCGACCAGACAAATATCGACATGTTCTATCTGGAAAAGGTCGCACATATCGTGGCTATCGAAAAAGCTGTTGCTGAGCATCCGAAGGATGTGGAGCAGCTTAAGGATGCGAAGAAATGGGGCTTGTCGGATGCGACTATCGCAAAGCTCTGGGGATGCAGCGAAGATGAAGTATATGAACTGCGCCTTAAGGAAGGCATAGCACCGTCCTACAAAATGATAGACAGCTGTGCAAGTGAGTTTGACAGCTATATACCTTACTTCTATTCGACTTATTCACAGCAGAATGAATCTGTTGTGACGGATAAAAAGAAAGTCATAGTTCTGGGATCCGGTCCCATACGTATCGGACAGGGCGTTGAGTTTGATTACTCCACCGTGCATGCAGTAAATGCGATACGTGAGATGGGCTATGAAGCCATAGTCATCAATAACAATCCGGAGACTGTTTCCACCGATTACACCACCGCGGATAAGCTGTATTTTGAACCGCTAACCTGCGAAGATGTGATGAACATAGTGAATCTTGAGAAGCCCGAAGGCGTTATAGCTACACTGGGCGGACAGACTGCAGTTAACCTGGCGGATCCTTTAAGTAAAAGAGGCGTAAAGATAATCGGTACCGACAGGACTGCCATAGATAAGGCTGAAGACCGTGATGCCTTTGATGCGGTGATACACAGTATAGGCATACCCAATCCCAAGGGTGAAGCCGTAACCGATATAGAGAGCGGTGTGGAAGCTGCGGCACGCATAGGATATCCCGTACTGGTACGTCCTTCCTTCGTGCTGGGCGGACGTGCGATGGAGATAGTCGCAAATGAAAAGATGCTGCGCCACTATCTTAAGAATGCCGTGGAAGTGGACCGCGACAAGCCTGTGCTTATTGATAAATATATCGTGGGTAAAGAAGTTGAGGTGGACGCTATCTGCGACGGAGAGCGTGTATTCCTGCCGGGTATAATGGAACTGGTTGAGCGTACCGGTGTGCATTCCGGTGACAGCACCAGCGTATATCCGCCTTTCTCGATATCCGATAAGGTAAAGCAGACGATACTTGAATATACTACAAAGTTAGGCCTTGCCATAGGCATAAGAGGACTGTTTAATATCCAGTTCATCGTGGATAAGGATGACAGTGTGTACGTCATCGAGGTTAATCCCCGTGCTTCAAGAAGCGTGCCGTTCCTGTCAAAGTCCACAGGCATTAATCTGGTGCATATAGCTACAAGGGTCATGCTGGGACACAGCTTAAAAGAGCAGGGCTATGCGGAGCCGATGCTTAAGGAAAAAGAACGCTGGTATGTAAAGACACCTGCATTCTCTTTTGCAAAACTTTCCGGTATGGATTCATATCTTTCACCTGAAATGAAATCCACGGGTGAGGCAATAGGTTATGATACGAGCCTTAACAGGGCCCTTTATAAGGCGCTGCAGGCCTCCGGGATAAAGATGAAGGATTACGGTACCGTGATCTTTACACTGGCCGATGAGGACAAGGAAGAAGCCCTTCCGCTGGTGAAGAGATTCTACGACATGGGATTCAATATCGAGGCTACCGTGGGTACCGGCGTATTCCTGAAAGAACACGGCATACGTACCCGCATACGCGGCAAGCTTTCCGACGGCAGCCAGGAGATACTGGAATCGATACGCGCCGGTTATGTCAGCTATGTGATCAATACCCGTGCGATATTATCAGGTATCCATTACGAGGATGGTGTGGCTATCCGCCGCTGTGCAGTGCAGAATGGTGTGACAATGTTCACGTCCCTTGATACGGTGCGTATACTGCTGGATGTACTGGAGGAAGCGGCTCCCAGGATATCTGTGATATAAGCAGCCCGGTAAAAGAGGGTAATTTATAGGACAGTAAAAATTTTTTTGAAAAAAGTATTGACATAAAAAAACTATAGGTGTATAGTAGCGAATGTAAAGCGAAGGAGCTATTGCGAAAGCAGTGGCTCCTTTCTCTTTTGTGTGTGTAGTGGGTGCGATGGCGCAGAATGGATCATTCCTTCTGCGCCGTTGTCACTCGTAAGGAAAAGGAACGATGAAAGCTAAAACATGATCATGCATCGTACCGGTCCTTCATCACACAAAATAATAAAGAGGAGGAAGTATACTATGAGTGAAGAGGTTAACAGTTTAGTATTTGGAATATGGTTTTTGGCAGGAGCCGCTTTGGTTTTCTGGATGCAGGCAGGTTTTGCCATGGTAGAGACAGGCTTTGCAAGAGCAAAGAATTCAGGTAACATCCTGATGAAGAACCTGATGGATTTCTGTATCGGTACAGTAACATTCATCCTGATCGGTTTCGGCCTGTTCCTGGGTGAGGACCTGATGGGCTTTATCGGAAAGCCCGGCTTCGATGTATTTACTTCATATGAAAGTTTTGACTGGTCAAATTTCGTATTCAACCTGGTGTTCTGTGCGACCACCGCAACCATCGTTTCCGGTGCAATGGCAGAGCGTACAAAATTCTTAAGCTACTGCGTATATTCAGCAATCATCTCCGGTCTGATCTATCCCATTGAAGCACACTGGACCTGGGGCGGCGGCTGGCTTGCACAGATGGGCTTCCATGATTTCGCAGGTTCCAACTGCATACATATGGTCGGCGGTATCTGCGCTCTGATCGGTGCAAAGATGGTTGGCCCCCGAATCGGTAAGTTCATTAAAGATAAAGAAGGAAAGATCACTAAAGTTAACGCATTCCCCGGACATAACCTTCCTATCGGTGCACTTGGCGTATTCATCCTGTGGCTTGGCTGGTACGGATTCAACGGTGCAGCGGCAGTTACCTTAGAGGAGCTGGGAAGTATCTTCGTAACCACCACTATAGCACCCGCTATCGCTACCGTAGTATGTATGATCTTTACCTGGATCAAATACGGCAAGCCTGATGTAAGTATGTGTCTCAACGCTTCACTTGCAGGTCTGGTAGCGATCACCGCTCCCTGTGATGTATGTGACGCCTTCGGTGCTATCATAATAGGTGCTGTAGCAGGTCTGCTGGTAGTATTCGGTGTATGGTTCCTTGATAACAAAGCTCATATCGATGATCCCGTCGGTGCTGTAGCAGTACATATGATGAACGGTATCTGGGGTACCTTATCAGTAGGTCTCTTCGCAACCGATACCGCACCTGCATTTGCAAGAGGATTCGGTGACGGTGTTGCATTCGGTGCAAACCAGATAGCAGGCAAGGGCCTTTTCTACGGCGGCGGATTTGAACTCCTTGGTATACAGGCAGTAGGTATGCTTACAACTGCAGCATGGACTACCATAACGATCATAATCACCTTCAGCATCATCAAGGCAATCTTCGGACTGAGAGTAAGTGAAGAAGAAGAGATCACCGGTCTGGATGCAACTGAGCACGGTCTTGCAAGCGCATATTCAGGTTTCGCTATCATGGATGTTGCAGGCAGCATGACCATGGATGTAAACGAAAACACCAACCTGGGCAGCGACAGCTACGAAGAGGCAAGCGAAGCAAAACGCAAAGCTTCAGTACAGGTAGTAAAGGCTCCGGAAGTGGAAGATACCGGAATATACAAGGTAGTCATAGTTGCAAAGATGTCACGTTACGAGCATCTTAAGAAAGTAATGAACGACCTGGGCGTTACCGGCATGACAGTTACCAACGTTATGGGCTGTGGTATCCAGAAGGGTGCAGGCGAAAGGTACAGAGGTGTTGAGGTCGATGCAACACTGCTTCCCAAGGTAAAGGTAGAAGTCGTAGTAAGTGCCATCCCCGTTGACTACGTGGTAGATGCAGCAAAGAAAGCACTTTACACCGGACATATCGGTGACGGAAAGATCTTCGTATACAACGTAAACAGAGTAGTGAAGATCAGAACAGGTGAGGAAGGCTACGACGCATTACAGGATGTTGAGTAAGATTTTATAACAGCATAGAAACAAAGATTCTTCGCTGCGCTCAGAATGACAGAGAGCATTCAGAATGACAACGCCTGTCATCCCAAGCGTAGCGAAGGATCTTATTTGCGTTTATAGGACACCGGGGACTGTTCCCGTGTCCGTACTTATTACACATACAATGGAGGAAGAAAAAAATGCAGGGTATGATTCATGAGGAGTGCGGGGTCTTCGGGATATGGCAGGAGACGGATTCGGATCTGGCCAGACTGGTGTATCACGGACTGACTGCACTGCAGCACAGAGGACAGGAGGCAGCGGGTATAGCGGTCAATTCTGACAGGATAATACGCTATCATAAGGGACTGGGCCTGGTGCACGAAGTGTTTGATGATGCGGAGCTTGATAAGCTCGGAAAGGGAAATATCGCGGTAGGACATGTGAGGTATTCAACCAGCGGGAGCAACAGTGTGATGAATTCACAGCCCATGGTTGTAAAGCATGTAAAAGGACAGCTGGCACTGTGCCATAACGGAAACCTTACCAATTCCTATGAACTGAGACGCAGTCTTGAACTGTCCGGCTGTATATTTCAGACTACCAGCGATACGGAAGTGATATCATACCTGATAACCAGGAACAGACTGACTACACCGTCCATCGAAGCGGCTGTTGGCAGGACCATGGACGAACTTAAAGGTGCATATTCGCTGGTGATGACCTCACCGGCTAAACTTATAGGCTGCAGGGATCCGTACGGACTGCGGCCTTTGTGTATGGGAAAAACGGACGAAGGTGCATATGTGCTGGCTTCGGAGAGCTGCGCCCTGGATGCGGTGGGAGCAGTACTGATCAGGGAACTGGAACCGGGAGAGATAGTTATCATAGATAAGGATGGAGTACGCAGTATTAAGGATCACTGCGCTAAAAAGCCTCACAGTCTGTGTGTGTTTGAATATATTTATTTTGCAAGACCTGATTCGGTCATTGAAGGCGTGAGCGTGCATGAGGCAAGGCGCAGGGCAGGTGCATTCCTGGCAGAAGAACATCCCTGCGATGCGGATATGGTAATGGGTGTACCGGATTCCGGTATAGATGCGGCAATGGGATACGCTGAGGCTACGGGAATACCTTACGGCATGGGACTTGTTAAGAATAAATATATAGGCAGGACTTTCATAGCACCTGATCAGGACAGCAGGAACAAGCTGGTGAGGCTTAAATTAAATACCATAGATTCTGCCATAAAAGGCAAGAGGATAGTGCTGATAGATGACAGTATAGTCAGGGGAACAACCAGTGCCCGCATAGTCAAGCTGATAAGACAGGCGGGCGCTAAGGAAGTGCATATGCGCATATCCGCCCCTCCTTTCTTATTCCCCTGTTATTACGGAACGGATGTGGATTCCAAGAACAGTCTGATAGCCAACGGACACAGCATCGAAGATATCGCAAAGATGATAGATGTTGACTCTCTTGGATTCCTTTCGGTAGAAAATGCACTGCGTTTGGCAGGAGATAACGCAGAGGTATGTGCGGCCTGCTTCAACGGGGATTATCCGGCAGGTGCTCCTCAGGTGGCTGAGAAAGAGCGGTTTGAATAAGACACGGGGAGAGTTTTTGTGTTCTCAAAAGTGAAGATACGTGAAGACAAAAGGACCGTCCCTGCGGCCTCACAGTGAATATACGTAGATTGTATAAGGGCTGGAGGAATTGGTGTAGACCTTAGGCGAACCTAAGCCAAGTTCGGCAGCGTTTGTGATCTCAACGCGGGAGATGATGTAGCTGCATTCCAGATCCTTAAGTGCGGACATATCAACCATCAGACGATGATCGTTAAAACTGATCTCCCTGGTGTGGGAATAGGTGTTTTCATCAGAACCTGAATAAAGACATACGCGTGCGCCCCAGTCGTAGAAGTACTGTTTAAGGGAAGGCGAACCTTCAAGGGCGGGGGCGATAACAGCGCGCCATTTGGTATTGTAGTCAAGGGAATACATGCCCAGATAGCCGTCAAGGGTTGAGAATCCGTTATAATCAAGTATTCCGGGATGGAAGCCGAAAGCGGCACTCCATTCACCCTTGTAATCAAGGTCTTTCTTTATTTCTTCGAAGAGTTCCTTCGAATAGAATTCATTGTAATTAAGATAGCTGGTATCTTTATGCTTTATCAGACGGTATGCCTGGTTGTATGCGGTGTAATAAAAGTCGTTGTACATCTGGGGCATGAACATGGTGACCAGCAGGGCAGCACAGGCTGCGATATTGGCCCAGCGCACGCTCTTTAACTTGTTGAAGCGGTAGAGCTTTATGCAGATGATGAGCAGCTCCAGGTACCACAGGCAGGGATTTAAGAAGCTGGTGCGGCCGAAGTTGAAGCCTTCCAGCTGGGGGATGAGCTTTTCTACCAGGCCGTAGACGGGCTTGTAAAAATACAGGCCGTAGATAAGGCTGTTTATCAGGATCATGATGAAGATGATATTCAAGGGATCCTTAAGGATCATATCCTTCTTCTTGCCGCGGATATAGCGTACATTAACGATCACAAGGGCTATGAGGGTTACGGGCAGGATGACGAAGCTGTGGCAGTCCTGCTCATGAAATGCAGGGTTCACAAAGGTCCCCAGAGCCGCCAGGAGGGATCCGCCAAGGTTATAGGAATCATGTACCATGATGGTGCGGATCGTCACCGTATCGCCAAAGAGCATCTCTTTAAAGAGCCTGTATTCGAAGCATACGGTACCCAGGCCCAGCAGGATAAGTGCGATAAAGAGCTTTAACGGGAATTTCTTATCCTTTATCCAGAATACGATAACACTAATGGTCACCCAGGCCAGGATAAAGAAGCCGTGGTAGGAAAAATACGATAAGAAGGGATAGCAGAACACACCCAGATAAAGCGGCAGCAGTGCCTTGATGCCGCCTTCTTTATGCAGGTATATACGGCGCATAAGGAAGATTATGAGCGGTATGGATGTAAATGCTATGCCGTATGCCGGAAAGACCGGTATGAGGCCGTATGCGCAGCCACAGACCAGTACGGGAGCGCGGAAGTTTTCGAAGTCAGCCCCGCATACATCTTTTGCAAGAATGTATGTTGAGAAGATACCAAAGAATATCTTAAGAGCATAACCCGCAAAGTACGCAAAAAGCGGCGGGAAGAGTATGAACATCAGGTTATAGAGCGAAAGCTCCGTGCCAAAGAGATCGCGGGAAACGCCGTGGAGTATGGGAAGATCCACGTTGTGGGCAAACCATAGGCCGTTATTTTTCAAGGCCGTGAAGTGCGGTACGAACAGATCCAGATTGTCGTGGACCTGTATGTAGGAATCGCCGCGGAATATAAGGAATAACAGGGCCTGGGCCAGAAGAAGTGCGGCGACGAATATGATATACCAGTGTTTCTTGAAGTCAAAAGTTGTTTTTTTCATAAAAGAGATGATATACCGTGGGGGAGGGAAAGTCAAATCCCTCTTGTATAAATGAAGTAGAGTGATAAAATAATTGAAGATAGTCTTGTGACACATTGGTAGCGCGGGATCTAATAAGAATGGAGGAACATAGCAATGACAGATTGTATTTTCTGCAAGATCGTAAACGGGGAGATACCCTCGAACAAGGTTTTTGAGGATGAGGTGTCCTATGCTTTCAGGGATATCAATCCGCAGGCACCGGTACATATCCTGATAGTGCCCAAGAAGCATGTGGAATCATGTGCAGTCCTTGGGGCAGAGGATGAGGCGCTGGTGGGTAAGATATTTACCAATATCGCAAAGATCGCTAAGGATGAGGGCCTGGAGAAGGGCTTCCGTGTGATCAGTAACAGCGGCGATGATGCAGGTCAGACCGTACATCATCTGCACTTCCATATACTTGCGGGCAAGGCGATGGGAGAGGGACTGGTACCGTAATTGAAATGTGAGAACGACGTGTCCTCATAATAAGAGCCGGGTAGAAATACCCGGCTTTTTATATTTAATCTTCAAACCATGCGGGATCCGGCTGCCAGTTGGGATCCGGATCGGGATCGGGGTGATATTCTTCCTGCTGTTGCTGCTGTTGCTGCTGTTCCTGCTGGGCAGCTTCTGCAGCGGCGGCTTCTGCGGCAGCAGCGGCAGCGGCTTCGGCCTCACGGCGGGCAGCTTCTGCCGCAGCTTCGTCGGCGTAGATGCGGCGTCCGTTGGCTTCGCGGGCCAGCTCGGTATCAATCTCCTCCTGTGTCAGCAATCCGCTGTTCTGCCATGTGAACAGGTAGAAGTTACCTTTCATCATGTTGAGGGCAGCAGAGTATTCACTGGTTGTATAATCAAGCATAGCGTTAAAGTATGCTTCCAGTTCTTCGTCGCTGAATTCAGCGGCGGCATCGGTCCAGGTCTTCTTATTTGTCGTCTTGTCGTAAGTAACGTATTCGGTAAGGAAGCTTCCGTTGTAAAGCCTTGCACGGTGTATTCCGTCTGAGAATACGTCGGTACCCATGTAGAGACGTGAATCAAATTCTATATTAAAGAGATTCAGTATCGTGGGCAGGATGTCTACGTTGCAGCAGTATGTATCGCATTCGATGGGCTCTTCAAGGCCTGCGTTGTAGATGATGCAGGTGGAGTGATTGCGCTCGATGGCGTCCATAGGCGTGCCGCCGTTAAACTCGGTGCAGGCTGTTTCTGAAAGGTAATAAGGGAAGTGGTCGCCGATGAGCACGATAACGGTATTATCAAGCTGATCCTCTTCTTCAAGACGTTCAAGCAGGTATTCCATAGCCAGCTCAAGCTCGTACTCTCCGCAGAAATAACCTAAGCATTCATCACTCTTGAACCTGCCGTTTGCAAGTTCCTTGACCTTTTCGATATTCTTGCGGTACATGTAGTTGCCGGAATTATAAGGGCCATGGCCGCTGAAGGTCATGTAATATGTATTGAAGCGGTCCTTGTCGATGTAATCGTCTATGGACTGCTGCATCATCTCAAGGTCGGATGCAGGCCATGAGCTGGTAAATACCATGCCAGAGCCTAAGAATTTCATGTGTGTGTAGCCTAAGTTGGGCCATGAATAGCAGCGCTTGTAGTAATCGCCGTAATAGTTGTGATAAGCATAGCTGTCAACCCCTATCTCTGTGAATTGATCACCGAGGCCGCCGGGCATGAATAAGTTGGCGGACTGGGGGAAAGAGCCTACGGCGGTTCCTGCCTGGGCATAACGCGAAACATCGGGCCAGAGTGAGGTTGTGAAAGCAAACTCGCCGTTGGTCGTGGTGTTGGGGAAACTGTTGTAGAAATTCTTGAGCACCACGCCGTTGTTAGCCATCTTATAGAGGGTGGGGGTGATGTCTTTGTCTATGCCGTAGTTTGAAAAGGACTCGGCACAGATATATATCAGATTGTAGTCTTCGAAAAGACCTGTATACTCATTGGTACGTGTAGGCACTCTGGATTCAAAATATTCGCAGAGTGAAGTGGTGGTTTCATCCTTGCTGAGCTCTTTAAGAGCGGTGAAGTCGATATCTTCGTTCTCCCAGGCACGGTCGATGAAATTAGATGATACAACTGCTTCGTTATCTGAAACACTGTCATCTGTCATGGCAGTCTGGGTGTTATTTGAAGGCGCAGCACCGGTCTTTTTGCCCAGATCGATAGCCGCCATATTTACAGTTGTTATATTGGATGCAGTGTCGGAATCGGTCCCAAGGTAATAAGCGGAAGCTTCAACAAGGGTGGTAGCAAGAGTACCAAGGCGGTTGGAGCTTGAGTCTGTATCTGAAAGGGAATCCTTGAGTACGTAATATGCGGAATCACGATCCCTGCCGCCCAATGCCAGGCACAGGCCACCTAAGGTCCACAGACCGAAAGCTGCAACGGTACATAAAGGATGAAGCCATGCTTTATAAGCACCGCCGGGTAAAGGTGCGGGACGTCCGTCATCCTCCATGCGTTCCATGGGAAGATGGATAAAGGAAAGCACAAGTGTAAGTATAACAGGTATGGTCATAAGCAGAAGGTGGGGGATGGAGCGGATAAGTATATCCTTAATAGTCCATCCGAAATTGCCCATGGCCTCGCCACCCATGTTCATAAGAGATACGGACAGAAGCGAACCTGAAAGTCTGTAATAGATGAGCTGGGCGAAATAGTAAAAGCCCAGGCCGAACATTACCACGGCGGAAATGATGCCGTTGATGCGGGGATGCTTCTTAAACCATCCGGAAAGGGATGCACAGAACAGAGCCTCTGCGGGCACGAAAGCCAGAAGAGGAGCGTTTGTGGTGCTGAAGCCTCCGGAAATATCGAGTCTTAACAGTATCTCGTAATAACAGATCGAAACGAAGAACAGCGCAAAATATATAAGTATCTGTAAGCTGCCGTTACGGCGTGCCCAGATCTGGGGCGCCGGATCGTTTTTGGTATCAGCCGGGGCGCCGGATGCGGGGCCGTCATTGCTGTTTCCGGTATGTGCAGGATCCGCATAATCCGGATCTGCAACGGTATCTTCTGTATATGCAGCGTCTTCATAATCAGGATCTGCATCAGCCTCTTCTGTATATTCATAATCCTGCTCTGCTGCAGGTGTTTCTGCATATGCAGTATCTTCATATGCGGGTTCCGCAGACGCATGCTCTTCATAAGCAGGTCCTGTATATGCGGTATCTTCTGAATATTCCTGTACGGCTGTGTTTTCAGCTGCCTGCTGTATGTAGATGGGAGTGGCTTCCACGTAAGCAGGTGCACTCTCTTTAGGAGCTGCGGGATCGGTATAAGATCCTTCGGCAGCAGGCTGAATATAAATGGGGGTAGCGCCTACAGGCGTGGCAGCCGTAAGATCGCTGTCATCGATAATAGGAAGAACGTTAGTATCCAGCGAATCCATATCTATAATATTTAAATCATTTTCATTATTTGCTTTCATGATATCCTGCCTCAGTATTTACGGACCAGATATTGCTCTTGTCACTTGTGCCGCTTAAGATGTTCTTAACGGTCTCGAAGGAAGTGCACATCGAGTGATCCAGGTTGTTATAACGATGCTGACCGTTGCGGCCTACACAGTAAAGATTATCTATAGAGCTTAAATAAGCGGTGAGCTCATCCATATGCTCATAGGTGTCGAAATATGCGGGATAGGCTTTCTTGACCTTCTCCTCATGATAATCCAGTACATCGCTCCTGCGGGCGATGATGCCCAGACGTATCATATCCTTGATGGCGAAGCGTGCGAAATCTTCTTCGCTCATGTTCCACCATTCTCCGCCTTCCTGGCAGAAGTATTCAAGACCGATCCATACGGTATTCTCCAGATCTTTTACCATATAAGGTGACCAGTTGTTGTAGATCTGGAAGCGGCCCATCTCGATGCCTTTGTCATGCACATACACCCAGTTGTCGGGGATGATGTTGGAGATGGTCCTCATTTTGGTCTTGTTCTTAAGGAGCAGCTTGTCAACGGGGATCAGCACGCCTAAAGTGATGTAATCACGGTAAGGCAGACCCTCTGCGATGACCTGCATATTTGCGGGAACGTCGTTCATTCCTGCCACCAGATCCTTAACGGGCATGGAGGAGATGAGTATGTCTGCATCTATCTTCTTGTGGCCGTTTTCGGTCTCAACTTCAACGGAAGTGATGTGGTTGTCGGCATTCTTGTTGATGCCTACCACATGGTGCTTTGTAAGTATCTTTCCGCCTTTATTCTTTATCTCTTCGGCGGTGACATCCCAGAGCTGGCCGGGGCCTAACTTGGGATACTTGAACTCTTCTATAAGAGAGGTCTCAACCTTGCGGGCCTTGCCCTTTTTCTTGGGGAGGAGCTTGCCAAACATATCCTTTAAGATAGCGGTGATGGACAGGCCTTTAACACGCTGGCTGCCCCAGTCGGGAGCTATCACGGAAGGATGGCGGCCCCAGAGGTTCTCCGTATAACGCTCGAAGAACATACTGTAGAGCTTGCGGCCGAAACGGTTGATATAGAAATCCTCAAGGGAGTTCTCTTTACGCTTGTGTATCAGCGATGCCAGATAGGAAATGCCTACCTGAAGGGTCGTGATAAAGCCCATATCTGCCAGGGTCTGGAACTTGAGTGATATGGGATAATCGAAAAACTTCTTATTAAAGAAGATACGGGATACGCGACGGCGGGTGAGCATCACACGATCCTCTTTGTTGGGATCGGGATTACCCTTCTTAAGCGGCACGCGTACGCGCAGTTTCCTGTAATCCTTTGCGCTGCGGCCCTGCATGGGGAGCATCTTATCCCACCATTCGTTGACTTCGTCAACCTTGGAGAAGAAGCGGTGGCCGCCCATATCCATGCGGTTGCCTTTATAATTAACGGTCTTGCAGATACCGCCCATGTCGCTGCTCTCTTCAAGCACCGTTACTTCATAGTCCGTACTCTTATCCAGTAATTCATATGCAGCAGTGAGGCCGGCAGGGCCTGCACCGATTACAACTACTTTTTTCATCAATTAATTCTCCTGTTTGAAAGCGCGATGTATAAAAACAGTCCGTGATATTATACAACAAGTTTCAGTTTACGTAAAGTAGCTTCTTATGCGCTCAAAAAGTACGGGTGAGCAGTCCCTTATGAAGAGACGGTCGCCGTCGGCGCAGTAAACACGCAGTGAGTAGAAAAGTGCCTGCATTAAAAGCAGGGTAAACAGCCTGCGGGACAGGACACGGTCCTTTTCCTCCGAAAGCAGCGGGATCCACAGAAGGAAGGCTGCGATCAGAAAGCCCGTGGTGAAATCGCAGGTGTAGCGGTAGAGTATACCGGCACTGTTTACGTCAAACACGCATATCACAAAGGAAGCGATGAGCAGCGTGAGGCAGACAGCCTTTTCTTCGCTCTTAAGCTTCCCAAACAGCCCGAAGACCAGGGCGGGGATTATCAGCATCAGAGGGCAGGCGGTGAGTACGCCTCCAAAAGTGAACTCCACAAGATTGCGGCCCATATAAGCACTGTCTACCACGGATGAGGTCAGATAAGGGAAGTCATTAGTGGTGACGGTGGGCTGTATAAGGAAACAGTAGAGTCCGCGGATAAGGCGGTCCATATTGAAGCCGCGCAGGTTCATATCATTGGTGGTGAGGCTTAAGGTAGCACCGAATTCGAAGATGCTGCCAAAGCGCGCCTGATTATACCAGCATACGGGGATGGCGATCAGGGCAAAGGGCAGGGCAAAGCATATGGTATCCGGAATGCTGCCCTTTGTCAGGAGGCTTCTGTTCTTAAAGCTGTATTTACCGTCCTTTTCTTCAAATAAGAAGATAAAGATGCTGATAAATGAAAACAGTGCCATCTGGGGACGGCAGCCCACGGCGCAGGCCATGCAGAGGGAGCCGGCGGTAAGAAAAGGTATGCGGATGCGTCCCTTTCTGCCCGCTGCCGCGAACCAGAGACCAAGGCCCAGGATCGTAAATGCATTGCCGGCCAGTACGGGAATATTATAAATATCCGGTCTGGAGATAAGGAAAACGTAGTTTGCATACAGACAGAAGCTGTAGCTCATCAGCAGATAGAGCCAGAAGGGGAAGCTGCCGCGCTTAAAGCGTTTTATGAGCTCCCATATCAGTAAGAAGGAACCGATCACCAGCAAAGAAGCGAAACGCCAGGATGCGTCGCAGTTGGTGGGAGCCTCACCGTGGATCTTATACCAGGGATAATAGAAGAGAAGCTCCGGTATTATGCCGAAATAGACGTAGTATTTACCTTCATAATAGGCGTAGTCCATCTTGAAGGGGACGCCTTCCGCCAGCAGGGCCAGGGTATCGTAGGGATTTTCCTTTGCCAGCAGATCCGGATGGGCCTGCAGATGGTCCAGGCTCACATGGCCTTCATCAAGGGCCTGTGCCAGTTCCTGATACTGGGCATGGTGTGAAGGCGGATCGTTCACCAGCTCTTCATTTGAAAAAGAGAGGGTGTACGACAGTCTTATAAGGAATATCACGCTTAATGCGATGATGATCAGCTGTATGGGATCACGGCCGTTGATCTCCGCTGCGGAGTATTTGCTCCATGACAGATAAACAAAAAGAAATGCGGCAAAGAGAAGCAGCAGCCGCAAGGGCTTTATCTGAAAAGGCCTGTGGACATTGAAGCTGACTTTGCCAAGAGTGACGGTAACACCTTCTGGAACGCTCAGCCATACATATATCTCATGGACATCGCCATAGGAGTAGATATCGCAGTAGCCGCTCATGGGGACCCCGGGAACCATTGTAAAGTCAGAGATGGGATAGACATAGGCGTTTCCCTTGTCTGAAAGTTCCACATGGGCGGTAACGGAAGCGGCACCTTCGATAGTGACATTTTCTATAAGAAGATTATCAATGGAACGGTCCGGATAAGCGTGCGGAGTCTCGACCTCCGCGGGGCCGTGGATCACAAAGCCGTCTCCAAGCTCAAGGCTTTCGTTTCCAAGAGTGGTGATGGAGCGGAAGTTAAATACGATAAGCTCCGCAGCAAAAGAAAAAGCCAGCAACAGCAGTATTGCCGGCAATAAATTCTTTATGTTTTTGATATCGGGAAGGCTTATCTTCATCAGTTAAAATCAGTTCCACTTTGAGAACATGGTCTGGCGCGCACCGCGCATGGGACGGCCTTTGAGTACGTCGTTTACGGCATCCATGCGAAGGCCTGCGTCGATAAAGTCGCAGTGCTTGCAGAAGGGAAAGTTTTGTCTGCCGTCGCCTATCTTGGCACGTGCATCGCGGTATTTTTCGCCGAACCAGATCTCTTTAAGAGTCTGGGTGCGCAGGTCGCCTAAAGTGGTGGCCTCAAAATTGTCGCAGCAGCACAGACCGCAGCGGCCATCGGGGAAGATGAACAGATCCGTAAAAGGCATAAGGCAGGTCTCTTTTATCTCCGTCTGCTTAGCTGCCTTGTTGGGAGCGGAGCCGGCACGGTTGGTGAGAACGGCCTTGATGTAACGCATCTGTATCAGTATCTCCACGTCCTGGAACTTCTCCGGACGGGATTTGATATATTCGTAGATCTCCTGAATGTTGTCGTGAAGCTTCATATCCTCACAGTAGTTGTTGATTATCAGCTGATCAACATAGGGGACTATGGATTTTAACCTGTCGATATCGAGTATGAGTCCGTTGGTGGACATGAAGATGAAACTGTAAGGGAGCTTCTCACGGCAGTATTTGTGGAAGTCCACGATACGGTTGTCCAGCCAGGGCTCGTTGTTTCCGTAAAGGGTAAGATGTCCGCGGTAGTCCCACTCTGCCAGCTGGTCGATGATGCTGTAGAAGAGCTCCTCGTCCATGCGCTTGAAGGGACGCTTGTCACGGCCTTTGGAAGCGGCACAGAATTCACAGCCGCTGTTGCAGCGGTTGATGGTCTCCAGATTGACGATCAGCGGATGCGGAGGTTCCGGACAGCTGTTGAAGTATTCTATATAGCGCTGCTGGTTCTTGACACGGGTCTTGAACTGCAGCTTTAAGTATGCGTCAGATGAGAGATGAGGAAAGCGCTTTTGCATCTCCCAGCCGAAACGACCCATGAAATTATGATAACGGACTGACATCCTATTTTCCTCCAAAATAAATTGACGGGGATATGATAACATATTATAGTAAAAATGTAAAACCAAGATACAATATGTTGCAAAAAATAAGAAGTAACTGCAGGAGGCAGAGAGGATTATGAAAAGGACCGGTATTCTGGGCGGGACCTTTGACCCGATACATAAGGGGCATATGGCGATGGCAGAGCTGGCTCTGGTGCAGCTGAACCTGGATGAGCTGGTACTTTTGCCGGCGGGAAATCCGTATTTCAAGAAGGGAATATCGCCCTATGAGGACCGCTATATGATGTGCTGTCTGGCAGCAGCCCAGAGCGTGCACCGCGACAGCATAAGCGTAAGCCGCCTGGAATCAGATGAGAGCAAACCTACCTATACTTATGAGACGCTGGCCAGGCTTAAGGAACGGGATCCGGACAGTGAGCTTTATTTTATCTGCGGTGCGGATGTGCTGCAGAGCATACACAGCTGGAGGAGACCGGAAGATATATTTGCCCAGGCAAAGCTGGCGGTATTTGAGCGTGACGGTGCGGAAAGCGTCAGACAGTCAGCGGAAACCCTGAAAGAAAGCTTTCCGCAGGCGGAATGTGTGTTTATTTGCGGTGAAGTGCCCGATATCTCCTCGACCATGGTCAGGGAGACGGTCAGGAGCGGAGGCGTGATAACGAAACTGGTAAGTACCGCAGTGGCGGAGTATGTGTATGAGAAGGAGTTGTATTTAAGAGATTAAAGATTCTTCGTCGCTAAATGGGTCACAAGACGATCTTCCCGCCTTTTAAGCGGCTGTTTGCAGGTTTAGACAGTACTATACCTTAGATAGGCATTGGGAATGCATTCTTTCACTATCCCCAGCATCTCATCAAGTTCTTCATCGGAAAAAGCAGAGAAGCGTTCGGCATCTCCTTCTATTATAGAAAGGACACCGTCGCTTTTTTTGTAGGACTGGAGACAGTAGGCCCTGGCGCCTTTAAGCCAGCAGCCGATCTCTTTCATGTCGGTGGTGTCATGGAGGCCTTTTACAAGGGTGGTGCGGAATTCGTATTCTATGCCGCAGTCCATGATATAGCGGACAGCTTCCTTATACGGAGTCATATCTGTTTCTTTGAGGCCGCAGACCTGCGCATACTTTGATGGAGCAGCTTTTATATCCATGGCGATCATGTCGATGAGTCCTTCTTCGTACAGGCTCTTTATCATCGAAGGGTTGGAACCGTTGGAATCCAGCTTGACAGGGAGCTCCAGCGCTTTTATACGGCGGATAAAGTCAGGCAGATCTGCATGCAGGGTGGGTTCTCCGCCGGTGATGCAGACACCTTCCAGGATATTGCGGCGCTTTTTGATATGTGCCAGCACTTCTTCGATGTCCAAAGGCTCCTCAAAGAGAGCGGGCAGCACAAGAGAACCGTTCTGGCAGAAAGGGCAGCGCAGATTGCAGCCGCAGGTAAATACGGTGCAGGCGAGCCTGCCAGGGTAGTCTAACATGGTTGTGGGTAAGAAACCGGCTATTCTCATAAATACTCCTAATGCCCAAAGGCGGGCCCCTTCTTGTGACTCTATTGTAACAGAAAGTACACAAATTTTCACTTGATTTTACATCGTTTATATGTATAATATTTGTGGGCATAATTAGTAGTTTAATCAAACTAATAATATATTTTTAAGAGAAAAGGAGAAAAAGATGGCACAGATCGATTTGAGCAAGTATGGCATTACCGATGTGAAGGAAATCTTCCACAACCCTTCCTATGAGCAGCTGTTCAAGGATGAGATGGATCCTTCACTCACAGGCTATGACAAGGGACAGCTTACCGAGCTGGATTCCGTGAACGTTATGACCGGTATCTACACCGGACGTTCCCCCAAAGACAAATTCATCGTTGATGATGCTAAGAGCCACGATACAGTATGGTGGACTTCCGAAGAGTATCCCAACGACAATCACCGTGCTACCCAGGAAGCATGGGATGCCTGCAAGAAGCTGGCAGTTGAGGAGCTTTCAGGAAAGAAGCTTTATGTAGTAGATGCATTCTGCGGTGCTAACAAGGACACCAGAATGGCAGTTCGTTTCATCATGGAAGTAGCTTGGCAGGCACATTTCGTAGAGAATATGTTCATCAAGCCCAGCGCAGAAGAGCTTGCAAACTTCGAGCCTAACTTCGTAGTTTACACCGCTTCCAAGGCTAAGGTAGAGAATTACAAGGAGCTGGGTCTTAACAGCGAGACCGCAGTTCTGTTCAACGTTACAAGCCGTGAGCAGGTTATCCTGAATACCTGGTACGGCGGTGAGATGAAGAAAGGTATGTTCTCAATGATGAACTACTTCCTTCCTCTTGACGGCATGACTTCCATGCACTGCTCCGCAAACACCGATATGGAAGGTAAGCACACCGCTATCTTCTTCGG
>JAFYCS010000076.1 GCA_017539565.1 Lachnospiraceae bacterium
CATTTACTATCTTTTCCGCTATTGATGTAGTAACAAATATAACGAGCAGGAAAGATATAAGGAACAGAAGATAAAAAACATTATATATCTGCTGCATCTCAGAATCTTCCATAGCATCATTGATATTCTCAATTTCAGCCCTGGGATCGTTATCTCGAAGCACATCTGCAACCGCATCTATCTTTGCATCATTCAGGACATCGATCATCCATATCGTATACTCATTATCCGCCATACAGTTGATACGCCGGACTGTCTCATTGGTTACGATGATCGTTTCCCCGGATATAATAGCATTCTTAATATCTATTACCCCAACCACCTTCAGTTCGATCCTTACTTCATCCATTGTCTCGAGCTCAATGGTATCTCCAACTGAAACTCCATACGTGTCAGCATATGCTCTGTTTACCACAGCAGACTCATCATCCAGTTTAACACTTTCAGGGATAAACGCCATTTCAACTGCCATATCCATATCGGATAAGGATACAACATCGATGTCTTTTTCAAATGAATACTCATAGCTGGCAGCATCCCTCTCATACTCATACTGTCCGGTAGAACCTATACCGATCGCTTTTATCTCTGCTATATCATCAATTCCTTCCAGTATGTCGGAGGAGGTATTATAAACTACAATATCCACCTTGCCCAGCATGTCCATAGCATAGCCGCGCATGATCGACTGTATATTGTGCTTCATGTCAAGCGCCAGTAAAGCTGCAAATGAGGCAAAGGCGATACAGAATACAAGAAGCAATAAGCGCAGGGGTTTTGCGAATATGTTTTTTATTGAATGTTTAATGATCAGATTCATTGTTATAATCTCCTTCTATCAGGATCCTTCGGGCATACGCCCTCAGGGTGACAATAAATTACCAACGCGTTACACGGTCTTCCGGCGCTATATACATTGCATCCCCTTCTTTTACATCATATATTTCATAGAAGGGATCAAAGAGCGCCACTACTGCATTGACACGGACCTTTGCCGGACTGTGTTCGTCCATATAAAGCTGCCCAAGTACATCATCTTTAGGCATAACGCTTGCCCAGATCCTTGCATAGTTTTCTAACAGCTCTTTTCTCTGTTCGTTGTTTTTTGTAAGACGCAGTATACAGTCAACTCCGCTTATATCTGCCAGATTTTCACCAAGTGTGAGTTCACCGTCCACCGGATGTATATCCAGTACTCTCTGCTCCGAATAATACTCTTCAATATGTGACGCCATTTCCTCAAAAGCTTTTCTGTCCTCCTCCGGTATCCAGGACGGATCATAGTTTCCGTTCATGTCATACATCATTCCATGGTTATCAAATGCATGTGATATCTCGTGACCGACTACCGCTCCTATACCTCCAAGGTTTTCCCAATAGCTCTGGTCCGGACTGTAGAAGGGCGCATTCATGATGGCTGCGGTTATATTGATGGAATTCATATCCGGTGAATAGCAGGCGTTCACAGTCTGCGGAGCCATCATTTCAAATCCGTTCCTTTCTACGCCATCCTTAAGCACCTTCATGTTATCTTTGTAAGCTCTCATATTAAAATTATGCTTAGTCTCATATACGGAATGCCCAATCAGCTTTGCATCTTCGGCCTTGATCTTATGGGGCTCATCTGCGCCGATAAAATACAACATGTTATCAAGCTTTGCCGTTATCGCAATTTTACCTTCATCGCTCAGCCATTCGCAGTCATCTATCATCACGATATATTCATCCACTATCGCATCCGTGATCTGAACTACAGCCGCTACGGTATCTTCATCATAATAATTCCTTACGTATTCCTCCCCCAATTCCTTAGGCAGAAGCATTTTTATCATGTTTTTTGCTAACATGTCATTAGAGTATAAATAGGGATGGCCTCCGTATTCCTTAGGCAGCATGTCTTCTATACTTTTCATGTAACACATTACCGCTATATCCTGCCATTCATTCAGGTGTTCCTCAGTCAGCAGCGAATCAATACCTGAAAGCTGTCCCTCATCCCACAGATACACTCCGTCTGCCATATCGGAACCGATACCCATCGTGCGCAGGATCCCGTCTGCTCCCACATTGGGACACAGCGCATCTATCTCTTTATCCGATCTGTAAACAGCCGTCTGCATGGCTGCTCCCCAGTCCTTGGAGATCAACTCCAGCAGCTCCAGATCCGTATCCAGTGCTATATCCATGATAAGCTTTGTATCTGCTACACTCTTTTGCCTGGCCTCATCTGCATCCATTCCCAGATCAACAAGTTTTGTTCTGAAATACATGGCTACAACCTGCGCCATCTGACCACCTACACTGATATCCTCAAGCTTTTGCCCTGTAGGGCACTGAAAAGGTCTTATCCATATGCTGCCCGATGCCGAATCATGCATATCGGTATCTATCGAAGTTCCGAATATGGGATTTACATTCCATTCCGAATAGATCCTGCCGCAGATATCCAGGAACTCATCTATGCTTGCTGTATTTCTTATATCCTCTACAGTCTTAAACATGGAATTGATATCTTCCTCATCCATAAACGCTCCGCCGGTAGACGCTTCCAGGGCCTGGTAATATGCATCGTATATAAGCTGCTCATTACTTCCGGCTGCATATGAGGATCTGTTACCCTTTACGATATTTTCGATTATCGTATCCAGTTCATCATCCACCATATCATCGATCTGTTCAAAGGATCCGGTGCTTCCGTGGTGTTCTGTGATATCAGCTTCCATTAATGCTTTAGCATTTACATACCCGTTAAAATCATCCTGTGGTCTGATGCTTTCCGGATCAAATTCTTCTGTTTCTTCTTCCTTCTGCGGCTCCTTTGGCGGATCAGGTTCCGTTACTGTCCCACAGCCCTGAAGCAGCAGGACTGAAGCAAGAATGATCGGTATTATTGATTTACACTTCATAGTAATTTCCTTTCTTCAAGATCCTTCGCTCCGCTCAGGATGACACGGTAGCAGAGCTTAGGATAACATAGCAGTTTGTCGACAATGCCATTATATGCTGCTGTTGTAAAATATACGGAAAATGTTGTGAAATGATATTCTTTTGTGGTGAACTGCAAAAAACGGTGCCTGGCACCGATCAACACAACCTGTATTCTTTTCTATTCGGGGATAGGTGCTATAACTTTCTTATATATCCTTATAAGGAAGAAAGATGTAACCGCCAGTGACATGAGCTCCGCGATAGGGAAGCTCCACCATATC
Source organism: Lachnospiraceae bacterium (assembly GCA_017539565.1). Taxonomy (GTDB): domain Bacteria; phylum Bacillota; class Clostridia; order Lachnospirales; family Lachnospiraceae; genus NK4A136. The sequence goes on from JAFYCS010000076.1 coordinate 3,210, forward strand.
ATTTCCAGGCCGCCTATCTTAGAAAGTATATAAGCCACAGGCACAAGTACCACAAGCTGTCTGGCTACAGATACTATCAGACTGTAAAGCCCGTTTCCCAATGCCTGGAAGACAGTGCCTCCTATGATACAGAACCATGCCAGCAGATAATGCCATGCAATAGTGCGCAGCGCAGGAACTCCGAACACTATCAGACTGTCGTCTCCCGTATCAAAGATCTTAAGCAGCTGTTCCGGAATGAACTGGAACAGCATAAATCCGATAGCCATAAATCCCAGTGCATACATCATGGAAAGCTTTATAACCTTCATCATACGGCCGCGCTTTCTTGCTCCGTAATTGAATGCAAGTATAGGCACCATACCGTTGTTAAGTCCGAATATAGGCATGAAGAAAAGGCTCTGCAGTTTGAAGTACACGGTAAATACCGCCACTGCCGCTTCGTTAAGTCCCCCAAGTATACGGTTCATAGAATAAGTCATTACCGAACCGATGGCCTGCATGACTATCGAAGGAAAGCCCACCGAATATATCCTCTTGATTATAGTAAGATCCGGCTTAAAGCCCTTTAAGTTCACCTGCACATCTTCGTTGTATTTGCGGTTAAGTATGAATGCTATGGTTCCCGCAATGAACTGTCCTATGATCGTTGCCAGTGCAGCACCAGCCACACGCAGCTGGGGAAAACCGAAGAGGCCGAATATCAGGATGGGATCGAGTATTATATTAATGAGCGCTCCGACACCCTGGGTCAGCAGGGTAAATACCGTCTTGCCGGTCGACTGCAGCAGGCGTTCAAAGATGAACTGCATGTATATACCCAATGATCCTATACATACTATACGCAGATACTGGGTACCGTATTCCAGCGTAAGGCCGGTTCCCTTCTGCGATGCGATAAGTGTAGGCGCAAGAAATACACCTATAAACAAAAAAAGCAGGTAATTACAGAAAGAAAGGAATACTCCGTTATTTGCGGCGTTCTGCGCAGTTTTCTTATCCTTCTCTCCAAGTGCCTTTGAAAGTATCGCGTTAACACCCACGCAGGTACCTGTAGCAAATGCTATCAGAAGTGTCTGAAATGGAAAGGCCATGCCCAGTGCCGATAATGCCGCCGTTCCCGCAGAAGATGCATCTCCTCCTTCATCAACTATCCTTGCCACAAAGATCGAATCAACTATATTATAGAAGGCCGTCAGCAGCATCGATATTATCATCGGTGTGGCCATTCCTATCAGAAGTTTGTTCATGGGCATATAGCCCATCTTGTTCTCTTTTTCGTTTTGTATTACTTCCTGCTTACTCATCATTTTCCTCTTCCCCGTTCTTTGTATTCTTCTCTACAAAGTCGGAACCGTTTTCTATATCTTTAAGGGCGTTATCGGAGAACAGCTCCATCAGATTCTGCGAATCCATAAGGTCATCGGAGAATGTTATCACAGTATCCGCCCTCTTTATCTCCATCTCTTCTACAAGAAGCAGACGGTATGAAGGTTCAGGCTCTCCGGGTGTAACCACCAGCTGGTTTCTTCCGTTCTGCTTACCGAAGTACAGCTTTTCATCAGCTTCTTTTACCATATCTTCCAGGGTCTTTTCGGGGCTTCCCTCTACAAGACCTATAGTCATTGTAACCCTTATATCCTGCGCGCCGTAATTAATATGTGCCGCCTTTATCTTATCCAGCAGTGTTTCCAGGGATGCTGCTGCCGGGATGAGGCGCATATCTTCAAAGATAAGTAAGAACTCTTCACCGCCCCAGCGTACCGCGTGTCCTCTTCCGGCCATAAGATCTTTCAGTTCGCCCGCCACATGCTTAAGCACAAGGTCGCCGGCATCATGTCCGTATGTATCATTTACTTTTTTAAAGAAGTCTATATCACCAATAGCTACGCAGAACGGCAATCCCGACTCCAGTGACTTTTTCTGTATAGCTTTCATCTTTGCATCACCGCAGCGTCTGTTATAGAGCGTTGTAAGAGGATCACATTCCACCAGGATCCTTACTGCATTCTGCATACGCATTATGCTCTCTCCCATGGCGCCTATCTCATCATCACGCACCATAACTTCATGAGGCATATCGTTGCTGAGTTGACCGGATATCATCTTTGACAGGAAAGTGTGAATACTTTCAACTGCACTGACTATGGTATTTGTATATCGTATACTGATCACGCTCGCTGCCACCAGGCCCAATATCGCTATTATAACTATAGGCATCATAGCCGAATTCTGCGCGGCCCTGACATACTTTGCGGTATATGCCGTCCCTATCATACCTATCAGTGAATCATCAGAATTGATCAGCGGCACATAACATGCATAATAATACTGTTTTGCTCCTATCTCGGTCTTAAAAAACACCGGCTCCCGCTTTCTTTCCATCTCGCCGATAATACTGGCATGAACACCGCTGCCCACATAACGGACACCCTCCGCATCCAACAGGGTGGTAAGTATCCTGGCATCCTTATAGAACAGGGTGATATCCATACCGCTGTATGCTTTGATGGTATCCAGATACAGATGATCACCGGTCAGTTCCTTATCTCCTTTATAAAGAGAAACCACCTTATCTCCTACCAGAACATAATCACCCGGGAACATTTCATTGTAAGCCAGTGATACCGACTCAGCCACAGCTTCCAATGAACGGTTCACCTCATTTTCGAGAGATTTTCGCACACGTACCGTTACCGATATAAGGATAATGATACACATGATGAGTACCGGAAGAATGGTACGTATAAGCACTGCAATCTGTAATTTGCCGATCTTCTTTTTAGTCTTTGTCATAAGTAAGTCGCCTTTTCTTCAAGTCTGGCAGCACCTTCGGTTATCAGCACTTCCTTTACACCGGTCATCGAAGGCACTTCAAAAAGCACATCAGCTAATATTTCCCTTACCACGGAGTTAAGTCCCCTGGCACCGATGCTCATATCCATGACCCTGTCGGTTATCACATCCAGCGCTCCGTCTGTAAGGGTAAGTCTTACTCCGTCATCTATCATCAGTTCTCTTTCGTAACGTGATAATATACTGTCTTCCGGTTCCGTCAATACACGCTTCATCATCTCACGGTCCAGCTTGCGCAGCACGGTCACAGTAGAAAGACGTCCCGCCAGCTCCGGCTTCATACCGTATTCCATAAGATGCTCTGTCTTAAGATGCATGCCTGTCATTTCAAAGCTCTCATCTTTTTCCACTTCGCTTCCGAAACCTATGCCGCCCTTAACATAATCCTTCTTAACTATACGTTCAAGACCTTCAAAAGCTCCCGCACAGACAAACAGTATATTGGTGGTATCCATTATGATACTGTCTGCTCCGGATTTATCTGCCAGAGGAACATCCACATCCGTTCCTTCAAACATTCCAAGCAGCTGGCCCTGAAGCTCCTGGTTTATATCACCGCCTCTGGAATAAAGCTTGGCAGGGATTATCTTATCAAACTCATCGCAGAATACGATCCCGCACTCGGTAAGCTCCGGATCTTTTCCCGCTTTGATATAGAGGTTAAGGAGGGATTCTTCTTTATTCCTGCCCTTCCAAGGTGTAGCAACTATCCCGCTGAAATCGGTGATAACAACAGGAACGGGCAGTATCTCCGACAGACGTCTTATTATCTCTGTCTTGCCGCAGCCCGAAGGTCCCACCATCAGTACGTTTGTTTTTAACAGCTTTTCTTCGGGATGCAGTATCCGAAGCATATGATTATATACCGCAGTGCTCAGTACTTCCTTAGACTCATCCTGTCCCAGAATAAAGCGGTCCAGATATGCCTTTATCTTCTCAGGGGTATACTGCTCTACGAATCTTTCGCAATCCTTCAGAAAAAGCGGGGCCTCCCTCTTTTCTTCAGCCCTCGGCCTTTCTTTCATATGTATGTTTCTTACTTTGCTCTGCTGATACTTGACCCTGCATACAGCCAGGGTTCCCAGATAGCTTTCGGTCATATCACCGCTGTCCTGTAAGAGTTCGTACTCCATAAAGGAAAAGATCTCATCCAGATCTTCATTGGTGATCTCGCGCTCCACATTCCTGGCTTTATAGAACAGCTCATCATTGGGATGTGCGTTGTAAGCATCACGGATTATAGCCCAGAAAGGCGTACGAAAACCTTTTTCCTTATAACTGGCTCCCATCAGCTTGAGTATGCTGTCCAGGTTATGCTCCGCAAAAGGACGCACAACCGTTATATAATGGATCAATATCCGCAGATAATCATATACCAGCCCCGGGGAGGTGAAGTTTCCTCCGCAGTCCTGATACTCGGCCATCCTGCGTTCTATATAAAACGCCGTTTCGGCATCGTTTTTACATATAAATACTTTGTTCATTTCCGTCTTCCGTCTCGATGAGCGGTTCCGCACCCTCGTTGACTACAGCACTGTTTATCACCACACGCTTAAGCCCCTTTATACCGGGCGCCTTATACATTACTCCGCGCAGCACTTTGCTCATAATGCTCTGTAATGCCCTGGCGCCTACTGGTGTCTTCAGCGCAGCTTCTGCCACGGCATTAAGCGCTCCGTCAGTGAAAATGAGTTCCGCCCCGGAAGAGAGCTGTAACTCCCTCTCATATCTCCTGACCAGGCTGTCTTCAGGTTCGGTAAGTATACGGATCAGGTCATCAAGCTGAAGCTTTTCCAGCACGGCTATACTTGATACACGGCCTGCCAGCTCCCTCTTCATGCCATATTTCATAAGTACTTCATGATTGATGTTATCCCTTATGAACTCCAGGTTCATATCCTTTTCAAGCACCGCTTTAAAACCTATGCTGCCCGGGATATTGCTCTTTTCGCGCTTATCAGCCCTTATATACTCATCGATCCCCTGGAATGCACCTGCAAGAACAAAGAGCATCCTGGAAGTATCCAGCAGCAGCTGCTGCCCGTCACACTTAAGCTCGACTTCACTTCCTTCGAGCATGGTAAGCATCTGGGACTGTACATCATCATGCACATTCACTCCTCTTTCACTGACAGCCGGAAGAAGAAGTTTATCAAATTCATCCATAAAGATTATGCCCTTTTCGGCCATATTCTTTTTCCTGCCGGACTCCTCATAGAGCTCTAACAGTATGTCCTCCTTATGCCTGCCCCTGTACTGGCTTGCCCCTAAAGAAGAGACATCCGTAAATATCATCGGATAATCCGTTATCTCCCTTATCCTTCGCATTATCTCTGTCTTGCCGCAGCCGGATGGTCCGATAAGCAGTACCACATCCGGAGCAAAACGTTCTCCGGGATGGCGGACTCTCTTTCCGTGTCCGTATACCGCCGTACTGATGGCGGTCTTTGCATCATCCTGTCCGATAACAAACCTGTCGAGATAATCTTTTATATCCCTGGGCCGGAGCAGCTCTTTTACGCTTTCTTTGACTTCAGCCAGATATGTATTCCTGAGCCTTAATATCCTGCCCAGTACTATGCGCTCACGTTCATTCGATGTCTTTTCGACGGCAGCCTTAAGTGTATCCGCCTCAAGAAAATCCAGTATATAGGAAGCCCTTGCTCCGAATATCTCTACCGAAAACTCAAGATCCTCCTCCAGCTTATCAAGGATATTAAGAAGCGACCTGGTCTCTGCAGGGATACGCTTATCATCTTTTACACGGAAAAAAAGCATCTCAAGATAACCCAGAGCATCAACATCCGCATTCTTTATATCATCGGATACGAGCATGAGCTTCGAAAGTATGTATTCCGATACGCCGGCAGTCTCCTGTTCAGCCTGTTTGGCACGTGACATCTGCAGGACCGGTTTCCTTTTATCCATTTCCTTGAAAATATTGATCATAGTGCATATATTTTACTCTGTTTAAGCCCTTTTTTCAAGTATCGCCCCCGTTTAAAAGGGGGCCTGAACAGCCCCCTTTATTGATCATATACTTACGAATATCTCTCTGCCTATACGCTTCTCCTGAAGCCTGCCCCTGCTCTGCACCAGTATGGTGTGATCCTTATACCTCATCGCAAATAACAGCGGCAGCTTAAGACACAGCCTGTCAGTCTCACATCGTTCCTGCAGCCGCGAATTCAGGCGTATCATAAATGCTTTGCCCTTTTCGGAATGAATGCTCAGCTTGCACAGCCGCTTCCGGCTGCCGTCGGGCCTGATGGTATCAACCTCCGCCATAGCCAGCAGATATACCATTCCGGCATATATCGCCAGAACACTGCCTATACCTCCTACCGTCATAGCTCCCGCTTTTGCCACTTTCTTAAGTGCCGGTACCGTTGCCTCAGGTTCCGTACCGCCTTTGACACCTGCGCCTGTGTTCCCTGTCGGCTCCGGAGCTGTTTCCTGCGTTTCAAAGCCTGCGGTTTCCTGCTCCGGCTCTTCTTCCGGTATCAGTGGCTGGTCCGGGCTCTGTTCAACCGGTTCTTCTGCCCCGGACTGCCATGCATTATCTCCGGTCATCTCCTCCGTGACACGGGCTTCCTCCTGACCGGCGTTCTTATTCACCGTTTTCTTTCTTCCGCTTCCGTTACCGCCGGATGCTCTGTTTCCGCCGGCCGCATTTTCGCTGGCAGAATTCCCGCTCACACTGTTCCCGCTGATGCTTCCGTTACCTGACGCGGCATTTTCACTTACCGCACCGTCACCGCCTTCATCTCCACTTCCCGAACCTTCCTCATCGCCGGCCGGAGTTTCATCCTCCTGCTCTTCATCCGACGGCCTCTCTTCTTCCACTTCCGGTACCGGTCCACCCCCGTCTCCCGGTTTATTTTCTTTTTTCTTTACTTTTTCCCCAGGTCCTTCTGCCGGTTCCTCTTCAGATTCCCCTTCCTGTTCTTCTCCGGGCTCTTCCTCAGGCTTCTCCTCCTGCTCTTCCCCGGGCTCTTCTTCAGGCTTCTCTTCCTGTTCTTCCCCGAGTTCTTCCTCAGGCTTCTCTTCCCGTTCTTCCCCGGGCTCTTCCTCAGGTTTTTCTTCCTGTTCTTCTCCGGGTTCTTCTTCAGGCTTTTCTTCCTGTTCTTCTCCGGGCTCTTCTTCAGGCTTCTCCTCCTGCTCTTCCCCGGGCTCTTCTTCTCCGGGTTCTTCTTCGGGTCCCTCTTCAGGTTCCTCTTCGTATTTTTCTTCTGTTACGGTGTATGACAGAGATTCCTGAAACCATTCATCCAGGATCTTATCATGATAATTGAGAACGGCACTGTATGTCCCGCTGCGGACAGCCAGGATCTCATTCACACCATAAGCGGATGCCGCCGCTGTGTCCAAGTTGAGGTCATCCCCCGCTTCATCCCATCCGGTGTCATTCCCCGCTACATTCCATCTGATGTCGAAATCATCAATAACATCCGAAATATCACTCAGGCCTGCTATCAGCACCGGAGCATCCCCGGAAGTGGTACTTCTTATGAAAAATGTACCTATGCTGCGGACGCTACAGGTCAGTTCGCTGACATTTTCACCGAAATGGATCTCTGCAGGCATACCTTTCCATGTAAACCCGCATTTCGTGCATACATTGTATTGATTGTTTTGGTCATCCCGTGAGGAAACCACCTCCCCTCCACAGGGATGGTACACTTCCTCATAACAGACAGAACCATGCTCATGATAGAGCGTACGACTTATCGTTTCCCCTGTCCGTTCCGGGTCGGCGGCCCCGGCAGGCAGCGGATAACACATGCCCTGCATCAGCACGCATACGATAAGCGCAAGACTGCAGATTTTGTTGATCTTGATTTTCTTCACAACATATCCTCCTTTTACGTTGATGATGGAGGATAGTCGGTCAGGCATTCCACCGATATGTATATGGTGCCTATTTGTGTGAAACGGAGTATACCTCAAATTCCGTTCCCTGTCCATACCCGCAGGACAGATTTTAGCAGTTTCCTAAAATCCCTGTAAATACTGCATTTTACTCTTACGTAAACCTGACCGTTATTATACAGCAAGTGGACAATACGGTTTCTTTCATGCCTCCTGACGTCTTGAAACCGGCATACGGCCAGGTCTTATTGCCACGGGTTTATCGCCTGTTTTTCTTTCCTTTACATCCGGATTGACCTTAAAAGATTGTATTTGACTAAAGGCTTATCCGGCAATTTATATTTTGTTAATAATCTGTCATATCAGTTTATCTTATCAGTAATAATTACATTACATAAATTAATTATCTTGATACGGTCCGGTATCCATACAGCAGGAGCCTCAGAATTATTCTCTCCTAAATACGGGATCATTCTGCCGTTTCCGTATACATAAAATATAATCCATGAACTTATGTTATCTTCTTTCCCGCTTATTGTATTTACATAAATCAGTATCCATCATTTATATATCGTTTACATAAAACTCAGCATTTTTCACAGGTCTACATAAGTTACAGAAATTGTATTTTTCATACTTACGTCAACCTTCCTGCGTTGCTGCTATCCCCTATAAATATTGCATATGAATCTTTGTCTAACCTTGATTATATTATAATTGGTTAACATTTTCCGTTTAGTCTCTCTTTCTGTTTTAATATACTGTAAACACCTCATAGGATCAAGTCTACATAACACATTTCAGCTCTATGATTTACATAATCATCATTTTTACACCGGTAAAACCGGCTCAAAAATCACTAAAAAAGAGGCCCGCAGGCCTCTAAAAAAATCATACCGGTTCTGGATCACAGGGTCCTGAGTTCTATCTTGGGACCGCCGGTCTTCTCAAGATACTCCCGGGTGATGGTAACAGTACCGATATTTTTATCCTTGGGGATCTCATACATGATATCGACCATATATTCATCCAGGATGGAACGCAGCGCTCTGGCCCCCGTCTCCTTTTTCAAGGCTTTCTCTGCGATCAGCTCCAGCGCGTCATCGGAAAACTCCAGCTTCACTTCATCCAGTTCCAGCAGCTTCTGGTACTGCTTAAGTATTGCATTCTTGGGCTCCTTTAAGATCCTCAGCATCATATCCTTATCCAGGCCTTCCAGAGCGAATACCATCGGCAGTCTTCCTACGAATTCGGGGATCATGCCAAACTTCCTTATATCCTCTGTCTCTACCTCTTTAAGGATTGTAAGGTCCTTCTCTTCGGGATTCTTTACCTCCCCATGGAAACCTATCATGCTGGTCCTGTTAAGTCTTCTCTTGATGATCTCTTCAAGTCCCGGGAACGCACCTCCGCAGATAAACAGTATATTTCGTGTGTTCATCGTGGTGGTAGGCACCATAGCATTCTTCGATGACGCTCCTACCGGAACTTCTATATCTGCACCTTCAAGCAGCTTGAGCAGCCCCTGCTGTACAGATTCTCCGCTTACATCCCTGGAATTCGTATTCTGCTTCTTGGCTATCTTGTCGATCTCATCGATATAGACTATACCCTGCTCTGCCTTATCCACATCATTGTCCGCAGCTGCCAGCAGTTTGCTCAGTACGCTTTCTATATCATCGCCTATATATCCGGCCTCTGTCAGGGTGGTCGCATCGGTAACCGCCAGCGGTACCTTAAGTATACGTGCCAGGGTCCTTACCAGATAAGTTTTACCGCATCCCGTAGGTCCCAGCATCAGCATATTGGATTTTTCGATCTCTATCTCATCCATGGTATGTGTAGCCACTCTTTTATAATGGTTATACACAGACACGCTCATGACCTTTTTGGCACGCTCCTGTCCCACCACATATTCGTCCAGCATTTCTTTGATCTTGTGAGGTGCAGGAATATCTTTCAGTTCCAACAGGGGTTTATACTCCCCTTTGTTTCTCTTTTTAACCTTAGGCTTTCCACCAAATCCGAGGTCAAACGGGAGTCCCGTCAGATCGATAAAATTCACCTTAGGCCCCTGCTGTGATGTTTTTTTATTCTCGTCTTTTTCATCTTCCGACGGTTTTAAATCTTCATTTAACTTCTTGGGCGTTCCATCTTCACTCTGGCTATTTGCATTTGCTAAATCAACATTTGTTTTTTCGCCCTGATTTCCCGGTGTACCATACATCCCCATCACTTTGCTCCAGTCTATGGCCCCGGCTCCGTTCATATTTCCCATCTGGGACTCAATCATATCCGCCGTCCTGTCCATACAGTCGGCACAAAGATACATATTCATAGGCAGCCTCATAAGCTTGCCGGCAACACTCTCCGGCCTGTGGCAGACGCTGCACACTTTTTCATAAGCATCCTGGTCCATATAATACCTCCTTGATAAATAACTTCTTCGCTCCGCTCAGAATGACACTACTATATCACAAAAGTGCCTGTCTGTATATCCCTATACAGGCAGGCACCCGTTACCCTATCGAAAAGTTTGCTATGCTTCGTTTTATCAGTTTGTTCTTCCCAGTACGCTCTTATCGCCAAGAGTTATGGTCAGTGTCATCTCCTTGTAACTGTTGCCTGAAGGCCTCATGATCTCTACTTCGATCTCATCACCGGCACTGTAGTACATAAGCATTCTCTGCAGGCCTTCCATAGACGTTACACTCTCACCGTCAAATGCTGTTATAAAATCCCCCTTCTGTAATCCGCCCTGATCAGCTGCAGAACCATCGTTTACATTGGCTACATACACGCCTTCGGGATATCCGTATAACATCATCTCCTGCTGTGTCAGGGTTGCTCCTGTTATTCCAAGGAATCCTCTATCATCCTCATCTACCAGGGTGCGGGTAGTCTTCTGCATAAGTTCCTCGATTATAGGCTTTGCTGCCGAAATGGGGATCGCATAACCCATACCTTCTACCGAAGTACCGCCGATCTTGTTGGAGTTGATACCTATTACCTCTCCGTTGATATTAAGGAGGGCACCGCCTGAATTACCCGGGTTGATAGCCGCATCTGTCTGGATAAAGGTACCTTTAGTATTCTCCATTTCCATTTCACGGTTTACTGCGCTTATAACACCGGTTGTAACCGACTGGCCATATCCAAGAGCATTACCTATAGCTATGGCAGGCTCACCAACCTTCAGTGACTCAGAATCGCCCATAGCTGCTATCTTAATATTACCGATGGTAGAATCACTTATATCCTCAAGTCTTACTGCTATGACTGCCAGGTCTCTTGAAGAATCGCTTCCTTTTATCAGTGCCTCTGCCTCACTGCCGTCTGCAAATGCTACCGAAAGACTGTCATTGTCTGCCACAACGTGGTAATTGGTCACTATCAGCAGCTCTTCGTCATTCGATCCCATTATGATACCTGAACCGCTGGATTCACTGGGAACTGTGTAATAATAATAATTATATGAACCCTTGTTGGTTATCGATACTATCGAAGGCATTACCTTTTCAACAACCTTGGTAACATCTGTTACCACAGTAGAAGCAACCGTTGTAGATGAAGGTATGCTGGCAACCTGCTCAAGCTCGCTGCTCTTCTTCTCATTGCTCTCTTTAACGGCCGTATAGCTGTTTCTTCCGGTCTGTGTGGCTGCTACCGTGCTGCTCTGGCTCTGGGTAGTGATCCCAAGCAGCCTGCTGCCCTGCTGAACCGCCAGGAAACCGCCTCCCGCGCATATTCCGAAGATGATACCTATCACTGCCCCGAGGCAGATCTTTCCGAAGGTGCTCATCGGCTTTTTCTTTTTAGCTGTCGTATCAACGCTTACATTACCGTATGTCATGCCGCTCCCGTATACCCCGTTGTAATACTCCGGATGGGACTGTGCATATGTCCCCTGGCTGCGGTAGTTAACTCTGTAAGTGCCGTCATTTCCCACTACATTATTGTTGTCAGTACCTTCTGTTGCATTTCCTGTTGTGTTTGTGTACTCATCATACATGATCCTGCACTTCCTTTCTGTTTTTATCATCTCAAAGCTTTGATCTTTTTTCTTCCTTTTATGGTCCTAATTCTAGAACCGTTTTGTGATAAAAATGTGTTCATTCTGTTCAAAAAATGTTAATTCTTGACATTTCATCCATAAAGGTATATAAACCTGTATGTTGTGTCAAAAACAGGTAAATCTGCGATCATATAAATATGAAAGGAAACCGACATGCATAAAGACAAGATCAAACCGATGCTTTTCAGCACCATGAAGCACTATAACGGAAAGCAGTTCTTAACCGATGTTATAAGCGGTATAATCGTGGCCATTATCGCCCTGCCGCTCTCCATAGCCCTGGCTCTGGCCTCGGGAGTACGCCCCGAAGAAGGTCTTTATACAGCGATAGTTGCCGGATTCATCATATCCTTCCTGGGCGGCAGCCGTGTACAGATAGCCGGCCCCACAGCAGCATTCGCCACCATCGTAGCAGGCATTGTCGCAAAGAACGGCATGGACGGCCTTATGCTGGCCACTATCATCGCAGGTGTTCTTCTTATATTAATGGGTATCCTTCGTCTGGGCGGACTTATCAAGTTCATCCCTTATACCATAACCACAGGCTTTACTTCCGGTATAGCAGTAACGATACTTATAGGCCAGCTCAAAGACTTCTTCGGCCTCACCTATCCCGAGGGTACAGTGACCATAGAGACCATGGATAAAGTAAAAGCAGTCGGCTTTAATATAAACACCCTTAATCCCTATGCCCTGCTCGTAGGCGGTGTCTGCCTGCTGATACTCATCATATGGCCTAAGATCAGCGAAAAGATCCCCGGCTCACTCATAGCCGTTATCGCAGGTATCCTGATGGTCAAATTCTTAAATCTTCCCGTGAACACTATAGGCGACCTTTATACCATAAGCAATAAGCTGCCTTCGTTCCACCTTCCCGTATTCAGTTTTGCCGCTCTCAAAGAAGTTGCTTCCGACGGCTTTACCATTGCGATACTCGCAGCCATCGAATCACTCTTATCCTGCGTGGTGGCAGACAGTATGATAAACTCCCACCACCGTTCAAATATGGAGCTCATAGCCCAGGGCTTCGGCAATATAGGTTCTGCATTCTTCGGCGGCATCCCCGCAACCGGCGCTATCGCCCGTACCGCTGCCAATATCAAGAACGGCGGCCGCACACCTGTTGCCGGTATCGTACATTCTATCGTCCTTGTACTGGTCCTGGTGGTACTTATGCCTTATGCTGCTCTTATCCCCATGCCTACTATAGCGGCAATACTGTTCATGGTAGCTTATAATATGTGTCAGTGGCGTACCTTCGTACATCTTTGCAAAACCGCTCCGAAGAGTGATATCATCGTGCTGGTATCCACCTTTGTACTTACCGTGGTATTCGATCTGGTCATCGCCATAGAGATAGGTATGGGACTTGCCCTGATCCTGTTTATGAAGCGCATGAGTGAAGAGACCCAGGTCAAAGGCTGGAAATCCTACGATCCTGAAGAGGACCCCGACGGAATGAACTTAAAGCCTATCCCGAAGCATGTACGTGTATATGAAATATCAGGCCCCATGTTCTTCGGCGCCGTAGACAGGATAGTATCCATAGATTACAGTGAAAACACAAAAGTCATCATCCTTCGTATGCGTGGCGTTCCCGCACTGGACGCCACCGCAATGCATGCTATCGAAGAACTGCATGCCCGCTGCAAAGCTAACGGCATCACAATGGTATTCTCCCATGTTAATACCCAGCCCATGCATACCATGGAAAAGAGCGGCTTCATAAAAAAAGCAGGAGCGGAAAACTTCCGCCCCCACATCGACGACGCAATAGCACGTGCCGCAGAACTGGCAGCCTCAAAGTAGGCTGCCTACTTTATCTCTTCATAGGACTTTTCAAATATATCCTTCGCTATGATATAGAAGTCTTTACGATCATCCGTTCTTACCGCCAGATAATCACCTTTGACCCCCAGATAATAATTATCCGGATCCCAGGTGGTAAAAATCTTGATCCTGTGATCCAGCGGTTTGGCATATATACCGCCACCCCCGCCGCCAACACAGCTTTTTACGTGGGGCAGCAGTTCATAACGTTCCCCGTTTTTCGTATCTACCATTGCCGGAGGATATTCTCCCGGGAAAACATAGGGTTCATCATCCAGCCTGTAGCTTCTTTCAAACTTTTCCCTGCTGATGGGATAGGTTTCTCCTACTACTCCCAGTATTATGATCACATCGTCATCAACTTTAACGTCCACATCTCCTTCAAGTGTACGTATGGTCTGCTTATTACCCGATTTAACCACTTTTGCCGCTTCGACGTAACCTACATGCACCTCTTTTTTCACATAGCGTTTAAAGTCCGTAACATCGATCTCCTTATTACCGGCATACTTCACTTCGCTGTCCCGGTGATATTCGAGCATACGTTTATTCATAAGCTCCGCAATACTCTCACGGTCATAAGGCATGTCTCTTTCAAGCAGATCGCGCTTCAAAAAACCTCCGGCCTTTATCACATGTCCGCCGCCCCCGCCATAACCTTCCGTAATGCAGGCTGCCAGTTCGCTGGCCTTGATCTCTTTGGTACAGCTTCTTACCGAAATCTTAACACCGAATTTCTGAACACTGTAAACCAGACAGGTATCCACACCGTCCACTTCCAGCAGCATGTCACTTATTATCCCCAGTATATTGGGATCACAGGGCCTGGTCTCGACTATACCGTATGTATATGTATCACTGAATACCGCCTTCTTAAGGGCATCACCGGCTATCAGCAATTCCTCTTTTGAAAGATTCGAATTGCGCATTACGGTTATCTTGTTCTGTGTGAATACCGCATTATCCCGCAGATCCCTGTCAGCAGGATGTGATATCTCCTCAAAGCAGCCCGTATCGGTCATAAGACCGTAATACAATGCTGTGGCTATATTGGGATCCTCATTTATACTGATCTTTTCTTTCCTGAGCAGAACATAGAGTACCGTTGAACATGAGCCGTAGTTGCTCCGGACTTCCGACAGCGCAGGAAGCTCCCCCGATACCTGATGATGATCGATCACTGCAATGTTTTCTGCTTCAAAGCGGGTAACATTGCTCTCTCCGTACTGGCAGTCCACACATAACAGCAGCTCGGGCTTACTCTTGAGCTCCGTCACATATTCGATATCCATCTTCAGCTGTTCGATCATCTTTAAAAGATTGGTCTTCTGTATACGATGCTCCCCGCTGTAGATTATCCTTGCGTCTATTCCCTGTTTCTTAAAATACCATTTCATGGTAAGTCCGCAGGCCAGGGCATCCGCATCCGGATTATCATGGCACTGTACGACTATATCCTTATATTTTGTCAGTGCTGAAAGTGATAAACTCATAAACTGTCACTCCTGATTTTTCGTCATTTTAGATTATCAGATACTTATGATGCAGTCAACCGCGCCTCATTGGTCCTTCCTTATCCTTATATCCGTAAGCGCGATCATATCACCGGTTATAGCCACATATACCTTCGAATAATCTCCAAGTATAACTGTAGTATTAAGTATACTTATTCCAAGGTTTTCAGATCTTATAACAGTCTGCTCACCTCTTTTTTCGATCAGTACGCTGTATTCCGATCCTTCTGCATTCTTTTTCTTCCATTCATCCCAGCTTTTAAAAGCATCTGTCCGCTTCATTTCAAAGCTGTTTACAGCCAGCTCGTTTGATCCTCCGTCCTCACCGTTCAATTTTATATATGCATATTCTTTATATCCCTCTCCGTTTACGATACCGTTATCGGAATAGAACAGCAGGATATAGGGACAATGCCATACAAAGTCCGCCCCCGGCAGTGTCATGCTGTGAAAATCGATCCTGAGTGTATCTTCAAGCTCTATTCCTTCGGTATATGCAGATCTTGTATTATCTATCTGGATATTCTTTATATCTGCTTCCAGCCGGTCAGTGTATTTTAGGCTTTCCACTATCCTGGGGATATCATCCGCCCCCACTTTTTTACCGGTACTTTCTGTCTTTATATTCCTGATCTCGCAATGCTCACCGGTAATTGACAGATACGCCGACTGTGAACCGTTCGGCAACGCTACGATCACATCCTTTTTATATGCAGGGCCTTTCATTCTGAGCTTGAGATGGTCTTCATACCGTCCCATGCTTATCTCATATTTCTCAACAGCTTCATCTCCTGCCTTCTCTTTGATATCTTTTCCGCTCTCGTTTATCTTTCTGGCCGCAGTAGTGATACTGTGCGTATCAAACCACAATTCCCCGTACTCAAGATATTTATGTGCCTCTATTGATCTCTCATCAGAATGAACACGTTTATCGTATGAATCATATAATATGATCGAAGGTTTGCAGAACCTGCTTTCAAATCCGTCAGCGGGAATGCATTCAAAGCTCAGTTTTTTAATGCCGCGTTCGATCAGTATACCTGCCGTGATACTGTCCCTGTATTCCACGCAGATTATCCCCTCTTCCAATTCGGAGATATCCTTCCGCTCATTCTCTCTTCTGTCGCTATCTATTATCCTTACCATGGCATTTGCAAAAACAGGATCAAACTCCACTCCTGCTCCTTTTACAAAAGCTTCTCTTGCAACAAAGTCAGGCTTGGAATCACGATACCTTTTCTTTGATGTCATGATGACATATGCATCGGCCACTGCGATGATCCTTGCTATCTCAGGTATTTCTTCTCCCTTAAGCCCTTCCGGATAGCCGCTGCCGTTATACCTCTCATGACTGTAATATGCTCCCTGACTCAGATAAGGATATTCCGTGATACTTGATAATATCTCTTTACCTATGACCGGCTTACGTTTTATTATCTCGTAATCCGTCTTTCCCGGTCCGTCCGCATTCTTTATCACACTGTCGGGAATACCTATCATTCCTACATCATGCAGCAGAGCCGCATAATAGGCCTTCTCACATTCTTCTTCATCTTTGCCGCACAGCTCTGCGATCCTCCGTGCATACTCCGCCACCCTCACGGCATTACCCTTGGTAAAATCATCCTTTTTCTCAACAGCCGAAACAAAAGACGTTGCTGTCTGTTCGAACAGCCTCTTCATTCGCCTCTGTTCCCCCTGCATATTCTCCATCTCTTTCCTGTGCGCCTCCTCAACAGCATGATTGATATCAAGATATGTGAAGAAATATAAAGAAACGGAGACTGCAACCAGGGACATGTTAACTATGGATATCCCGTATGTAAAGATCTGCAATATACCGCATGCGATGGGAACAAAAATATACAATCCTAGGGAGAAGTATATCAGTTTGCTGAAAATCTTTTTATACTGTCTGATAACGGTATACTGTATTAAAGGGCATACCACCGGTATGATATATGCTAAAAGGAAGCCGTCACCCCTGTGATATTTATTACTCTCATCAAAATAGTAATACAGATCCGTAAATGATGCGATTATCGCAAGCGCCATACCTCCGGCAGAGATAAACTCCACGACCCTGAGTCTTTTAGGCAGTACATCTTTACCGCCCTCATTTCTCATATAGTCCATAAGATACAGATTAAACCCGAAGACCACCCCGGGGGTCAGGAAAAACACCAGGAAGTTACTCAGCCTTACCATTATATAAGCCTGCGGGCCGGGATCTCCCGCATATATATATGCCATCCTGTCAAACCACAGCAAAACAAACGCTATGATCTCCATAAGGATAAGTATCCCCTTACGGCGGGCCGAAAGGAACCGCGTGATAAACAGCATAAATGCCATGATCCCGCAGGCTCCGCATAAAAGCAGCATTAGATTAAGTTGATGTGCTCTTATAAATTCTATCATAAGAAACGTT
Organism: Lachnospiraceae bacterium; assembly: GCA_017539565.1. GTDB lineage: Bacteria > Bacillota > Clostridia > Lachnospirales > Lachnospiraceae > NK4A136. The sequence goes on from JAFYCS010000076.1 coordinate 20,788, forward strand.
CTCCCGAAGCCGATCGCCTACTCTTTACTTTTCTCATCCTTTACACGCAGGCGGCCCAGCTTTTCTTTATATCCGGTAAACTCAGTCAAAAGCTTTTCCGTGTTTGCTTTAATAAACGCAGTATCATTTTTATTCGCAGCTTCTTCGAGTTCAGCCGCATGCGCCGAAAGATCAAGTGCTCCCACGATCCCGGCAGATGTTTTTAATGTATGGACTCTTATTGAATACGATCCCATATCAGCTTTATCAAAGGCTTCTTTTATATGCATATGATTTTCATCTATGGTGTCATAGAAAAGATTCAGGGCAAATATATATGAAGATACACCGCCGGCATTCCTGATACCGTCAGTTACCGATATCCCGTCAGTATCATATATCCACTGAAGCTCATCCGGTATTATAGTCATATCGTCAACAACAGATTCCTGCTGCGTCTTATCCATCATCTCTTCAGGTATATGCTTCATAAGGATTCTTTCCAGAACGATACTGTCTATCGGTTTGGAAAGATATCCGTTGAATCCCTTCGAAATATAAAATTCTTCATCAACTGTATTATTAGTTGTAAGTGCATAAACCGGAAGGGATTTGTCTATCTTCCGTATCTCATTTACAGTCTCCGCGCCGTCCATTCCCGGCATCGTATAGTCAAGCAATACTACATTAAACTTTGTATCCCTTATCTTATCCAGACAGTCGGCACCGTTTGATGCTGTAGACACAAAAACTCCTGTAGCTTTGAGCAGGCCTTTGATAACATTAAGATTGATCTGGCTGTCATCAACTATAAGAACATCTGCATCCGGCGCAATGAACTGCGGTACATATGGTCCTCTTGCCATACCGTCGTCGTGTTCCCTGAATGTTCCTATCGGAGTTTTATCAACGATCTTCTGCTCCAATGTAAGTATGAACTCCGATCCTTCCCCGTATACACTTTCACATTTCAGTTCTCCGCCCATTATCCCGGCAAATCTGTGAGATATATCAAGTCCCAATCCTATTCCCTGTATGCCGCTGTTCTTTTTCTGATCCAGATGTTCATAAACCGTAAAGAGATTTTCCAGATCTTCTTCTTTGATGCCTATTCCGGTATCCTTAACCGAAAAACGCAGGCTGCATTCCTCATCTTTTCTTTCATCCATCGAAACATTGAGGCTAAAGCCGCCGGAATTAGTATATTTCACGGCATTGGTAAGAAGGTTTATCAGTATCTGTCGGATCTTTCCCTTATCACCGTATAGACGCCTGGGAAGCAGCTCATCAACACTCACGTCAAAGCCCAGCTTCTTTTCTTCATTCCTTATCCTTATCATCGAAATAACGGAACGCAGCAGCTCCACAGTATCATACTCCTGTTCCGACAGCTTCATATCTCCTGATTCGATCCTGGATATATCCAGCAGATCATTGACGAGGGCAAGAAGGGATTCCGATGCATTACGTATATCCAGTGAATAATTCATCATCGACAGGTAATACCCTCTCGGGACTCCCGCCGGATCCTCTCTCAGCGCCATCTCATTCATTCCCATAATGGTATTGATAGGCGTGCGTATCTCTCCGGACATATTAGCAAGAAATCGCGATTTTGCGGAATTAGCTCTTTCAGCATCTTCCTTTGCCTGCTTTACCACATCATACTGCCTGCGGATAACGGTACTCTTCAACACACGCCATATGATATATCCGCTTACCGTGATCAAGGCAAGGAATATCAGCAGCCTGATCATGGGAAGCTCAGCAATACGTGCCTTCTTTACTATCTTAAAAGTCTCATCAAGGTATTCCCTTTCCCCACTCGTATCGGTAATGCGTATATGCAGTGTATAGTTTCCGTATGAAAGTCCCGTATACTCAAGTGAAGCCAGGCTGCTTCTTGATACCGCTATACCTTCTTCCTCTTTTCCCTCCAGATACATATAAACCATGGGATCCAGCAGACTGTAATCCATTATGGAGGGCGTGATTTTTATACGGCCGGCTTCTGCAGGTAATGTATATACTCCGTCAGTTCCGGGAAGGATCAGTTTATCACCGCAATAAACCGACTCAACAGCTGCCTTGATGAATATGTCATCGGATCCGGTTCTTCCGGTATTTATCTTACATACACCCTTTGTTTCCGGTATATACAGGTATCCGTCCTCACTCTGCGCGCAGTATGGATGTGCCACAGGCATTCCCGGCAGGCCGTTGTTCAGGGTATAAAGTCTGTACTCCGACACATCATCCCGGAGCAGGCTTTCCGCATCCGTTTCGTAAATACCGCGGGAAGATATGATCCATATATCATCCTTGTCCCCATAATACAGATCAAAGTTATTGTTATAAGGGAAAGACGTAACCTCATAGATGATCCCGTCTTTCATGTATTCCAGGGAATTGGAAGTGATTATCCAGTATACTCCCCTCTCTTCATCCTTCTTTATCCTCATGATGACATCGCTTGTAAGTCCGTCATCCCTGCCTATCTTACTTACATTTTCCCCATTGATCACATATATTCCGTCACCGTCCGTACCAACGTATATATCACCGTTTTCTCCCTGCTCAACCGTCATGAAGACCGTATTTTTTACTACCTCACCTGCGCCTGTAACAGCACTCACCCGGTTATCCTTTATCTGTACAAGTCCTCCGTTGGTACCGGCATACACACTCCCGTCAGGATCTACCAGTATGCACCTCACCTCGTTATCCGGCATTCCGTTATCTTTATTAAAAGAACTGACAGTCCCGTCACCCGATAAATGAACAAGACCTGTATCTTTTGTAAATGTTGCTATCCACAGATCATCATCCGCGCCTTCTTTTATGCAGCGTATCCTGGATTCACCTATAAAATCCGTAAGCTTATCTTCGATCAGCCTGCCGTTCTTATCTATTATCCTGAGCCCGTTGTTTGTTCCGATATACAATCTGTCTTTATATATACAGACCGCATTTGTTATTTCCTCTTCCAGACCGGCCTGATAAGTCACATTAACAAATCTGTTGGCAACTATCTTCATTATTCCCTGCGTGGAAGATGCCACCCAGATATTTCCCTGATAATCGGAAGTGATCATCTCGATACCACTGTTCAGCGGCAGATCATCAACAGGATGAAATCTTTTAGCCTCATCAAGATATCCGATCCCGGTAACGGAAGAGACCCATACCCTGTCACAGTCATAATTAAGCCAGTGAACCGCTGACTCACTGAAGCATTCTATACACTGTATTTCAACAGAAAGATTGGCATAACACCAGTAATATACAGCACCCTTATCTGTCCCCAGATACAGATATCCGTTATGCCCCGGATCGGTCAATATCGTCGTTATCTTTTCTATCCCCAGATCCTCTCCGGTATATACTGAAGAGATCCCTCCGTCTTCTATCAAAAAGACCTTACCGCTTTTCGTCTGCCCATAGATCCTTCCCGATGCATCAGAATCAAGCCTCAATACCCGTTCGTTGTTTATCCTCTCATCATCTACAACGTGAACGTTCATTGTGCTGTCCACATAACAGACCCCGGCTGTGGTACCCACGTACACATTACCGCTCTCATCTTCTGAAAATATCCTTATAGAAGAGGCGGGCAGACCTTCCCTGTATGTGATATGTGTATGCTTATCACCATCGATAACTACCACGCCGTTATCGTTGGTACCGACCCAGATCCTGCCTTTACTGTCTTCAAACAATCCACGCCCGTTGCTAAGACCGTAAGACGTATCCATTCTTGTAAACACAGATCCGTTATATCTGAAGACACCACTGTATCCTCCGATCCATATATATCCGTCACCTGATCCCAGGATATAATTAGCTTCCGAAGTCGGCAGACCGTTAGTTGCATCATAGATAAAAGCAGAGTATCCTGTGTTTTCCGTCTGGCCTGTGATAACATAGCCTCCTCCCGCATAGGCAGGATCATCTGCTGCAGTTTTGTTTTCACCGCTGCCTTCCTCTCCCGATGCCGCAGCTCTTAAAACGGTACCTGCAGCCATCGCTGCTGCAAGTATCAATAGTGCTGTCATATACAGAATTCTTAAAGACCTTCTATGCACAGAACCCCTCCGTTTTATTCATCACGATTATACTTCTTAAGAATAAGCTTAACCTCTTCCAGCGAATCCATTAAAGCCTCTACACACTTCGGATCGAACTGTGTTCCCTTGCCCTCTTCTATGATAGCCAGTGCCTTTTCAAGCGGAAATGCAGGCTTATATACGCGCCTGGACGTAAGCGCGTCAAACACATCCGCCACTGCCATTATACGTGCCGCCAGAGGTATCACCTCACCATGAAGCCCTTCCGGATATCCCTTACCGTCCCAGCGTTCGTGATGATACGCTGCCATGTTCCTTGCTTCTTTCAGATAGTTGTCGCCCTTTACAGTACTGATCGCATTCTCCATGATCTTCTTTCCGGCCACTGTATGCGTCTTCATGATCTCAAACTCTTCGGGTGTCAGCTTGCCCGGCTTGTTCAATATCTCATCCGGAATATTGATCTTTCCCACATCATGCAACGGCGCGGATCTTACCACATCAGTGATAAACTTTGGCGTGATCTTTTCCGCATAATATCCTTTTTTCTTAAGACCCTCCACTATGATATTAACATATGCCGCTGTTTTCTGAATATGGGCTCCGGTATCGGAATCACGGTTTTCCACAAGGTCTGCCATTGTGACGATCAATCCGTCCTGCATCTTTGCTGTAGACTCCGAAAGTCTCCTGATACTGCGCATCTGTTCAGCCTGATCCAGCATCATCCTGGCGATGGAGTTGTACATTTCCTCAACCTCATCACCCGTCTTAACATCCAGGCTTCTTATCATCTTTACATCTGCATCTATTCTTTCCTGTGCGCTTTCGGAATATACGAAGCTGTTAACACATTTAGTTACGGCTTTGATCGGGAAGATTATATGGTATTCAGCCAGCCAGATAACAAATGTACCCAGCAGGATGATAAAGCCCGAAAAGACGGTTATCATCTCCATGAGGAAACTGCGTTCGTCCGCGGATATCTGCGCCATATCAACATCAGCCATCACATAACATGCACACTTTCCGCGTGAATCATATACAGGCTGGCATGCAGTAAGCAGATGTCCGTATTTGTCATTCGTGATAACAGGAGTCACCTCTTTACCTGCTATCATTTCATCTTTATGCTCTCTGATACCCTGTTCAAAAGGCAGAACAGTTCCTACAGCTTCTGCAGCAACATCAGCTGTATCAATGTCAAAAACAACATGGCAGCCGTCCTCTTCAACTTTATATACATATAAAAACTCGATTTCCGAAGAGCTGTACAATATCTCCTGCAGCTGTCTCTTGGTATCCCTGTAATCTGTTCCGTTACCGCCGTTCTTAAGATATCTGTCAATATGATCGGCATCGATAACACTCGCAGCGATCCTTGCCGTTCCTATGGCAAGATTGGTCCTTTCCTTAACGATCGTTTTATGATATACACTCATACTTATGATAGTACCGATAGTTGCAACGGTAGAAAGGGATACTATCAGAATAAACAGTGTTTTGGTTTGAAGTGAATGCTCTCTGATATCCGTCTTGTCCCTGGCAAAAGCACGATGTTCCGGAACAGGCGCCTGTTTCCAGTTTTTAAAACTGAAACGGTCATAATACTTCACGGGCACCAAACGAAGGATCACAAACACCAGAAATACCGTGATCGCTTTATCCGGCAGATTCATAATGATGCTGGAAAGTATATGCGCGAGCTCAGCATTGAAATATCCCGTTTCGTAAAGCATGCTGCTTAAGGATTCGCTGTCATATGCAAGCTCCTGCATATACAGCGGTATCAGTGATCCTATACCACCGCCTATCAATGTAAATACAACTATGATAACCGGGATACATTCTTTTTTCTTAAAGAGACCATGATCGGAAAAATACGTTGCAAAGACAGCAATGATAACATTGAGCACACCGTAATACATAGACGTCGGATCAGATATGCTCTTGATCAGATTGGTGACAAAACCCACAAAAATACCGGGCAGATAGCCGCCCATAACAGCTACGGCTACTGTCCCGACCGTATCCAGATACAACGGGACGCCAATTGCCGTAACCACCGTATTCAATATAATATTTAACAAGATCCCTGCAGCGCAAAGGAGCAGCGCTGTCATATTATTGTTTTTACGGTCCATAAGCAGAAACCTCTTGATACAGGATCGTTACATACTCTTTTTGATCATATCTTTGATAGCTTTAACCCTGCTTCTTGCTACCCATGTTCTCTCACCGTTTTCAAAAACTATACCTATGGTACCCACGGTGTTTATATCAAAGCATTTAACCTTGTACAGATTTATTATCTCCGACTGTGAGATGCGCAGGAATCTGTCGGAATTCAGTACTTCTTCTATACCCGACAGAGTCCTGTTAACTGTATACACCTTCTCTTCAGTGCGTATAAGTATCTTCCGGCCTTCGGTAAAAACCCTTATGATATCACGCTGCGAAATAAGCTCCACATTATCACCGTCACTGCCGGGTATCATCGGGAAATCACTCTCCGCTGCCTTCTCTACCGCTTCTATGATGTTTTCCACGCGTGCACTTTTTGCATTGGTATGTATGGTAACTCTGGGATCCGTACAGGACTCATCAATGACCACTTCTATATCCACCATATGTTTCATGAACGGTCACCATCCTGCTTTTTTTTCATCATCAGCTCCAGATCCCTGTTCATGGTTCTCACCGAATACTTATTGAACAGATAATTTGCCAGCCAGATAATAACGTATATTACCGTACAGATAAGCAGCATGATCACAAGTGTCCCGGGTTCGAACCACTTAAGTATAAGGCTTGCAGACGTCAATGATGTCATACAAAGAATATAGTGGATCAAAGTCGGCTTCCAAAGCCCCAGGCTTTCTATTTCGTAAAGGATCGCACCGCCCATATTTACCGTTCCCAACAACATGGAACCAAACAGCTGGACCATAAGTGCGGGTCGATCGAGCACCGTCTCATCCGAATACGAACCGCACAAAAAGAGTATCACCCATATCATCAGGCCAAGCAAAGCCCCCACAAGAGCCCTTATTATAAATCTGTATTTAAGCTTTTCAGCGGTCAAATAAAAGCCTGCCTTTCTTAATTGATATTATACATATACCTCTCTTCGTCTGTCAGACTGTCATAGGGGAACTGACGCTTATATTCTGCCTCAAGTTCCTCCAGGTTCATGCAATGCCCGCGATAAACCTGCCTGTAATTCCGCTGGATATAGCTGTTATCATCTGAGGTATATGTTATCCCAAAAGGCACATATGCCACCAGCCTATACCCGCCTGTCTCGATCAGATACATTCCACACGGGTCAAATAAAGCCATATATCCTCTATCAGCTGCAGTCATTGAATAATCGATAGAATAATCTGCGCTAAAGTATCCGAGCCATTTTCCCTCTGCCAGCCCCCATATCCTGACCATGTAATCATCCCCCTGGGTAATAAGACGTTCGCCGTCTGCTGTAAACTCAATAAAAACTCGGCTTGCAATCCCAAGAGGTATTTCCGCTATGACTTTGTTTGACTGGTTCTCAATAACACGTACCATATTATCCACACAGCACATAGCGGTAAATCTGCCGTCAGGACTTAAGACCAGATAATTATACGAATAAAGATTCGCCACCTCCCTTAATCTGTCACCTGTGATATCTGTCCTTTCACCGCTTGTTGTGTCGACATAATACAGATCCGTATTATCCTGTGATACATATAGCCTGCTTCCGTCATTTGTCACTATAGCTTTGCCTACTAACTCATCCGCTTCGTATGAAAACACCATATTTTTAGCAGCCACATCAACAACGTATAATTTTCTCCCGCTTTTGCAGACAATATAAGCTCCGTTATCTGCTATCATCACCTCTGTTGCATATGAATCTACTCCCATATCTTCAAATTTATCTATCTCAGTATTCCCCGTAACAGGATCTATGATCATCATCTCATCTTTAGAAGCGATAAGAAAACTGTTCCGGTAGAATTCTGTTTCCAGAACATACTTGCCGAGACCATCTGATGAATAGATCTGTTTTCCGTCCCCGTCATAAAAGTAATACTCTGAATTTACCTTATTGCCCAGAACATAATATTCGCCTTCTGATGACCACCCGAAACACTTGCAGTCATCTTGCTCCGCATCCAGTAACGGAAGTACTGCATTTTCGCTATTTGGAAATGAAAGGATGTACACATCCGGTGACAGGGCAGATCTGAACAGAATACTGTCGTGTATCACCAGGCCATCAATGAGAGACTTATCTGTTTCCATCTTGCTTCCTTTAAATTCTTCTCCCGTCGCGGGATCAACCGGCAGGATATCTCCGTTATCGTAAACGATATAGATATAACGGCTGTCATCGGATACCAGTACAAAGGAGACGCCCTTTTCATAGTCGGCCCTGTGCACCGTTGATCCGTCGTCCTCGTTTAAGTAAAATATCGTATTCTCTATACTGAATACTATTTCTTTGCTTACAACCCCTTCACCGTCATCATAATCCTGTGAACAGAGATCTGACCGGAATGTAACCCAGTCTTCCAATTCAAAATCCAGCTCATTGATCCATATCCTTTCTCCGCTCTGATCAAAAAGCTCAACGTATAAAGCTCCTATATCTCCGGCGCTGGTAAGCAGATCATTTTCACTGCTCACAACAACGGTATTTCCCGATTTAGTCATACATACATCAAAAACATCATTACCTGAACACTTTACATCTGTCATGCTGTTTTCGTTCACATTGATAAAAGAAATGACGCTCTCCCCACCGGCAACGGGCCCGGAATGGGCACATACGAACAGACCGCTCTCCGGATAGCATGCCGTAGAGTTTGAAAAACTCTCCTCCGTTTCCTTATCATAAGTGTAGTTCAGTATACCGTTTCTGGTATCATAAACCTCGATATAATTGTAGTGTACAACAAATACTTCATTTTTATCCGGATGGAAATCTGCCTCTACTATCTGATCACTGAGATCTTCGCTCCAGATCACATTTCCCGTATTGTCATATCTGTATAAGGCTTCCGTAGTTGCTATGTATACGCTGTCTTCATCTGCGTCCGCATTGACTATATCCGCAGTATAATTGTTTTCCTTTACCACATGAGACACAAACATTTCTTCTGTCCATGTATCTAAAGACCACACATGCAGATTATCTCCCGTATCCTGCGTAAGCACCCTTTTCCCGTCGCTGCAAAACTTAAGATCACGTACAACCTGACTATGATGCAGGTTTCTGTCATAATCCATTTGGGACGGGAAATCGTATACTCTCAATGCGGAGCTTAACGCGTTTTCCGCCTCCGGTATGTAAGGTCTGTCATTTTCGACGGAAGGTAATGCTTCCGCTGCCACTAAAACAGCAGCTCTTCTGTTCCCCTCCGCCATAAGCGCCTGTGATTTTTGCGCATAAAAGCGCGACTGATTCTGTAATTTTTCCTGATATTCAAGCATGATATCATCAGCAAGCTGCGTCTTTTCGGCTGCAAGTGAAGACATCTGTTCGGCAAGTGCCGCCTTATCATTCGCAAGAGTCTCCATCTCTTTTGCTACTTTTGCATTATATAGACCGAACAGTGCTCCTGCCGCAGCTACCACGCCGGCCAGCGCAGATATCTCGATCACCATTCTGCGTATCATTCTTTCACGATGCCTTTGTTTCAGATCATCATATGAACACCCCAGGATGGGCGCTGCCAGACGCAGGAGTTCCGTATTAAATTTCTTATTCTGTTCCGCTTTGGTAGCTCCGCGTACATCGGCCGCCAATGGCTCAACAGGATTGCCCTCATCATCGATGGTCAGCTGTTTAGGGAAACTGTCTTCAGGTTCACCCTCTACAAGTATCGCCAGAACATGGCTGCGGTCATGCATCGATATAAAGGTCTCGATCTCTCTTTGTACCCAGATTGACTCAGGCGTATAGTGCGAGCAGACCACTATAAGATATTCCGACTCCTCCAGAGCTGCTGATATCTCTTCAGTCAGATTACTTCCTATAGGTAATTCTTCCTGGTCACGGAATACCCTTTCAATTTTTTTCTTCCCCGTACTCTCACGTACTGATGCCGGTACGGGAAAGGTTTCCAGTCCTTTATGTAGTTTCTTTGCTATCTCCATATCCAGCGGCATATGGCGATAACTTATAAATGCATCGTATTTCACCGGGACCTCCTCACTCTGCTTCTTCCAGTTTGCTTACCTGCTGCTCTCTAAGCCTTTGGATCTCGGAATTCAGTTCTCCTCTTTCCTTCTCAAGAAGTTCATGCTCCTCTTCGATCTCCTTAAGCTTACCTGAGAGCTCCTCCTGTTTCCTTTCCGTGGAACTTTTACCTCTCTTTTTCATTAACGTTAATCCCGCGATCCAGAAGACCAGCGCCGATATCAATAATGTCCAATACTCTCTTAAATATATCCAGATCACAAACAGCAGTATGGGACAGATGATCACAAATACTATAAAGACGAATATCTGGAACATGTCGGTCTTTTTTTCCCATTGTCGTTTCCCGATCCCCGTCATTGCAGTGATGATCTCCATCTGCCGTCTTTCCAGATAGATCATCCTGCTTACTACCCTTGACCGCCGTTCACACTTTTCGGAAAGCACCTTCACTCTTTCCATATTCTCCCTTGAGCCCCATTTATCTTCTGACTTTAACAAGGCATCAGGAATATCCCCCCCGTATGATATACGGAGTTCTTCTTCAGAAGCCTGCCCGTCTTCCGAAACGGGCTCTTCATTTTTACCCAGATAGAATATTGTATCTTCTTTTTCCATATCTTAATATTTTACCATTTATTGCACTCCCGCGCAACGAAAAAGACAGAGGCCGAAACCTCTGTCTTCTGTATCATTGCTGTCCTTAAGTTACTCCACCGTAACTGATTTAGCCAGGTTCCTGGGCTTGTCGATATCACAGCCCTTGCCCAGAGCAACATAATATGCAAAAAGCTGCATGGGCACTATCGCCAGGCTGTTAGCCATCCACTGGTTGGTGGTGGGTATGTGTATCACATAATCCGCAGCTTTTTCTATATCCTTGTTGCCTTCATTTGTAACTGCCAGCACAAAGGCACCACGGCTCTTGACTTCCACCATATTACTTACGGTCTTCTGATACAATGCCTCCTGGGTAGCCAGCGCAGTTACCAGTGTTCCCTCTTCTATCAGGGAAATGGTACCATGCTTAAGCTCTCCTGCTGCATATGCCTCGGAATGAACATAGGATATCTCCTTAAGCTTAAGTGCACTTTCCAGCGCCGTGGCATAATCCGCGCCGCGTCCTATATAGAACACATCCTTTGCGCCTATATATCGGTTTGCAAAACGCTGTATCCGCTTTCTGCTCTCAAGCAGCATCTCGACCTGGTCGGGCAGCCGCTGTATGTCTTCAAGCAGTTCCTTAAAGTATTCATCAGTAACTGTTCCACGCACCCTTGCGAATTTCATGGCCAGCAGATAGAGCGCTATAAGCTGTGCACTGTATGCTTTTGTGGTGGCCACCGCTATCTCCGGTCCTGCCCAGGTATACATTACCTTATCGGCTTCACGTGCTATGGCACTTCCTACCACATTTACTATACCCAGCACAGGAAATCCCTTGCTCTGCGAAAGATGCAGGGCTTCCTTGGTATCTGCAGTCTCACCCGACTGGCTTATAACTATTACCAGTGCTCCTTCTTCTATGATGGGATCACGGTAACGGAATTCGGAAGCCAGATCCACCTCAACAGGAATACGCGCCAGGCCTTCTATCACATACTTTCCGCTCATACCAGCATGATAAGCAGAACCGCAGGCCACGATATGTATCTTCCTGATAGCCTTTATCTCTTCATCGCTCATATTAAGTTCTTCGATAACAATATCGTTACTTCTGATACGGGGATTATTCTGCGGTATGAGTGTCTCCCTTATAGCCTTGGGCTGTTCATACATTTCCTTTAACATAAAATGCTCATAACCGCCCTTTTCGGCAGCATTGGCATCCCAGTCGATCTCAGTGGGCTGCTTTTCCAGTTCCTCTTCATCTATCGAATAAAAATGAAGCTCATCAGCCTTAAGGCATGCTATCTCCTGATTCTCAACATAATATACCGTACGTGTATGCTTAAGCATTGCCGGTACATCGGATGCGATAAAGCATCCCTCCTCATTGCGTCCCACAACCAGCGGAGAGTCCTTACGCACCGCATATATCTCATCCGGATGATCCGCAAATATGATGCCAAGTGCATAAGATCCTTCTACTCTGTGCATTACTCTGGTTATCGTCTCCAGGGGATTCCCCTTATAGTAACGGTCCAGCATATGGGCCAAAACTTCCGTATCAGTCTCCGAGTGGAATTTATAACCCTTTTTTGTAAGCTTATCACGCAGCTGAATGTAGTTTTCTATTATACCGTTATGAACAACTGCAATGGTCTCGGCCTCATTGAAATGAGGATGCGCGTTCTCGTTACTGGGGACTCCATGCGTAGCCCAGCGTGTATGCCCTATTCCCGCATGCCCGGGAAGCAGGCTTCCCCCATGGGTCAACTCATCCAGCACCTTAAGTCTTCCTACGGATTTCTCGTAAGTGAGTTTTCCGTCCTCACTGATAATGGCCATACCTGCAGAGTCATAGCCTCTGTATTCCAGTTTCTCAAGCCCGCCCAGTATTATCGGTGCAGCCTGATTCTTTCCTATATATCCAACTATTCCGCACATATTTACTCCTTATAACTCTTCCAATATCTCTTATTCATGGTCAGTTTCATGATCAGCCACAGCGGCAGTTTCTTATATGCTTTTCCCAGTTTATAGCCTGCCAGTTTGCACGCTGAATTTATCACCACACCGGGAATCATTGCATAGCTGCCTTTTTTACAGAGCATTCCCATCATGCCCCTTATCATGCGTATGCCTTCCGACTGCGATGATACCCTTTCAAACAGTTCCGGGAACTGTGCCTGCGATACACCCAGATCAAAATTCCGCTTAAGCTGCTGTATCGCAGTGTAATGATGCGTATGTAATACCCTGGCTTCCGCCACATAAGCGACGGATCCGCCGGCATCAACCATTCTTCCCGCATAGACCATATCTTCATTAAAGATCATATGCTTCTCAAATCCGCCCAGACCGTTATAAACATTTCTGTCATAAGCTGCACAGGCATTCGAACAGAAGAAGGTCTTTATCCCAAGCTCCTCCATATCCTCTTTACTCTTCAGTCTTGATACTGCAGGATAATTAAAGCGTCTGGAGAATTTTTCAACTATATCCGCTTCTTTTCCGGCCAGCTGTCGGGCATAAGCAGCAGATGCTTTTTTATCCGTAAGCGGTTTTATAAGATTCTCCACAAGATACTTATCCAGCGGCAGAGCATCATCGGTCATACAGATAAAATAATCTGCTTTTGATATGGATACCGCCATCCGTCTTGTGGTTCCGTGATCAAACTGATCTTCACTTATATGTCTGAGCACTATGTCATCGGCTTCAAAAAATGACATATCACTCTTAAAGGCCTGCTCAAAATAGGCACGCCCCGTATTGATCAGTATTATCCTGTTCACCGGATATGTCTGACGTCTTAAACGTGATATTATCTTCTTTAACCGTTCATCCGGTTTATATACCGGAATGATCACATCCACTGTCTTCATGAAACTATCCTAAAAAGACTGCCCACTCCTATCCAGGAATGCGGCAGTCCTTTCTGCTTGCTTTATGCTTCTGCTAAATGTCCCTGTGCCCTGATGACATCGATCACGCTGTCCACGTACTTTTCACAGATCTCATCACTGCCTGCTTCAACCATTACGCGGATAACAGGTTCTGTTCCGCTCTCACGCACCAGGATACGTCCCTCATCTCCAAGCGCCTTGGCCACTTCACTGACCGCCTCCTGAACCTTAGGATCATTCTGTGCATCAGGCTTGCTCTTAACGCGTACATTCTTGAGTACCTGGGGATAGAATACCACAGGCGCCGCAAGTTCGCTCATGGGCTTTTCCTTTGCCAGCATTACTTCCATCATCTTAAGTGATGTAAGGATACCATCACCGGTGGTAGCATATTTTGTAAATATGATATGACCGGACTGCTCTCCGCCGATACGGTGTCCGTTGGTCACCATATTCTCATATACATATTTATCTCCCACCTTGGTCTTCTCATATTCGATACCCACTTTATCCAATGCCTTATAGAGACCGAAGTTACTCATAACTGTAGTGACCACCTTATTATTGAGAAGCTTTCCGCGCTCCTTCATATACAATCCGTAGATATAAAGTATATGATCACCTGTGATCACATTGCCCTTCTCATCCACACAAAGGCAGCGGTCTGCATCTCCGTCATAAGCAAATCCCACATCCAGGCCCTTCTCCACAACAAACTTCTGAAGGTGCTCGATATGCGTAGAACCGCAGTCCGTATTGATATTATATCCGTCCGGGCTGTCATTCATCACATAAGTCTTTGCTCCAAGGGCATCAAACACGCCCTTTGCTATCTGCCATGCAGCACCGTTTGCCACATCAAGCCCGACCTTAACGTCCTTGAAGCTGTACTTGGACATGGAGATCAGATATCCGATATAACGGTTACGTCCGGCAACATAATCCACCGTACGTCCGATATGATCACGCTCCGCAACAGGTATTTCCAGCTTACCATCTATGTAATCTTCAACCTTTAAGATGGTCTCTTCATCCATCTTCTCGCCCTTACCGTTTAAAAGCTTTATACCATTATCATAGTACGGATTGTGTGATGCGGAGATCATTATGCCGCAGTCAAAATCATCAACACGTGTAATATATGCCACGGAAGGAGTCGTTGTTACATGCATTATGTAAGCATCTGCTCCGGATGCCATAAGCCCCGTGCACAGCGCATATTCAAACATATAGCTGGAACGTCTTGTATCCTTGCCGATAACTATCTTGGCTTTCTTACCTTCCTTTTCACCATAATACCAGCCCAGGAAACGTCCGATCTTGATGGCATGTTCAAATGTCAGATTTTTGTTAGCCTCGCCACGAAATCCGTCTGTTCCGAAATATTTACCCATTATCTCTTTTCCTCACAATCTCTCCGTTATTTTTGTATATGGAATTCTCAGGTACCACTCCGCGCACGCAGGAAGTGGGATATACATTGGAATTCCTTCCTACTACAGTACCGGGATTACATACCGAATTACAGCCTACTTCTACATGATCTCCCAGCATGGCACCGAATTTCTTGATTCCTGTTTCCATTTCTTCCGTACCATTATGTACTACAACCAGTTTCTTGTCCGATTTGACATTGGAAGTGATGGAACCGGCACCCATATGTGAATAGTATCCAAGTATAGAATCACCTACATAATTATAATGGGGCGTCTGAACATGATCGAAAAGGATCACATTCTTAAGCTCTACCGAATTTCCCACAACGCAGTCTGCGCCTACCAACGCTGAACCACGAATAAATGCGCAGTGGCGTACTTCGGTATTGGGTCCTATGATACAAGGTGCCCCAAGATAAGCAGTGGGGAATACCTTTGCGGTCTTATGTACCCATACATGCTCTTCACGCTCCTCGTATTCGTCTCCAAGAGTAGGCCCAAGCTCAAGTATAAAGTCCTTTATACCTTTAAGCGCTTCCCAGGGATAGGTAAACTGAAGCAGATAATCTTTAGCCAATGTATGATCCAGGTCATACAGATCTTTGATCGTATACATCTTATAACCTCTCTTTCTTCTCGATATCCAGGAAGTACTTATAAGTATCAACGGTAAGCTCACCGCATGCCTCTTCATCGCAGGCAATGATAGCACCGTTATGCATCTGCAGTGCAGAGCAGGTCCACTTCTGGCTGACGCCGCCTTCTACGGTGGCCGCAAGTGCACGCGCCTTATTATGCCCCGATATCAGTACCAGAACTTCTTTTGAGTCTGTAACCGTACCTATACCTACGGACAGTGCTTTTGCCGGCACCTTCTCCGGATCGTTGCCGAAAAATCTGCTGTTTACTATCCTTGTATCTGTGGTCAGATCACGCACACCTGTACGTGAAGTCAGGCTGGTATAAGGCTCATTGAATGCCAGGTGGCCATCTACACCGATTCCGCCCATAAACAGGTCGATACCGCCGTAAGATGCTATCTTTTCTTCATATCTCCTGCACTCTCCCTCCGGATCGTCTGTCATACCGTTTAAGATATTGATATTCTCCGGCTTCATATCTACCAGATGGTTGAACAGATTATCATGCATAAAATACCAATAGCTCTGGTCATGCTCACGGGGCAGGCCCAGATACTCGTCCATATTGAAGGTCACCACATTGGCAAAAGAGAGCTCTCCCGCTTTGTTCATGCGTACCAGCTCTTTATATACCCCTATGGGAGATGATCCCGTAGGAAGACCCAGCACAAAAGGCCGCGCCTCTTTATGTCCGTTTATCTTAGCCGCAATGTAAGCAGCTGCCCACTTACACATTTTTTCGTAATCATCCTGAATAACTACTCTCATATAATAAATTTCTCCTCTTTTTGTGTGATGTAGCGCAGTTGTGAAAAAGTCTCTGTTACAGTTTTGATTCTGCTTTTTGCCCTTTTTCTTTCGACCACTGCGATGGCCGCAGCAACACCCGCCGAGTCTTTCGATAGTTGCTGTCCTCGTCAACCTGTTACGGTCCTGGCGCTAACACATTTCCGATGCCCTCCAAGCAGAAATTGTGTTTTAAATGGTAAAATTATACACTAATATACTATATATTGCAAGTTCAGTCCACGTCGGTAAAATCTATGTCCATAGCGATCTGAACCGTGTAATCCGGATAGGCTTCCTGCACCTTCCGGACCGCCTGACGGTATACACTGCCGCGGTCCTTTGCATCAAAGCTGACCACGATATCAAAACGCATCATCTTATCCTCCCTGTTGAGATAAAAGCCATGCATCTGCAGCACATACGGATCGGCTGTAACCATCTCCCGGATCTTATCACGCTCTGCTATGGCATCGGGATTACCGGCGTTATCCGAATAGATACTCACTGCCGTAAGTATCACCTTATGCTCCCGGTATACCTTAACCTCTATCCTTCTTATCAGCTTGTCCAGCTCATCTATAGACATGGTATCGGGCACTTCGATATGCACCGATCCGTTATATGAATCCGGTCCGTAATTATGCATGACCAGGTCATAGGCCCCGCTCACCTCAGGGAAGCTTTTGATGGTCTCCTTGATATCCCTTACCAGCTGTCCGTCCACACGCTCTCCCAGCAGTTTGGATACCGTATCGGCTATCATCTCAAATCCTGACTTTATTATCACCAGGGCTATTACCGCACCCAGCCAGGCTTCTAATGACACGTTGAATACAACAAATATCACAGCAGCTATCAGGGTTGAGGCAGATATGATGGAATCCATCAGGGCATCTGCACCGGAATTGATGAGTGCATCGGAGTTTACCTTCTTACCCGTAGACTTTACGAAGCTGCCCAGGGCTATCTTGACTGCTACTGCTACCGCTACGATGATAAGTGAAACCGTGTGATATTCAGGAACATCCGGCTTGATTATCTTCTTTACCGATTCTATAAACGCGGTCACACCGGCATACATGACCAGCACGGATATCACCATGGCTGTAAGATATTCTATCCTGCCGTATCCGAAAGGATGTTTTTTATCCGGCGCCTTTCCTGCCAGCTTGGTCCCTACTATAGTAATGATGGAGCTCGCGGCATCCGACATATTGTTTACCGCATCCATCACTATCGCTATGGAATTCGACAGCAGGCCTATTGCAGCTTTGAACCCCGCCAGGAACAGATTAGCCAGTATCCCTATTATACTGGTACGTATTATTATCTTATCGCGATCTGCTTCCATGATCATATCTCCATATTAATGCTCAGATGTATCTTCGGAAGTGCTACCCTGTACTTTTCTGCAAGAGCGGGACCGCAGCTGGCGGACCCCACACCTGCCATGGCCGAGTCGATGCATACAACGGTATCCCCGCATTTTTCAAGCTCATAATTATGCTTCTTTGAGGCCAGCTCCTCCTGGGTATACTCCGATACGTTGAAAGAAAAATCCTTATCAGCCGTGAAGGTGATACCGGTCTTACCCTTACAAACGGTCACATACCTGCAGCCGAAATGCGAAGAGTTCTCCTGCGGCTTAATATAATCCTCATGGGATCCTGCCACGGTATTTTCAAACAGGCCGAACCAGGATGCCTGATGCTTATCGATATAGCTTTCCCCGGGTCCGTATCCCAGATATTTAACCCGGTCAAATTCCGGTGAAAGGAAAAGCCTTATACCGAACCTGGGCAGGAAAGTGATCTTATCCGAAGTCTCGGCATCACAGGTGATATTAAGCTTTCCGCTCCCGTCAAAACGGTAAACCGTCTTTGCCCTGGCGAAAGGCCTGTACATATTCCAGCCGAACGACTGGTCCACGGCGATGATAACACATCCGTCCTTTTCACTGCACTTAACTGAATAGATCTTGGTATCGTAATCGTTAAGATGGGATCTGTACCATTCCCCGCGTGTATTGTCATTATCCGTAGGTGCCCTGAAGAAATTAAACTTAACAGGCTTTCTGAGTATTTCCTTCTTCTTGTATAGCAGCGAAATGATACAGCCGCTGCGTTTATCAAAACCGTATCTGATATCGCCGGCAGCTACCGTGATGATACTGCCGTTCTCTTTAACCACAGGTGCTTTAACTGCAGTCTTATCCGATTCAGATAAAGCCGCTTTTCTCTTTGCAGCCTTTCCTATAGGAAGCTGGTCAAAGCATACCTCATATCCTTTATCGCACCAGCTTTCTTTTTTCTTCGCGGTAAAGATAAAGCGTACATATGCATCCTCTGTATCGGCGGGCTTCATATCCGCTATCTCTTTGATAACTACCTTTGTACTGCCAAGAGGCCGGAGTACAAATTCCAGAGTACCCTTAGCGGTCACTTTACCGCCTTTGCTTATCTCATATTTACAGTCCAATAAATCTCCCGCATCGGCAAATAACAGAAAGCTCTTAAACGTGTAGCTCCCCTGTTCTTTTCCTGCAGACACGCGCACGGGACGGTATACCTGCTTTACTTCCAGAAGCCCTGTATGGGGAGTCCTGTCAGGATAACACAGACCATCCATGCAGAAGTTCCCGTCGTTATGACGCTCGCCGAAGTCCCCGCCGTATCCGTATTTGATCCTGCCGTCCTTAGTTTTACCTGTGGGCACACTGTGATCGCACCATTCCCAGATAAGCCCGCCAATAAAACGGTCATCTGAATAAAACACATTCCTGTAGTCTTCCAGATCCCCGGGCCCGTTACCCATGCTGTGGCAGTATTCACAAAGCAGGAAGGGCCTCTTTTCCTTCTTATCTTCAAGAAACTTTTTCATACCCTCCGGGGATGTATACATCTGGGATACCATGTCCAGAACATCTGTAGATGTATCATCCAGATGATGTGTGCTCTCATAATGAACAAGCCTGGTATCATCCATCTTCTTTATCATCTTTGCGGCTTCACGGAAATTGGTGCCGTAGCCGCTCTCATTTCCCATAGACCAGAAGATAACGCAGGGGCGGTTTCTGTCCCTGGCAACCAGCAGGCGCTCACGGTCAAGGATAGCCGTCCTGAAACTCTTATCGCTTGCAAGAAGAGCTATGCCGCCATATCCCTTTGACCATCTGAAATCATTATATACATCCACACATCCGTGGGCTTCCACATCTGCTTCATCTATCACATAAAAACCATATTCATCACAAAGCTTATAAAACTCAGGCGCATTGGGATAATGAGAAGTACGTATGGCATTTATATTATGCCTCTTCATCAGTACCAGGTCTTTACGCATCTGTTCCACGGAAGCCACATACCCGCTGTCCGGATAGCTGTCATGACGGTTTACGCCGCGTATCTTTAAGGGCTTACCGTTAAACTTTATCACTCCGTTTTCTGAAGTAATACATCTGAAACCTGCTTTCTCGCCGATGATCTCGCTGTCAGTTTCTATTAAAAGATCATATAATACAGGCTCCTCTGCTGACCAGAGCTTCGGGTTCTTCACTTCAAAGCTTATCTTCTTATTCTTTTTAACAGCTCCCGTACAGACAATATTTCCATCCGGATCCAGAAGCATAAGCCGTGCATCTGCCCCGAATACCTGTACTTCCATAGTTGCCTTCTTTGCCTTAAGATCGATCAGAGTCTTAATATGATAATCCTCTATCCTCTCTGCCGGTCTTGACAGAACATATACATCACGGAATATGCCGGATAAGCGTATCTTATCCTGATCCTCAAGATATGTACCGTCACACCATTTAAGAACCGCAACCGTGATCCTGTTGCTGCCGTTCTTTAAATACGGCGTGATATCAAATTCACTGGTATGATGCGAAACCTGAGAATATCCGACAAAACTGTCATTTACGTAAAGATAAAGACAGCTGTCCACGCCCTCAAAACAAAGGATGCGCTGTAATCCGTCCTCTTTATATGAATACGATCTCTGATAGATCCCCACAGGGTTATCATCCGGTACATAAGGCGGATCAAAAGGAACAGGATAAACAACATTGGTGTACTGCGCCCTGTCATAGCCATGCAGCTGCCAGTTTGCCGGTACCGGTATTTTCTTTGAAAAAGTCATATGCAAAAAATCATCCTCCAGATCAATGACCGAAGGATAATAAGCAAAATCCCATTTGCCGTTTAAGAGTTCAAATCGTTTTGACTTTTCCCTCTGTGCAAAGGGATCAGCTCCCCACTCAAAAGGAATAAAATACACATGATCGGCAAGAGTCCCTATATGCAGTTTCTCCGCATCCTCATGAAACACCATCCCTGCTTTGGGCGAATTCTTTTTTGCAAGATCCGAAAGCTTCATTATACGTAACCTCCTTACCAGTTACTGTTCCAGTCCGTAGAACCGGAATCCCAATTGTTGCTTCCCCAGTCCCAGTCATAATCATCCGAGCTGTCATCATTTGTTCCCCACCAGCTGTCATCCTCCTCCTCGGGGGTATTATACCGGTCAATGTACTCCTGATATATCGCCGAATCTTCAAAATCCGTCAGCTGCGTTTCACTGTCCCACTCAGGCGTATACCAGAAATCATCGGCAAGACTTCCGTGGGTAAGATCCGTCGGGAGCATATCATCCGGTAGAACCATCCAGTCATTATCATCGGTATCAAAATAATACCACTCCTCATTCTTATCATAGGAGTTATGATAATATACCGTATCATCAACATCATAATAACCCTTGGCAACTGTGTTGCCATGCTGATAATCTTCATATGCCAGACTGTCAGCAAAATCATATCCCCCAAATGAGCTGTCATAGACTTCTCCCAGGTAATACTGCTTGGCCGTCTTTCTTTCCTGCAGCTCCCAGTCTACCTCCCAGAAACGGTCATACAATTTCCAGTCGTTTGTTTCCCGGTCGTACTTTGCCCAATACAATACGGTTTCATCGCAATGATAAAACAGCTCACCGTTATGCTCATAATAGCCTTTCAGCGGTCTTGACAATCTGTCTTTTATCTGATTGATAGCCGCTATACCGGCTACAATGGCTATGATCACAACGAAAGCTATAAGCAGTGTGAGCAGCGCCTTCTTGCCTTCCTCGGGTGATACCGTTTTTTTCTCGTCAGAAACAGATGATGATGCCGGAGATGATTTCGACGATGATGCCTGAGATGATACCGGCTTATTAACCGGAACAGACTTATTCGCGGAAGCGGCAGCGTTTTTGACCGCCCTTCCTTTTTGTTCAAGTATCTCCTGTTTCAGACGGGTAAGCAGTTCGTTAACGGCGTAGGCTTCATCTGTACCTTCATATCTTACCGCACGTGAACCGTCAGCCTTGTTTTTGTATACAATGAACTTGCCCTTTGCGTTTTTATATATGCCAAATGCCTTTGATCCTTTATAATCCCTGCCGATAAAAAACCTGGTCACTTCCTCGTCGGGAAGTCCCTTTGATACATACCATTCTTTAAGTTCCTCTATGGTAGTCGGCTGATCGCTTGTACTTCTGCGCACATTGTTGTTGGTACCGCCGCAATTGGGGCACTTTTCCAATGTATCATCAAACATTGAGCCGCAATATTCGCATTTGATCTTCATCTTGTCACTCCCTGTGAAAACTCTTTATGCTTAAACCGAATACCTGTCCACTTCCAAAACCAGGCTTCCCTTTTTGGTCGTGCGCAGTTCACCTTTATTATCAAACTTTCCGAAGCCGCGAACGGAAACGCTGTCACCTTCCTTAGGCGCATACTCTGCATTCCGGCAGACCCTGCCGTTTACAAAAACCTTTTCCCGGTCAAAGAGCTCTTTTGAATCCGTCCTGGACAGATGAAAAAGCTTCGCGATGACTGCATCCAGACGCAGGGATGCAACGCTTATCTCTTCACGTATGAGTTTCGGTCCCGCTTCCTCCGGTATCTCGTCGACATCAGTACATCTTACGGCCGTATGCTTTACGTTCTCAAGCATATCCCTTACATAATCGGCAATATCATCAAGAATAAAAACGTAAGCTGTATTTTCGTGGATAAGGATATCCCCTACCCTGTCCCTCTCTATTCCCAGATTGAGAATAGCTCCCAGAAAATCTCTGTGACTTAACTTATCGGCAAATTTACCGGACTTAGGCTCAATATGGATTATCCGTATTGGAAACTCCTCGTCATAGCCAAGATCATCTTCCCGGCCGAAGCGAATTACCACTCTCTCACAGCCTTCCGTACCGCCCCACATCCTGATCTCTCTCTCATCTGCCGCCCGGTACGCCAGTGCGGCTCCCGACGGAGAATGAAAGCCGGTGTAGGTATAACTGTATGTGCGTCGTGCTCTCTCAGCCAGTTCCGTGTATCTTTTTATCGTCTGCTCATCATGAGCCCTTCCGTCACTCATAAATTTCATTATACCATGTAAATCTAAGCGCTTACAAGCAGAAAATCCTCCCTTCAGGCCGCCTGCCTTTGCCTGTAAATACATCTTGAACCGGATCAAAAAAGCCGCTAAAATGTGCTGAAGAAATATATGTATCACGGACGAAGGAAAAGCGATCATAATGACATATTCAGATGATTTTAAGATCAATTCAATGCAGGAACTTATCGACCTGATCGATGCAGTCGGTTTTGTTCCTTTCTTTGAAAATGAGATCGAAGGATTCTCACTTGAAGAGCACATAGGCCCGGGATGCTGGTATAATGACAGTGATAACGGGTTCTGGGAAGCCTGGGAGTGGAAGGGCCCCGTGATCCGGAAGATGAAATGTGCCTACGGAAAATTCCTGCGGAATAAAGCGATGTATATCAGCCCTAAATGGTTTCCGGACTTTGCCAATTACCGTCGTGACGGCTATGACTTTGATGCAAGATATGATGATGGACTGGCTTCATTCTATGATAAGCAGCTGTTTGACCTGCTGGATGAAAATGCACCTGTCATGTCTAAACAGCTTAAGCAGATCGGTGACTATGGCAAGAGCGGGCGTAAGGGTTTTGATACCATGGTTACGCGCCTGCAGAAACAATGTTATGTATTGATAAGTGATTTCCGATATGCGGTGGATAAGTCAGGGAACGAATACGGATGGGGTATTGCAGAATACTCCACTCCGGAAAAGTTTCTGGGATCAGGATTTTGCAAAGCAGTCTATAAGAGGACACCTGAAGAATCCTACCGAAGAATACTTGAGCATATGCAAAAGATACTGCCGGATACAGATCCGAAACAGATAGAAAAGATTTTGAAATAAGGCAGAGCCCTTGGCTCAAAAGTGCTGTCAGAAAAAAGGGGGTAATCATGATACTGGATTTTTTCAGCAAGCATAAACTTTCAAGGAACTATGACGGCCGCTGCGGCAATTGCCATACTCCTTTTGATTCAACAGATGATGAGTTTTGCAGATATTGCGGAACAAAACGGGGAGAGGGCAAATTCCTTCCTTACGAGAATTTCCAGGGCTGCGTTTACGGACCGCCCCCGGTAAAAAGAACCCATACCTGCGATAATTGCGGTTATTCCTGGGATACCAGGCGCATGATAGACCGTTCCGGATATTGTCCGCGATGCGGAGGTACCATAAGCACTGTCAAATCAGATCATGAATGAGCTGAGACCGGGTGCAAATGACCGGACAGGATCTTACATCATTGATGATAGTTTGAATATCACTATTGCTGCCAGTATGAAACTTAATCCCATCAGCTTGAAGAACAGGCTGTTGAAAGGAGCTGTAAGTTCGTTGACAAAAGGTCTGCTCTTTTCGGTGAACATCACGCTTTTCCGTTTTTCGGGATCAGGATGGATATAGAGTTTTACCTCCGTGCCCGGCGGAAGCCTCAGTGCAGGCGCACCGATGGGCGGAAGTTCCAGCAGTGTCTCTGCTATACCGTTTACATTGGCTTCATACACTATCAGTGGTACATATAATACAGTACGTTTCTGTTCGATGACCTGTGCGGTTACCGCGACTGTGTATATATCCTTATATCCCCCGGCGTAGAAATGCCAGCGTGCGATAAACAAAATGCCGGTCACTATCAGCAGAACAGGAAGGCCGTATATAATAATATCAATCATTTGCATATTGTATCACCCCCATCTCCTATATCCGGGAATACTATTCCTTTTCAGTAAGTGCATCTGCAACACCTTTCATACATTTCCGGCATACATAAAACGAAAGGGTATCAAACTCAAACAATTCCACTTCCTGCTTTCCGAATACCATACCGCCCTTTTTCTTTAAATTAAGATCAGGCAGATATTTCAACGGTTTCTTTCCATCCGGATACCAGGGAAAACCTACTGTCTGGGTTCCGTATATAAAGCCATGTTCCATTTCTGCGCCACAGAAAGGGCATTTCATTTCGTAAAACTCCTTTTGATCCTGACTAAAACTCTGATACCTCTTAATAATATCATTCCTCTCATCCCTGCACAACATATCAGACATGGAACTTCCGCTACCCGGGGTTGCCTTATACTTAAGCTCTGCTTCCGGTTTTAGTATCTTATTCCTTGAACTGACACATCGATATGATATAATCATCCTATCAGACTTTAAACGGAGGCAGTACGCTATGGATCCTAACGATTATATGATGCAGAACAGCAACGGCAGCTATATGGATTCAGGGATGAACCGGTCAGCTGATACGGAAGAGATCAGCAGGCATTTAAAGACCGGCAACGTCTTAAAGGCCGTTACACTGGTCAGTGTGATAGCAGTGGGCGGCGTCCTGATCGCGATGCAGATAAAGAACAGCAAGGAGATTGCCGATATCGCAAAGGATGTTGACAAGCTCGGCTCCGAAGTGAGTGATATCAGCAATATGACCGACGAGATAACTGCTAATGTATACAGCATTATGGAACAGGGATGTACCGGCAGTGCCGGCGGAAGCTATGCTGCACCGACTCCGACACCTTATCCCTATTATATCGATCCGGGTCTGGAAGTGGACAAGCCTGCTATATACATCTATCCTGATGAGGATATGACAGCTGATACCGGGATGTTCAGTGATGACAATACACCCCTTTCCGAGGTGCATGTGAAGCTGAGCCTTTACCGTACCGATATGATATCCATGTGGCCTGATGCCGATCAGGTGGATGCCTATATGTATTACTGGAACATGTATGCCGCACCTGACGGAACGCTCTATGACAGTAACGGGAACGAATATACCTATATTTTCTGGGAGGCAGGGGACCACGGTGTGCACGATTTCAGTAAGGGCTTCTGTGTGGCCGGGGAAGATACGGCAGAATTCCTGCGTAATACACTTTCACAGATAGGCCTGACACCGGCAGAGTATAACGAGTTCATAGTATACTGGCTGCCCAGGATGCAGGGAAATGCATATAACCTGATAACCTTCGAAGGCCTGGAAAAGAATGACGCATATAACAGCTATTACGGGCTGGAAGTAACGGATGCTCATGGCAATGAAGCAGAGTCCGTGCTTCGTGTGATGATGGTATGGAAACCGGTTGATGAATATACAGAGATAGAACCCCAGGTATTCACGGGCTTTGAGCGTAACGGCTTTACGATAGTGGAGTGGGGCGGATCTGAACTCCCCGAATACGTGCAATAAGCCAAAACGCAAATATCAATATACTAATGATCATTACCCCAAAGCTATAAGGCATCCAAACAAACATGAACCTGTAGCTTATATGTGAGATCAGCGGAATCAGGATCAATACAATTATGACCACTATACCTCCGCACAGGCATAGCTTCTTTCTTCTGTATTTCAATAGCAACGCGATATACAGGATTAACAGTGTACCCATGGCAAAAAGAAAATCCTGAAGCTCGTGACTGGACACACAAAGCCAATTGCTTATCCTATTAACAGGTGTATAAAATCTATATAGCAATTACATTAATGCCAGGGTTAATACCGTTATTATGATCGCAGCAGTTCCTGTTGCTATGCCCGCGATGGGCAGCGCTAATTCCTTTGTCCGCTGTTTCACCAGAAGGAATATCATTATTATAATGCCCATGACAATACCGATGATGCCGCCGATGAAGGCTCCCCCGATCAATATAAGGAGACCGGCTAAGGCTCCCACAACCTCCCAGTTGATATAATCGCCATTATCACTGCGGAACTTCAGCAAAAGAGGCATAAAGATCGCACACAAGAGGCCCGCTATTGAAAATCCAAGGCCTATCACTGACATGATCTTACATGCATTTGGGGTGTTTTCTTTCTGAGACATGATCGTTATCTCCTAAAATGGTATGACATTATTTTAGTGGACACGTATAGACAAAATTAACCGGTCTCAATAAGCGTTTTTGTTGATAAACCCTTTGAACACCGTAAGGAACAGTATCTTTATATCCATCATAAGGGTCCAGTTCTCTATGTAGTATAGATCACATTCTATCCTGCGGCGTATGGATGTATCACCACGGAAGCCCTTTATCTGTGCCCAGCCGGTCATTCCCGGACGCACCTGATGCTTGATCATATATCCGGGTATCTCTTCCTTAAACTTCTCAACAAACTGAGGTCTCTCGGGTCTGGGACCTACCAGGGACATCTGGCCTACCAGCACATTAAAAAGCTGGGGCAGTTCATCCAGACTGGTCTTTCGAAGGAACTTTCCTATACCGGTGATCCTGGGATCACCTTTCTTGGTCCAGCCTTCCTTCTCCTCTTCATCTTTCTGCTCACGCATACTGCGGAATTTATACATCATAAAAGTCTTATTATGCAGTCCCACTCTCTCCTGAGCGAAGATAACCTTTCCGCCATCGGTAAGCTTGATCAGCAGGGCAGAGATCAGCATAACCGGTGAGAAGATTATAATTGCTGCAGTTGCACCGATAAAATCCATGATACGCTTGATCAGCATATTTATCGTGTTGGTGAGAGGTACATAACGGATATTCACGACTGACAGCCCCGTCAGATCCTCGATATAAGGATTGGAAGAGATCACACTGTTATAATCGGGTATGAACTTGGTATGTACTCCCGCCTTCTCACACTGGCGCACCAGTTCCTCAAGACGGTCATAATCCTGAAGTGATAGGGTTATGCCTATCTCATCCAGTTTGTTTTCGGGTAATATAACATCCAGGTTCGCTATACGCCCCAGAACCTTAACTCCGCGGTATTCTGTCCCGGCAGGTATATGATCATCCAGCACGCCGCATACCACATATCCCCACTGGGGATTTTCCAGTATCCTGTCGATATAGGATTCTGCCGCGCGCGAATAACCGACGAGCACAACATGTTTTAAGTTATATCCTCTTCTCCTGAGGGTCCTGAGGATCTTCCGGATCACCTGCCTCTCTATTACGGTACCAAAGGTAGACATCAGGAAGAAATAGAACATCATCGCACGCGAGAAATCCTGCAGCTTGATGACGTACATGATGACGATCACTACGCCTATGCCAAATACATTGGCTTTTATTACATTGAATATTTCCCTCTCCACACTTGAATAGCGTTTAGAGATGTACAGATCGCAGAGATAATATATTATAAGATATGCCGGTATTATATAATATAATAACGAGAAATAAGTCTCCATGGAATGATGTCCGACCAGAACATCATCCACGGTCTTTAACAGCTTAAATTTGATGTACCAGGCAAGGATATATGATCCCGCCACCAGCATCGCATCAAGCAATACATGTATGCGGTTTAATACCTTCTGGTTATCTCTTATCATACAATATCCGGCTCCAAAATCTTATCTATTATATCACAAAATCCGCCTGATGGTATTAATTATCAGTTCACCCTCTGTTTTCAGCTGCCGCGATAAGGGTACGGAGGAATGATCAACGCGTTTATCCTTATTTGCCGCACAAAGTCTGATCCCTTCAGCGAAAGCCTTTATATATGCCCCGCCCATTCCCTTGCGGGCAAAAAATACAAGCTTTATGATCCAGCCTGCCATCAGCGGCAGAAAATTCACTATCCACTGCCAAAGCGGCATATTCTTGTACAACAGATAAACCTGGTTTCTGACTGTAAGCCTTAATTTAAACTCGTTATAACGGGATCCGCTGCTGCCGCTGCCTGCATGTAATACCACCGCCTCCGGTGAATAAATATTCCGGTAACCCTTAAGCTTAGCCCGGTAGCCCAGATCCACATCCTCAAGATAGGCGAAATGTGCTTCATCAAAACCGCCAAGATCAAGCAGCACATCCCTGCGGTAGATCGCCGCCCCGCCGCAGGCACTGAATACTTCACGGAGTCTGTTATATTCTGTCGCTTCCTTATCCCTGGCATCGGAAAAAGCCCAGCCCAGCGCACAGAAATAATCCCCGGCATCATCCATCTTCGATGGTTCGTGCATATTGAGCATCTTTGCCGATACGGAGAAAACACTGTCTGACCGGCGTATATCACGCCACATAGCTTCCACAAAACCGGGATCCGCTACGGTATCGTTGTTTAAAAGCAACACATATTCCGCTCTCGCCGCAGCTATGCCGTCGTTGACGGATGCCGCAAAGCCCTTGTTTTCTGCGTGTTTTAAGTATCTTACGCAGGGAAGGCCTGTATTTGCAGGATACTCCTGCATCAGCTCATCCACGGCATCATCGGAGGATGCGTCATCTACGATGATCACCTCAAAAGAGCGTACACTCTGCTTAAAAAGAGAGTCCACGCAGTTCTTAAGGTATTCTTTTCCGTTATAGTTCGGTATGATTATGCTTAAGCGTAACATAATATTATAATAAACGTACAAGATCCTTCGCTTCGCTCAGGATGACACACGACATTCCGGATCGTATATAATTTCAATGCCTTTCTCGCGCAGTTTATTGCAGAATTTAAGACTTTTACCCTTTATACGCTCTGTATCATCATCCCCGGGAAAAGGGTATTCATATCCTGTTATCTCTTTATACAGAGGGATCAGCTCCTCTCTGATCACAGCATTGCGCAGGTCTACCGCGGGTACGCTCTGGCGCAGCGCCGCGATATGCATGGGTCCGGAAAAGCCCTGGTACAGGCCGTCATATATAAGCTTTCCGTCAGCTTCCATGGCGCCGCCGCACATCTTCTCATCCTTAAACAGCGGTCCGCCCACTATCCCGACGTTTTCTCTCTGGGCAAATATCCCGCCTTCATATTCCACACGGAAAAAGCCCAGATGTTTCATTTCCTTAACTTCGCCGCTTATGCCTTCCGCCTTAAGCGCCTCCTCTATGGCATGCCTTCCGGCGTCAAAAGCATATTGCTTGGCATTGGGATCCCCCGCAGTGGAGGCATCATGACAGCGCCAGTGATAGAGTACCCTCGGAACATGGCGTATCTTTTTCTTAAGTTCCTTATCCCCATACCGCTCGCGGCACCACTGCACGGTCCTCAGTATCAGATCATGATCCTGGGCTCCGTCATATTCCTTTCGAAGCTTAAGTTCTTTTATCACATCAGCCCTGAATGCGCTCAGATGACATATGTAATTATTTGAAAGCAGTATCTCCCTGTCGAAATCCCGTTTTTTATGCTGTTCAAAATACTTTTCAACAAAACGGTTGGTCTTATCCTCGTCACTGTATACCAGCACCGGGGAATCAGCTTTGTCTATGGCTTCCCTTATATGATAAAGGGCATCGGGGGTTATGAAATCATCATGATCCAGCAATGTTATATAGTCCCCTGTCGCCAGCTCAAGCGCCGCATTGGTATTTCCCGATATGCCTTCGTTACTTTCAAGTTTGTGATATATGATCCCGCCGTACTGTTCCTTAAAGCTGTTTACAACCTTCGCTACGGCATTTGTTTTCGAAGCATCCGCAATTATCAGCTCCCGGTTATCATAGCTCTGCTCAACGACCGAAAGTATCAGATCCTGTAAAAATACCTCAGGAGTTTCATAGGCCGGGACCACTATCGAAAATTTCAGCGGTCTCTCATACTTCTTATCCTTCTGCGCCTTAAGCTCTTCCTCCGTCGGGGGTACATAATCATACTTGATATGCTTTTTCTCCCACAGCCTCTCCTGCACCGCATACCAGGTATCCGAAAACCCGTTCCGCTTATAATATTTTATGGTCTTTTTAATGCTTCCGAACATACACCTATCCATAAAAATGCCCTGCTGCACCGGTTGTCTGCTGCCTGATTGGCTGCAACCGGAACAGAAGGGCAGTTGATATCATCAGATATTTATCAGATAAAAGACTTTACAGCCTCCGTCAGCGCATCCAGTCTCTTCTGTGCATCGTCGAGCCCTGTGCCCTTGATGCCCATGTAGAACTTGATCTTGGGCTCTGTACCCGAAGGACGTGCACAGCACCAGGAATCATTCTCAAGGTCGAAGTAAAGGACATTACTGGTAGGCAGATCTGTCTCGCCTTCCTTGCCGCTCTCCATATCTATGGTCTTGTGCGTCTTGTAATCCTTAAAGGTCTTGACCTTAAGGTCACCGAATGCCTTAGGCGGATCGTTACGCAGCTTATCCATCATGGCTGCTATCTCTTCAAGGCCTTCCTTGCCTTTCTTGGTAATAGCGTACTGGGATTCCTTATAATAGCCGTACTTATCGTACATCTCTATCATCATATCCCAGAGGGTGATGCCCTGCTTCTTGCAGTAGCTTGCCACCTCACACAGGCACATAACAGCCACAACGGCATCCTTGTCCCTTGCATGGGTTCCTGCCAGACAGCCGTAGCTCTCTTCCAGGCCGAATACATAATTGTTGCAGCCGGTCTCTTCAAACTTCTTGATCTGCTCACCGATATACTTAAAGCCTGTGAGCACATCTATCTCCTTAACACCGTATGCCTTTGTAATGGCATGTGTCATGTTGGTCGTAACGATGGTGGTTACCAGCGCGGGATTCTTAGGCATGCTTCCGTTTGCAAGGCGCTCCCTTAAGATGTATTCTGCGATCAGCATACCGGACATGTTACCGGTAAAAGGTACATATTCGCCGCTCTTGGTATCCAGTGCATATATACCCAGACGGTCTGCATCGGGATCGGTAGCCATGACGATGTCTGCTCCCTTTTCCTTTGCCAGCTTAAGTGCCAGGGTGAATGCCTTGGGATCCTCGGGATTGGGATAATCAAGGGTTGTGAAATCCGGATCGGGCTCTTCCTGCTCGGGCACCACATATACATTCTTAAAGCCCAGCTCATCAAGTATACGGCGTACAGGTACATTACCGGTACCGTGGAAAGGTGTATAAACGATCTTGATATCATTAGCTACGGCAGCGATAACCTCGGGATGGATTATCTGCTTCTTAAGCTCTGCCATATACTTGTCATCTATATCCTTGCCTATCACCTGATACAGGCCCTTAGCCTCTGCCTCGGCCTTATCCATGGTCTTCATGGTATGGAAATCGCTGATAGCGTTAACTTCCCCGATTATACCGGTATCGTGGGGAGGTGTAACCTGGGCACCGTCTTCCCAATATACCTTGTAACCGTTGTATTCCGGCGGGTTATGGCTGGCAGTCACCACTATACCTGCGGTGCAGCCAAGGGTACGCAGTGCAAATGAAAGCTCCGGTGTGGGACGGAGTGCGTCGAACACATAAGCCTTAATACCGTTTGCTGCCAGGCAAAGTGCAGCCTCATCGGCGAACTCGGGACTCATACGGCGGGAATCATATGCTATTGCCACGCCTTTTGCCCCTGTACCTGCTTTGTTTATATAATTAGCCAGACCCTGGGATGCTTTACGTACCGTGTAGATGTTCATGCGGTTGGTTCCCGCACCTATAACACCACGCAGACCGCCGGTACCGAATTCCAGATCCTTATAGAAACGGTCCTCTATCTCCTTGTCGTTTCCTTCGATAGCCTTAAGCTCTTCCTTGGTCTTCTGGTCAAAATAGTCATCATTCAGCCAGAACTCATACGCCTCACGATAATCCATATCTTTGTCTCCTTCTCCGTAGTATTTAACCCCCGGTGCACTGGCACCATCCGGCTGATATTATACCAGAAAACCGCCTCTGCCGCAATCACGAAAAATCCCGGCATCATTTTTTATACAGCCCAAAATACTGCATTGACTGTAAAATGACCGGTCTACTTCTTAAGATACGCCGCCGATACCGGAAACTCAAAAAAAGTATCCGGATATGGTTCATTTTCAAGGGTAAAGTGCCACCATTCACAGTCTATCGGCACAAAACCGTTACGTATCATAACATCCTGCAGCAGCATACGGTTCTGATACTGTTCATCGGTAATATCCCTGCAATCGGGATGTGACTTTTCACTAAACAGGTCAAATGGGCTGCCCATATCCACTTCTTTTCCGGAGGCCATATCAAAAAGGGTAAGATCGATAGTACTGCCCCGGCTGTGGCTGGAGCGTGACGCAATATATCCCTTAATAAACAGATCCTGTTTATCAAGATCGGGATAAAAGTACGGTTTCATGCGGATATCGGTATCCTCTATGCCCCACATCACAAACTGCTTGACCGCGCATGCCGGACGGTATCCGTCAAAGACTTTGAGCCTGTATCCCTTTACAAACATCTCATTGCTTACGGCTTTTAACGCCCTTGCTGCCTCTATCGTGAGCAGAGCGCAGGGCTCTTCGTATCCGTCTATACGTTCCCCGATAAAATTATATGTGGAATAATATCTGATCTCCTGGATGATCCCCGGAACGTGATCTGCCAAAACAACAAATCCCGAAGGGTCCATAACATCTTTATGTATCACATTCTGCATAACGTCTCTCCTTTTACGGGTTTCAGTTCACGGCTGCCCAGTTAGCCTTATACTCCCGGTCGCCCTTCTCTCCCAGACCTATGACCACATAGGTTTGCGGGATATCTCCGTTGGATCCGGTCCACCCGATGAACTGGTAACCGTTTTTTGTCGGATTGTTCAAAGTGAACGTTCCGGTCTCACGGTTGAAGCTTGTGGGATTTCCGTCAGCTGTCCCGCCGTCCAGATCATAAGTGATAGTGTATTCTACCAGGACATGCGAAACATACTGTGAAAGATCCAGATCAACGGTATCCTTTGAAGTTATCCCCAGTCTCTCACCGTAACCGGCATCCCCTTCTATATCGATATCGAATTTCTGTTTATCGTAGGTATTGATATTCAGTATATAATGTTTCAGCGAAATATCACATCCCGTGCTGTCTATCATGATATCTGTTCCAACGCAGATATATTTATCATTTCCGAATACATCCTGAACCACGAGATTTGCTTTAACACTTTCATCTGACGAGACCTTAAGGGACGAAGAAGCGTTATTCTCGACCTTAACCGGTATGTCATCCTCCGTCTTGATACCGGCATAATCGTACCAGTTTCCAAAGCTGATGGTTCCTCCCTGAAAAATAACCTTATAATTCCCACCGGGTAAAAGAAGAGAACCGCCTGCCATCCCGGTATATTTATCATCAGAAACATTATCATCATAAATAGCAGCAGGTGATCCGGGTATTTTCTCATATAACAGATTGTCTTGAGAATCATATACGGAAAAATGTTCACTGTTGTAGCCGATCATTATATACTCCGATGCCGTATTATCAAATTCAGCATCGTCATATGTATTGTATTCGTTCTTTTCCGGTGCCGGATTTTCAGGAGTTTCCGTTGGTTCGGGAGTTTCTGCCGGTTCAGTTTTTTCGGGTTCCGGAGTTACATCAGCATCAGGCATTTCCTCTTTTTCATCATCTTTATCATCATCTTCTGATGTATAGATACCCCTTTCCGGCCTCTCCGTATTGCTTTTATCCTCACCGCATGCAGCGGTCGACAAAACCAGGATCCCTGTCAGCAGTGATAATACTATTTTCTTTTTCATAAAGTCCTTCCTCCCTTTTACATATGGGATCAGCCTCCGCGATCATATCATTTTGCTCTCGTAGTCCTGTAACTCATGAAAGATATTATCTACTACAGCTTTATCACCATCTATTCTGTATAACATAAAGTATCTGTGAGCCCGAAAATCAATCCTTCTATACCCCAACTGCTTCAATCCCGGATTATCACACAACTTTAAACTCCCGGCAGCTTTTCTTAAATCTTCTTTGTTTTTTCAAAATCTTCAAGTACATTCTTAGCCGCCTGCTTATTCTTCTTACCAAACAAGAGATAACTGATATATCTGTCAAGGTCAGCCTCTGCATCTTCTGTAACAACAATCTTATAATCCATATTTCTTCCTCATATCGGTTATCACATCATCTGCATCTCTGTACTTTCCTTCAGACGCATGTTTTCTCGACACTTCAAGTTTTTGAAGCATCACTTCCTCATCCATCGGAACATATGGATTAACAACCGGCTTTTTTATTTCAAACGGAAACCGACATAAATATCACCTCCTGAATCGCGCATGACAATTGTACTACAATATTATTACAATTCCAATAATATTGCATGCATTTCATTTAGTGGACAGGCCTCCGATGCTGAATAGGGCTGAATAGGACAGGCCTCCGATATTGACCGTGAAATAAAAACAACATATAATAGCCGGAGACTTTAACAGGTGAGGTATTTATGAATATATACGTTGATTTTGATGACTGTCTGTGCGAAACAGCACGGGCTTTCTGCGATCTGGTTAAAGAAATGTTCGGTAAGAACGTGCCTTATGAAGAGATGAGGTATTTCAACCTTCAGATGGCCTATGATCTGACTGAAGAACAATATGACGAACTTCTGGTCAGAGGTCATGAACCGGAGGAACTCCTCTCCTATAAAGAAACTCCCGGAGCTTCAGACACCATAAACGAATGGATAAACCGTGGCATAAATGTATCGATCATTACCGGGCGTCCCTTAAGTACCTACGAAGTTTCACGCAGCTGGCTGGACACCCACGGTCTCAGGGACATCCCGCTTTACTGCTTTGATAAGTATGGCAGGGAAAACTTTTTGAAAGGCAGCAGCTACGGCCTGAGCGTTGAAGATTACTATAAGATGAAATTCGATTACGCCGTAGAGGATTCGCCCTCTGCGTTCAAATTCTTCGATCATCTGCCGCAGCTTAAAGTAATGGTCTTTGACAGACCCTGGAACCGCAGCTGTGAACTCCCCGGCGAAAACTACCGGCGCTGCAGCGACTGGGAAACTATAAAGAAGCTGGTGGTGTAGATCAGCCTCCTACCAGCTGCTCGTAAGTCACCCCGTATCTTACGGCGATATCTTCCGCATAAGACCGTCCTTCGGGAGAAGCTATCTTCATCTTAAAGGAACGGTTACCTTCAGTTGACACCGCTATCAGCGATGCCGCTTTAGCATCTTCCATATCTTTGTTCAGCTCGTCTATCTCTATCGCCAGCTTGTGCATATGGGTATTGTAGATAGTCCGGGCACACTTTTTCAGTATCGCACGTACTGCATCTTTTGCAATAAAATAGCCTTCTTCAAATGATGTGGTGGAAAAGGTCTCGTTCAGAAGCAGCAGGCTCTTATCCGTGCATACATCAAATATCTCCTTAAAACGCCGGCACTCTTCCCCCAGCCTTCCCAGGTCCATGGTCTTATCTTCATCTGCGGGGTAATGGGTATATATACAGTCGACAGGCATGAATTCAAAACGCTCGCAAGGTACGGATATCCCGCCCTGCGCCAGGGCATACATCAGTCCCACTGCCTGTGTTATGGTAGTCTTGCCACCGCGGTTTGCACCGGTCAGCAGATACAGTGTGTGATCCTTTGTAAAGTCCAGGTTATTTCTGACTATATCGCTCATGGGCATCTCGCCTATGGCCGCCAGCTTAAGATTATACAGTCCCATAGCGCTCATGCGCTTTCCTTCCGTCTCCTCAATAACAACGGGAGTTGAGAATTCATAACCTTTCTCAACGAGTTTTTCGATATACTCCGCCCAGCGGATATAGTACATGAATTCAGGTATCAGATCCGCTATATTGCCGATACTGAAGCTCACATATTTGCTGAGTATCTGTTCCAGCCTGCGCGTCAGGGTGGTCAGCATCCCGCTCACTTCCTTATCAAAAAAGCGTGTAACGGTCTGTGACGGATCACCGTCAGGTGCGGTTACCAGCGTTGAAGCCAGAAGCGGAGTCATGAGAGGTACGCGGGCCGCCGCATACAGAGATCCCAGCTTGAGCATATTACCTTCGGTATAATCAGCAGAGCTGTTCTCCACAGGATGAAAACGCAGATGTCCGTCCCAGTCTGCATCTTCCTTCAGGCCGTTTCTGGTACTTAAGGCTTCGGAGAAATTGGAAAGAATACCCGAACTCTTAAACTCCTTTTTATTGACCGATATAAGGCCTATGCTGTCTACCTGGAAGTTCCTGTTTAGATTGATCCCGACGGTTAT
Organism: Lachnospiraceae bacterium; assembly: GCA_017539565.1. Taxonomy (GTDB): domain Bacteria; phylum Bacillota; class Clostridia; order Lachnospirales; family Lachnospiraceae; genus NK4A136. Next base: position 57,734 of record JAFYCS010000076.1, read on the forward strand.
GCTGCGCAGACTGTTGGTATCTGCTTTAAGTGCTTCGATATCTTTCTTAAGTTCCGCAAAGAGCGAATCCTGATAGATCAGATCTATATGGTCATGCAGAGTCTTAAGGCCCTCCGAGCTGATATCAAAGGTTTCCAGACATTCGCGTATCTGTTCAACTGTCTTTATATAATCATCCAGCTCGCTCATACGGTGAAGCAGTTCCCATACGCTGGTGCGCATGTCATGATCCTTTTTAAAGTTGCCGTAATCATTTAAGAACTGCACATGTGAAAGCAGCTCCATCATACGCGTGCGCAGATCCGGAAATTTCATTATGTCCCTGAAAACACCTATCCTGTAATCTGCTACAAATGGATCATCTGTCATAGCTCTCATGATCGATGATATGACGCTGCGTTCCGTCACCTTGGTAGTGAGCTTATCGCAGATGGAATCCAGTCCCAGATCGTGCCAGGATGCATCCGACATATTACGGTATGTTATGTCTTCCCTGTCCGGAAAGAGTATGCTGATGGGATTTTTCTTAGACATATCGCTCCACCTTTAAATACAGATAAAGTGTCAGTTATCCTGCAGGATCATTATCTTACAGTAATCTTCAGATCTGTCGCGCATAATATGAAGGCCTATTTCAAGATCCTTAAGGCCAAGACGGTGTGTTATCAGCTCCTGAGGGGAGATCTCCCCTTCTGATATCCTGCGGATAACATAGTGCCAGTCATCGTCATCATCCAGAGTAAAGGATGAATTCCAGGTCCCCTGCACCCGCAGCTGTTTGCGCAGTATCTGCCAGTAATCATTACGCATAAGCTCTATATCGGAATGTGGATTTCCGATAAGCATCAGCTTTCCGCCTTTTGCTGCAGCGTTAAGTCCCAAGGCTATCGTATCGTTGCGGCCCACACATTCAAAGAACACGTCTGCGCCCTTTCCGCCGCTGCCCACCTTTATCCGTTTCAGGACATCATCTTTTCTGCTGTCAATATAATGGGCATCATCTGCCCCAAGCATATAAGCCTGTTTCTTCTGGAAATCCTTATTACCTATCACGAATATGTCTTTGTATCCCGCATCCCGGAGAAACATATACAACAGCATCCCTATGGTCCCCAGGCCGCAGACAGCTATGGTATCACCTGCAGCTGCTTCAATGGCGCGCATCGCATGTACTGCCACCGCCATAGGTTCGAGCATGGCTGCCTGTTCAAAGCTCACATTATCCGGAAGCCTGATAAGGTTCGCGGCAGGTACACATACGTATCCGGCAAAAGCCCCGTCGCAGCGTGATCCCGTGTAATTATAATCATCACACATTTCATAACGTTTCTTCACACACTGGGGACATACACCACAGGGTATCAGTGGAAATACTCCCACCCTGCTGCCGATGAGTGCTTTATCCGCAGCACTTCCGGCTTCTTCAACTATGCCGGCAAACTCATGCCCCGGTATCAGCGGATGTTTATGGGCTCCGGTATCATATATGCGAGGGATGTCGGATCCGCATATACCGCAGGCTTTTACCTTAAGCAATACCCATCCCTCCCGCGGTACCGGAACGGGAAGCTCTTCATACCTTATATCATTTACTCCATGCAGCACCCAGGCTTGCATAAGTATCCTCCTTTATTCTCAGATACCGTTTACAAGTTCCTCATAACGTTTAAGATCTGCAGCTGTTGTGACTTTAAAGTTAGCCTCATCCCCGGGGATCATGGCTATATCCATGCCGGCCAGAACGGCCGGTTCACTCGATCCTTTTATCCCGTATATCTTATCCGGCAGCAAAGCTTCGCAGGCCTTCAGATACTTAGCATATATAAAAGCCTCCGGCGCCTGACCGGCAAATATCTTTTCACGCTCAAGCAGTTTACTTACGACAGCCCCGTTGTCACTCATATACACGGTATCCTTCATGGGAAGCACCGGCATGGCACCGTCATGCAGGACACATGCTTCAATGCACTTTTCAATAAGTGCAGCAGAAGTAAAAGGTCTGGCGGCATCCTGTATGAGTACAATGTCCTCATTACCGCACAGATCTTTCATATCCCTTAATCCGTTTAAAACAGATAACTGCCGGGTATCACCGGGATCGGAAAAGCCCTTAAGAAATGCTCTGTCAGAAAATTCATTTTCAATGGATGCCCGCCATGCACCTTCGGCGACTATCCATACATCCGTAACCGCACCGCTTTCTGCCAAAGCATCTATAGTACGGCTTATCATCATCCTGCCGGATGTTTTTATATATTGCTTGGGCACAGCAGCATTCAGCCTGCTGCCTTTCCCGCCGGAAAGAAGCAGTGCGTGAACGCAATGACGTTTGTCTGTTTTATCTGCCCCCATTATTATTATTTACTCAGATACTCTATTGCCGCTTCAAGCTGATTGTCCGTTTTATCGGCCTTATATGCTTCTGCGTCAAACTCCACCACCACATCGGGCTCTATGCCCTTTTTATGTATATCGTTACCGTTAGGCGTATAATAATGGCTTACGGTAAGCTTTACCGCAGATCCGTCAGTCAGGGTAAAGAGCTGCTGCACTATACCTTTTCCGAAGGTCGTGGTCCCCATCAGTGTTCCCTTATTATAATCCTTGATGGCTCCGGCCAGTATCTCCGACGCGCTGGCACTGTTCTTGTTCACCAGTACTACCAGGGGTACATCCAGTTCATGTTTGCCATCACTCGTGTATTCGATCTGCTTGCCGTACTTATCTTCGGTATATACCACACGGCCTGCAGGAAGCAGCATGCCTGCTATGTCAACGACCGCTTTTAAGGAACCGCCGGGGTTACTGCGCAGGTCTATGATAAGACTTGTCATGTTATCGGCTCTGGCCTCTGCCAGTGCTTCCGCAAACTGATCGACGGTCACCGCATCAAACTCGCTGATAGCGATATATGCTATACCGTTTTCCTTCTTCTCATACTCAACCGTGGGGGTCTCCACTCTGCGGCGCTCAACTGTGAAATCCAGTTCCTCACGATCCGTTCCCTTTCCGCGGATTATGGTCAGGTCCACTGTGGTACCTTCTTCGCCCTTTATATTGGCCACCACATCATCAAGCTCCCAGTTATATACATCTTCACCCGCAACTTCCACTATATAATCATCTTCCATAAGACCGGATTCTTCTGCGGGAGTATTCTTGATTATACCGGTTATGCGGGGATAAAGCGTTTCTGTGTCCTTGGTAAGATATGCACCTATTCCGTAATAAATGCCCTGGGTGGATTGCTGCATGGCTATCCATTCATCGGGGGTATAGTAAGCGGCATAAGGATCATCCAGCGCTTCCATCATACCCGAATAGATACCGTTTTCAAGCGCCTCATTGTCTACGCTGTCAATAAACTGCTTATCGATCAGATCTTCAAGATACTCCATCTTAGAGACTACCTTGGGATCATCCAGTACATATCCGTCATCCGCGACAGGTGCCGTTGTGGGACTGGCAGCTGAACTGCCGCTGCCGCCGTCATCATCACCATCCTTTGTCTGACCCGTTTTGATGTTGCCGCGTTCATTGGGCGCTGCCGCAGGGCCGCCGGTTATAACCTTTACTATCAAAACGATACACAGAATAAAGGCTGCTATAATGCAGCCTGTTAACAGTCCCAGAAAATATGATCGCTTGTTGCTGTTTTCCATAATGATACTTCCTTTATTAAGTGATAAGATCTTTCGTTCTGCTCAGGATGACACGCGGGATCTTTGCAGTTAACCCCTGAGGTACGGCATGGGATCCACATATGCACCGTTCAAGCGGACTGCGAAATGCAGATGAGGTCCTGTGGAATTGCCGGTGGAACCGACTTTTGCGATCTGCTGTCCTCTCGTGACCTTCTGTCCGGTAGATACCAGCAGTGCAGAAGCATGCATATATACTGTTACCAGTCCGTCTCCGTGATCTATCATAACATAGTTACCCATACTGCCGTTATAGCCTGCAGCGATAACCTTTCCGTCATACGCTGCCAGTATACGTGTGCCCATACCAGATGCCAGATCCACGCCGGCATGCAGTTTCTGCACTCCCGATATGGGGTGGATACGATAGCCGTAAGGACTCGATATACGTACATAGTCAGGTGCCGGCCAGCAGAACTTTCCGCCGTTATAATGCATACGTTCAGCCTCTGCCAGGGCATTGCGCTCTGCAGCCAGCTGAGCTTCAACAGCTGCGATGACAGCTGCCTGGGCCGCTTCCTCCGCCTCATACTGTGCGATCAGCTGCTCCTGGTCTGCTATCTGCTGCTTATACTCTTCTATCTGCTTTTTCTTTTCATCTATCAGCGCATTGATATTATCTTCTTCTTCCTGCGCTGCCTGCTTGGTCTCATCAAGTACTGCTTCCTCTTCTTCCAGCACTTCCTTGGTAGCACGTACATTATCGACCACATACTGATACTCGTTGAGCTTGTTCCTGTCATACTCGTTGAGCATATTTACATACTCTACCTTATTAAGCATGTCAGCATAGGACTCTGAGCCCAGGAGTATCTCCGCATAATAGTTTTCGCCGCGTTCATACATATAGCGGATGCGGATCTTCATGGCATTATACTGTTCGATGGCCACTTCCTCCGCCGCTATAAGCTCCTTGCGGGTAGTCTCTATCTCCTTCTCCTTATCCTCTATCATATCATTGAGCACGGCGATATTGGCCTCTATCTCGACCACCTCGTTATCAAGCTCACTGATAGCGCCATAAAGATCGTTTTTCTGGCTCTCAAGGGAATCTATGAATCCCTGGACATTACGCTTTCCCTGCTGGATCTGCTGTTTCTCATTCTCCAGGTTCTTCTTCTCTTTTTCCTTTTCGCTTATACGCTTTTTGATATCGTCAATATTAGTACTGTCATCAGCACGGCTGGTACTGCCCGGCAGGAAAAAAGGCAGTCCAAGCAGCCAGACAAATACTATCATCAATATGTATTTTTTCCCTTTTAATCTGCTCATAACGTCACACCTTAAGATGTCTGCGTACAGTCACAAAGCTTCCCAGGAAGCCTATGCCCACACCCACCGCCATGGATACGGGGAAGAGTTTCTCAAATATCTGCTCCTTTCCCATAAAATTGAGTACACCCGTTAATATGGGAAAACGGCCCATCACATATGCGATGGTCTTGTCGTACAGATACCAGATTATACCCAGCGGAAGCAGTGCTCCCACCGCACCTATAAGAAGGCCTTCTATAACGAAGGGGCTGCGGACGAAGAAATCCGTTGCACCTATGTACTTCATGATGGCTATCTCTTCTTTTCTCACGGAAATACCTATCATAACGGTATTGGAGATCAGGAAGATGGATACCGCCAGCAGTATGATGATGATACCCACAGACACATAAGCTATCAGTGAATTCATACCGCTCAGCATATTGGCTGTGATATCGGAACGGTTAACACGGCGTACACCCTGCAGACTGTCCAGATATGTGACCAGCTCTGCCTGACGCTCCACATCCTTTAAGTAGATCTCGTAGTTCATGGAATGCTCAAGCGGATTCTCCGTAAAGCCGTCCTTAAACTCATCTCCCAGGTATCTTTCCTTATAGCGTGCCCAGGCCTCATCGGCAGATACATATACCACCTTTGATACCGCAGGATGGTTTGTTACTATGTTTCCTATTTCTGCTATACGTTCATCTGTTATATCGTCGTCAAAGAATACTGTTATCGAAACGCCTTCCTCTGCAACCTTGACCATGTACTGCAGGTTCATTACTATCGAATACCCTATACCGAAGAGGAACAGGCAGGCTCCGATGGTTGCTATGGACGCCAGTGTGAACCACTTATTTTTAAAGGTACTTTTTATACCCTGCTTTATAACATAAAAGAAAGTTCTAATCCTCATCTATATATCCACCCATCTCTTCATCACTCACCACCACGCCGTTCTTGATGGTGATGACGCGCTTCTGCATGTCATTTACTATCTTATCGTTGTGGGTAACCACAAGCACGGTAGTGCCGTTCTTGTTGATGGTATCCAGAAGGTTCATGATCTCTATGGTGTTCTTGGGATCCAGATTACCCGTAGGCTCGTCTGCCAGCAGGATCGGCGGCTTGTTGACCAGTGCCCTGGCCAGCGCTACTCTCTGCTGCTCACCACCCGAAAGCTCGTCGGGGCGTGCCTTATACTTTCCCGCAAGCCCTACGGTAGCAAGGATATTGGGAACGTTTCTCTTCATCTCCCTGATGGGAGTCTGTATTATCCTCTGTGCAAAAGCCACGTTCTCATAGACATTCCTGTCTTTGAGCAGACGGAAATCCTGGAATACTACACCCATACTCCGGCGGAGCTTCGGCACCTTTCCGCGCCTTAACTTCTCAACCTGGAATCCGTTGACCCAGATGCTTCCGGTAGTGGGTTTCAGTTCACGCAAAAGAAGACGTATCAGCGTGGATTTACCCGAACCGCTGTCGCCTACTATAAATACGAACTCGCCTTTTTTAATTTTAAGGTTAACATCATTTAAAGCCGGAACACCCTTTACATAGGATTTGCTGACTCCTTCCAGCTCTATGATAACATCATCATCAGGCTTATATTTCCTGTTTCTTTTCCTTTTTGGTTCTGCAGGTACCGCAGCAGCTTCCGCTTCCCTGCGTTCTTCTTTAAGGTTCTCCATGCGGCTGCGCCTGCGCATCTCCCTGCGCTGTCTGCGCTCTTCCGCTGCTATCTCTTCCTCGTAGCGCTGCTGTTCTTCCAGCTCTTCCGCGGGCTCGGTTAAAAGGTCGCCTACATTTCCAAGACGGACGGTATCATTTATCCTGTCCTCAAAATTCTTAACGGCTATTTCTTCCTCACGCGGCTGAGTATCTTCCTCTCCCTCGTAGTCTTCTTCGTAGTTATCCTCAGCATCCGCGGCATTCAGTCCGGCTGCTTTTCTCTTAAGGTCTTCTATGGCAGCCTTCACTTCTTCGGAATCACCGTTCAATTCTCTCTTTGCCAAAATGCTTTTCCTTTCTTTAATAATTCTGTTCTTCCATGTACTTCATATACTCCACTACCATCAGCGCGATACGGAAGGTAATGGCATCCTCGAAGACTCTCAGATCCAGATTAGTGCTCTTCTGCAGTTTATCAAGACGATAAACCAGCGTATTTCTGTGTATGAACAGCTGTCTTGAAGTCTCCGATACGTTTAAGCTGTTCTCGAAAAACTTGTGTATCGTGGTAAGGATCTCCTCATCAAATTCCTCGGGATTTTTTCCGTCAAAGATCTCCTGAATGAACATCTTGCATAAAGGCAGGGGCAGCTGGTAGATAAGTCTGCCTATACCCAGTTCGTTGTATGGTATAACATCCTTCTCCGCGAAAAAGATCTTGCCCACATCCAGAGCCATCTTTGCTTCCTTGTATGAACGGCTCACTTCCTTTATCTCGTCTACCACTGTACCGTAAGCAACCTTCACGCCCTCTATCTTTTCTTTGTTCATGAAGCTTACTATTCCCTTGGCCGATTTCTCGATATCCTTAGCTGTCACATCATCGGTAAGTTCCCTTACTATTACCACGTTCTTTTCATCAACGGCGGTAACTATCTCTTTTCCGCCGCCTGCAGCCAGGCATTCCTTGACCAGATCGATGGCATTGTTGTCCTTACCCGTGGCAGTCTCCACTATCATAACTACACGTCTGGCATCTATCGGCATATGCAGCTTCTTTGCCCTGCCGTAGATATCCACCAGGAGCATGTTATCCAGCAGGAGGTTCTTGATGAAATTATCCTTGTCGAATCTCTCCTTGTAAGCCACAAGCAGAGTCTGGAGCTGATAAGCAGCCATCTTTCCCACAAGATATGCATTCTCATTACCGCCGCCGGCTATAAGAACATATTCAAGCTGCTGCTCGTCAAAGATCTTAAAGAAATGGTAATTCTGCTGTTCCTGGCTGTCTGCTGCCGAACGCACAAAGTCCAGCACAGCCTTTTCAAAGTTTTTTCTCTCCTGCATGGTAGAAACTACTGCACGGCCTTCGGTATCGGTCACCGTAAACTCCACATGCGTAATGGATGTCATTCCGTCAATCGTATTTTGCAGGATCTGATTTGATATCATATAAACACTCCTTCCCCCAATAACGCCATTTCTTTGTAATAGTCATTTTTTACAATAGCGCATACCAATAATTTTGTAGTTTATATATACCCCAGAGCTATTTTAAAACATTTAGACAAAAAAGTCCATGGTAATACTCGCATTTTTCATAAAAAGTTTACAATCAGGGTATTTTCTTGACAAAATTCCTCAAATATCAGATAATTTATACAGGAATATGGCGAAAGGAGGGCTGATCATGGGTATCGGCGGTATCAATACAAGCGTTGCATTAACGGCTGTTAAACAGGGTACAATGGGTGACATAGGCACACTCATGCTGAGCAAAGCTCTGGATCAGCAGACCAGCGAAGGCAACGGCATAGTAAAGATGTTGGATGCAGCTGCCATGGAACGTTCCGTTAATCCCGCAGTAGGCAGTAACTTCGATATGAGCGTATAAAAAAAGAATGGGGTTCAACCCCATTTTTTTATGCCGTCATCCTGCCTGCCATCTTCTCCAGGAAAAACACCACTATCATAAAGATCACAGCCAGTATACTTCCTATCACAAGCGGAACACTCGACACCTTTCCGCTGCTGCTTATGCGTTCATCCAATATGGCCCTCAGCCTGTTCACAGCCCCCTGCTTCTTTGCTATATATGCCAGCAGGCACAGCGCAAACGCTACACCCACAAATGCGGCGATGATAAACGTACCAAGAGCAGCCGCCAGCGACTTTGAGTCAACAGCCGCCTCGGCAGCCTTCTCAAACATCTCACTGTCTTCAAAAAGGTCTTTTTCAAGCCATATGGCCAGCACACTGCCGCCGTTTAAAGTCATATGACAGATTATCGAAGGGATGATGGATCCGGTGACTTCCCTAAGGGCCGCAAAGAACAGTCCCAGCGAAAAAGCATATACCGCCTGGTTAAAGTTCATGTGGAAAAGCCCGAACAATACAGCGCTGAGTATTATGGCCTGTAATGCGGAACCGCTTTTTCTGAAGCCCGCAAAAATGATCCCCCTGAAAGTAAGCTCCTCGCAGATGGGCGCTATACATGCCGCAAACAGCGCTGCCAGGAATAATCCCGCACCTGAAAGACTGTCAAATATCTGGGTTGCACGGTTTTCCGTAAAGAACAGGGTAGAAACATTAAGAGCTGCGGTAAGCGGTATGACCATCCAGGTATAAGGGATGCTGAGCAGTGCAACAACAGGCTTTACTCCGTTTAATGCAAAACACTCCCTTAAACTGCTGCCGCTCATGAAAAAGAATACCACCACCGGTAACATGAATGAAAGTTCACTTATGAGCATAAGCGCAAGCTCGTTCAGCTTGTCCCCCACAGGGGTAAAACCTATCACAATTTCCGCAACGATAAAACAGATTATTATTGTCAGAAAAAGAGCACCGCTCTTCTTACTGTTCATTGTTGGCGCTCCTTATCTTACCGTCCTCTATAACTATCTTTCTCTCTTTATACAGATGGCCTACGGCGCGTTTGAACTCATTCTTGCTCATACCGGTCTCACGCTTTATAACCTCAGGTGTAGCCTTCTCCGTAAAAGGAAGCACACCGCCGTACTGATCCAGAAGCTCAAGGATACGCTCCATGTCCGGAAAGATCTGTACATGCGCCTTTTCACGAATGCTCAGGTTCAGCCTGCCGTCTTCGCGGACGCGGCTCACCCTGGCCCTTATACGGTCTCCCGGTTTGACTTCACCATAGAGTTCCTGCTTTAAGATAGCCGCACAATAAATATCATCCACGGCTACAAACATGCCGTAATTCTCACTTTCCTGGAAAACGAGCCCGGAAACATCATCCCCGGATCTGTAAGGCGAATCCGTACGCAGGTGATCATATACCTTCATGCTGGCGCACAGGCGCTTGCTCTTGTCTATATATAGATAGACCAGAACTTCATCACCGATGTTCAGTTTCCTGTTCTGCTGGGCATAGGGAAGAAAAAGATCCTTCTCAAGCCCCCAGTTCAGAAAAGCTCCCTGCTTTCCCACACTGACTACCTTAAGTGCCGCAACCTCTCCCAGTTTGATAAGAGGCGTATTCGTAGTCGATATGAGTCTGTCCTGCGAATCCCTGTAGATAAATACTTCTATCTCATCGCCCGTCTTTACGCCTTCGGGGATCTGCGCCTTAGGCAGCAGCACCTTCTCATCCGCACTTTCGGGACTTTCGGCAAGATACACACCGAACTCAACCTGCTTTATCACTGTAAGCTTTTGTGTTTCTCCAAGCTTTATCATATCCTCTCCTATCTGATCGCGGCAAAAACTATATCAGCCACATAAATGAGCAGCATCAGAAGGCCTTTCCCCCTGTTTATGCCTTTGCCTGTTGCGGCAAAGATATAGGTCAGCACGATAACACCTATCTGTATCAGCATGTCGCAGGCTGAAGCCATATTGACACCGAAGGGATGTATCGAAGAAGATACACCAAGTATGAGCATCAGGTTGAATATCGATGACCCTACTGCATTACCCACAGCCATACCGACCTCGCCTTTCTTTGCGGCTACGATTGAAGTCACCAGCTCGGGCAGGGATGTACCGACCGCCACTATGGTAAGTCCGATGAGAGTCTCACTCATGCCTGCTGCTGCAGCTATATATTTTGCACCTTCAACAACGGCTTTACCGCCTGCCACTATCAGGACCAGGCCTATAAGTATGAATAATATACTCTTCCAGAGCGGAAGGGGTTCCTCCCCCTCTTCCTCAACCTTGTTCTTTTTGGCATCCGCTATCAGCACTATGATATATATGGCAAATACTATGATCAGGGGAATACCTGTCATCCTTCCGACTTCACCAACCTCTTCCGCATAAGGCACGGCAAACAGTTTTCCGCCCATAATGGCGCTGTAGCAGGTCAGTCCCAGTACCGCCACTGCTACGATAAGAAGCAGCGGAAAATCCCTCTTAAGTATGGGCTTATCAACAGGTATGGTATTGAACAATGCGCAGAAACCCAGCACCACCAGAAGATTAAAGATATTTGACCCAAGAACGTTACTTAATGCTATCTCGTTGGATCCGGACATAGCCGCCGATGTGGAAACAGCCAGTTCCGGTGCGCTGGTACCCATGGCCACTATCGTAAGTCCGATTATGACTCCCGGTACCTTAAACTGTCTTGCTATCGAAGAACTGCCGTCTACGAAAAGGTCGGCCCCTTTTATGAGGCCGAAGAATCCTGCTACCAGCAGCAGTACATATAATACGGGTTTTAATAATACTAACATGTTAATGTTACCCCCAAGAGCTTATCCACTGCGCTGACTAAGCTGCCTATCTCAGGTTTGGTAAGCTGGGCATCAGCTCCGAGCTGCTCACCCTTACGGCGCAGATCATCATTTATCATGGATGAGAAGATAACAACAGTCAGATGCTTAAGCTTCTCATCGGTTTTTATCAGTTTGGTAAGACGGTGTCCGTCCATCATGGGCATCTCAATATCGGTGATCACGCACTGTACATTCTGGTCAAGAGTACCCTCTTCCTTCCATTTGCATATCAGGTCCCAAGCCTGCTGGCCATTCTCCGTATGAGTGAGATTTGTATAGCCCGCCGTCTCAAGAGACTGGACTATCAGCTTGTTAAGAAGCGCCGAATCCTCTGCTATAAGTACGGGGATATCTATACGGCTTCTTCCCGCAAGGGCCTCCACATCGGTAACCTTCATGGCTATCTCGGGATTGATATCTGCGATTATCTTTTCAAAATCAAGTATGATGATCAGCTTTTCACCACGCTTGACTATACCTGTAGATACACCTTCATCGGCATTGGCTATCGTAGCCGAAGGCTTCATTATATCTGCCCATGATACCCTCTGTATTCCGAGAACGCTCTCCACATGGAAAGCAAGATCCAGCGAATTAAAATTGGTTATGATGAACAGACCGCCCGGCTTGGATTCTCCCATCTGCAGGCAGCTCTTTAAGTCCACAGCGGTGATCATGGTACCGCGGGGCATAAATATTCCTTCTATACTGGGATGCGCATGGGGAACAGGAGTGACTTCCTGGTATGTGATTATCTCCCTTACCTTGGCCACATTGATCCCGTAATGACGGTTACCCACCTTAAATTCAAGGACTTCAAGTTCATTCGTACCATTTTCAAGCAGTATATTGGTATCCATGCATTCTCCTTTTTCTTAATAATATCCCCCGCCTGAGGCAGGGGATAAGGAACTCCGGGTTAATATTGTTACTGATTATTCTTCAAACAGATCCCTGAACCAGCACAGCGCATCTACATACGCTTTGTATACGGTATCCATATCTATGTCACCGACTACCATCTGTCTGGAGACTTCCTGCCATGAGGCATTCTCATACTGTACCAGGAAATCATATACAGCTGCAAAGGAGCCTTCTTTTTTGAGCAGGGCGCTCTGTATTTCCTTTGATACCTTTACCATATCCAGAGCCTCTGCCATAGGCTTCTCTATGATCACATCCAGTACCGAAAACAGACCCATGAGGAAAAGTTCCGATGACTGGCTGGCAAGCTTGAACACAGGTGCCAGGTTCTCTGCAAAACGCGCACGTATCATTGACAGGCGCAGTATCTCGCTAGGTCTGTCGACACACAGCTCCTTGGTGGCTGCGGTGTTGATCCAGCGCTTGAGTTCTTTCTGGCCCAGCATTGCTGCCGCATGTTTAACAGAAGTGATACCGGAATTTATAGTCATGCGGTTTACCATCGCAAGGAGGGATACGACCAGCGCCGGGTCTCTCTCTATTACGGATGCCGCATCAGTCAGATCAAAGTCTTCATCATTAACAACCTTGAGCAGTTCAAGGTAATTGACCTTTAACGGTGCCAGTTCTTCAGTGCCTTTCTTTACGGGCATACGGAAGAACTCACCTTCGTACAGATCGTAACCGCCGCCTTCTTTTAAGCGGTCATAATCCTCCTGGGAATCAACATTGACCGCTATCAGCTTGATATTGGGATATACTTTAGAGAAATATACCTTGGCCTTGCTGATATCTATCTTCTTGTGATCCAGCAGGATGTAATCCATCAGCGCCAGTACGGGACGGTATTCCTCGAAACGTACTACAGGAAGCTTGCGGATGGCAAGCTTGTATTTATCGTCCTTTAACTCTTTTAATCTTGCGGTATAACGCTCATCGGGCGGAAGCTCGTTATCCACCAGCAGGACTATCTTATCATGAGGCACGCTGCACTGAGCGGCGATATCTGCAAATATGGAGATATTGTTCATCTCTATAAAGACGCTCTTATCGCCGGCCATTGTCTCAAGGCCCATGCTCTCTATGATCTCAAAAGCCACCACGTTCGCCGCTCCGTCATAACGCCCTACCCCAAGCATACGGGGATTAAGAAGGAAATTCTCCTTCTGGGCAAATACGGAATATGCACAAACACTCATCGAATGATCAAATAAAGGTATCAGTGTAGCTAACATGATGTACCTCCTTAAGCAGTCATTATCTGTATTGTAAAGTATAGCATACCCAAACAGATTTTACTATAGCTTTTTGACTCTTATTTCGTGCCCAGCCTGCGTTCTTTCATAATGCTCATGTAAGCGGGGCGTATTATCTTGCCGTTGCCCACAAGCTCCTCCAGACGGTGCGCACTCCATCCTACGATACGTGCGATGGCAAAGAGCGGTGTGTAAAGTTCCACGGGGATCCCCAGCATACTGTAAACAAAACCGCTGTAGAAATCCACATTAGGGCTTACGCCCTTATATATCTTGCGCTCCGCAGCTATGATCTCCGGAGCGATCTTCTCGATATTATTGTAGAGCATCAGCTCATCACAACGTCCCTTCTCCTCTGCCAGCCTGGTAACAAAGCTCTTAAATACCTGCTCCCTGGGATCGGAAATTGAATATACCGCATGTCCCATACCGTAGATCAGGCCCTTTCCGTCAAAGGCCTTTCCGCGGATCATCTTTGTCAGATACTTACGGATGGCATCCTCATCCTCATAATTCTGCACATGATCACGGATATCGTCCATCATCTCCATGACCTTGATATTGGCGCCGCCGTGTCTGGGGCCTTTAAGGGAACTCATGGCCGCCGCCATGGTGGCATAGGTGTCGGCACCGGAGCTGGTTACCACACGAGTGGTAAAGGTGGAGTTATTACCGCCGCCGTGCTCCATATGAAGCATCAGGGCCACATCCAGTACCTCCGCTTCGGTCTGGGTATAGTTACCGTCGGGCCTTAACATGCGCAGCAGGTTCTCTGCCGTGCTCTTTCTGGGCATGGGACGGTGAATATACATGCTGGCATTGTTTTCGTAATGATTATATGCATGATAACCGTATGCTGCCAGCATGGGAAATGTGGCTATCAGCATTATGCACTGCCTCAGATTATCGGCAAGTGTTGAAGAAAGTGCCTCCGGATCATAGCTGGCCAGGGTCAGGATACTCCTGGTCATACTGCTCATAATATCGCTTCCGGGGGCCTTCATAATAACGTCGCGGGTAAAGTTTGTGGGAAGTGAACGGCTCTTAGCCAGGTGTTTGAAGAAATCCGTCTCCTGTTCTTCGTTGGGCAGTTCCCCGAAAAGCAGCAGATACGCGGTACGTTCAAAGCCGAAACGCTTACCCGGCCCTGCCAGTGCTCCTACAAGGTCACGTACATTATAGCCCCTGTACCAGAGTTCGCCGTCACAGGGCTGGCGCTTCCCGTCCCCCAACTCCTTAAAAGAAACTATCTTTGAGATATTGGTCAGACCGGTAAGGACACCTTTTCCGTTGATGTCTCTAAGTCCTCTGTTAACCCCGTACTTTGCAAACAGCTCGTCAGAGATCGTGTCATGCGATACGCATTCAGGTA
>JAFYCS010000077.1 GCA_017539565.1 Lachnospiraceae bacterium
CCCCCATTATGTTCTTCTTCATGCGCTCATTAGCGTCCCAATACGGTTTAAATTATATCATAAAAGGACTTTCTCTACACTAACAATATAGTGCCTCTACAGCACGCCATACCTGTTATAAAAGCCATATCCATAATCGACTATCAAGACCGTTCACCCGCAACAAAAAATCCCTCAAGCCGTTTGGCTTAAGGGATTTCGGTAGAGCGGGTGAGGGGAATCGGACCCCCGTGTACAGCTTGGAAGGCTGTCATTCTACCATTGAACTACACCCGCATTTATATCTGCAGAAGTTTTCTGCTCTCAACAGTTCGCCATTATACCAGAAAATACGGCATTGTCAAGGGCTTTTGGGAAATTTCTTTGAGGCTTTTTGAGGCCCGTTTTCGGGGAAGAAAACGGGTTTTTCCCCAATTTTTTTCCCAATATAGCACAATCCTTCTCTCAAGGGGTGTCACACTCTCTTTTACGGTCACGTTGCAGTTATAAGCGCAGCCGTTGATATAAGCAGTAATCTTAGCCTTGCCCTTTGCGACAGCCGTTACTGTACCGTCCTGTGCAACGGTGGCCACATCAGGTGCCGCACTGTAGTAAAGCACATCCAGATGCTCATCCTTTGTAAGCTTTATCTGATCACTTGCTGCAGTGCTTGGGGTCCAGAGGTGAATGGCCGGGCTCCGGACCGGGCGTTCCGATCTTAGTCCATTTAGCAAAGATCACGGTATCAAATAAATGACGGGCTGTATATCACCCGTTTGTACCATTTTATATATAAGCTGCAAACCTCCCTGCCCATATCTCACATCAGCAGTTTTTTCAGCATTTCCATAATAGCCGGAATATCATACGGCTTTGCCAGATGTCCGTTCATTCCTGCGTCCATGGCGGTCTTCTTATCTTCCTCAAAAGCATTTGCGGTAACAGCCACTATGGGAATGGAAGCCTTCTTCTCATCATCAAGGGAGCGTATCTGCTTTGCCGCCTCATATCCGTCCATCCGCGGCATCTGTATATCCATCAGTATAATGTCGTAATAACCGGCAGCCGTATTTTTGATCTTCTCGACAGCCTCTGCTCCGTCCCCGGCTATCTCCACATCAAGGCCGGCCTCAGTCAGGATAGCCTCCGCTATCATCTGGTTCATCTCATTGTCTTCCGCCAGGAGTACACGTTTACCGGAGAAATCCGGCAGTTCGGTCTGTGTCTTCTTCTTTTCGGAAATATCACATAAGCTGCAGGGCAGTTCAACAATGAATTCACTGCCTTTGCCTTCCTCCGAATCTACCGTGATCACGCCGCCCATCATGTCTACTATATTCTTTGTGATGGCCATGCCCAGTCCCGTTCCCTGGATACCGCTTACGGTACTGGTCCTCTCACGGGTAAAGGCATCAAATATGGTCTTCTTAAACTCTTCACTCATGCCTATACCGTTATCCCTGATACGGAATTCATAAACTGCCCGGCCTTCTTCCCCAGCCGGCTTTTCGCTTACACAAAAGCTTATCTTTCCGCCTTCCGGTGTAAACTTTATGGCATTGGAAAGGATATTCAGCAGTACCTGGTTCAGGCGCAGCTTGTCTGTAACTATATCCTCATGCTTAACACTCTTTGTATCAACCTGCAGTTCTAACTTCTTTGACTCAATGGCTGATTGCACTATCGTCTTAAGATCAGTGATCACTTCCGGCAGATGTACATCCGTCTCTTCAACGGTCATCTTTCCGCTTTCTATGCGGCTCATGTCAAGCACGTCATTGATAAGCGACAGCAGATGCCTGCTGGATACCGATATCTTCCCCAGGTAATCCTTTACCTGCTCTTTATCATCTATATGCGACTCCGCCAATGCGGTGAAACCTACGATGGCGTTCATGGGAGTACGCATATCATGTGACATATTATTGAGAAACACAGTCTTTGCACGGTTGGCCTGATCCTTTTCCTTTATCTCTTTCCTTGTACGCATTACGTCACGCACCAGCAGATAACCTATCAGGGCTACTATAGCCAGGAGCACAGCGCTGAAAAGGAAGATATGATCCCTTATTACATCCACAAAATCATAGGAATATAAGCCTCCGGTATAGCGGAAAGAGATGCTCTG
Organism: Lachnospiraceae bacterium; assembly: GCA_017539565.1. Taxonomy (GTDB): domain Bacteria; phylum Bacillota; class Clostridia; order Lachnospirales; family Lachnospiraceae; genus NK4A136. The sequence goes on from JAFYCS010000077.1 coordinate 2,108, forward strand.
CGCATAGTCGCTTCCAAGGACATTTATACCCCTGTTTAAAAGCTTGAGCAGTCCTTCGTTACCTATCTTAACTCCAAAACAGCGCGAATCATTATAGCCCGTCTGATAGATGGACAGATCCTCATATTTCCTGTTCCTTAAGATATCATTTGCACGGAGACCGTTTAATGTAACGCATCCTGCCTTTCCTGCAAGCACTGCCGCCAGACAGTCTTCGCTTGAGGGATAGAATGTGATCTCCGCCTCCGGATAATTGGTCCGGATAAAGTAATACTGCATGCGGTTATTCTCGTTCACCGCAAAATGCGCCGTTGTAGCCTCACTGAACTCCCCTTTATATACAAGTTCCGCAGGAGATGAAGAAACTGCATTTGACTGGTAGATGCCGTTTTCTTCTGAATAATACAGTCCTCCGCCAACAGGAAATGCCACATCGACAGCTCCGCTGTTTATCCCCGCTATCATATCATCATAGCTTTTATAACCGGTATAAGTGACCGTCACATTCTGCATATCAACTCCGCTTAAGATAGCGGGGATGATATCTTTGATGATACCTGTCACCTCACCCTGGGCGTTTGTATCACTGTATGGCAGATAGTTTTCAAGATAGCCCACATGAAGTGTGTTATGACTGTTCATCCATTCACGTTCCGCCGCGGAAAAAGCCCTTGCCGTAACGCTGACAGAATAATACTTGGAGCTTAAAGAATTAAGATAGTTGGGTTCTTCGGCAGCAAGAAGTGCCTGGGCGGTATTGAGCTCCGCCAGCAGGTCCTGCCTGTTCTTATTTACACAAAGATAATAGTCCGATGTTCCGAATACCGTTAGTACCTCGGAATTCGCCCTGCCGTAGGCGCCGTCACTCTCTGCGGCAAGTATATCCACTTCATGCAGGTCAAAATCATCGAAGAGCTGGATGTGCTCCGGATATGTGATTATTTCTGCCGTAATATTATTATCTTCAAGATAACGTTCCAGAACGCTGACCATGGCGCTGTCCAGCACGCCTATCCTGCAGCCGTTCAAAGTAACGGGATCGGCAGAAATATTTATATCTGCTTCATGCTTTACAAGGTAATAGGATTCGTTACCCATTATTTCTTTGGGATAACTTATCAGCGATGCGCGCTCTTCCCTCCAGGCCAGTCCTGCCAGCAGGTCTATCTCCCCGTCCAGGAGCATCTGATAGAGATCACCGAAACCGCCGTATACATACTCGTATTTCCAGCCGGTGTATTCTGACAGCTTGCAATAATACTCATATGCATATCCGGTCTTTACCGCGCCTTCCTCTGCCCCTTCTTCAAACACTTCATTCTCGTAATAGCCCACCCGAACAGTCTTTGTTTCATCATCTCCGGCATATACCATATCAGGTATTAACGCTGCCATGAAAACGATCATACAAAAAAAGCAGACCAGCCTGCGACCTATCCTCTTATTTTCATTACCTGGTAACAGCTTCATGTATCATCTCCGCGAAATCGTATATCAGATTTTCCTGTTATCATATATATTACATATCCCCCCGCTTCTGTCAACAAAGATAAAGAAGCCGGAGATCCCGGATCTATGATCCGAAATCTCCGGCCCCGTTATTTATTCTCTGATCATGCGCTTACGCGTTATTTGATGGCTATAAGCTTCTTTTCGGGAGCTTTTTCATCCTCTTTCTTGGGGATGTTAAGCTGCAGCACACCGTTATCGAATTTGGCATCTATCTCCTGCTCTGTAACTCCGTCGCCTACGTAGAAGCTTCTGGTCATGGATCCTGCATAGCGTTCCTGACGTATCAGTTTGCCCTTGCGGTCTTTCTTATCCTTATCCAGTCCCTTGGCAGCGTTAACTGTCAGGTAACCGTTCTCAAGTGTAAGGTTGATCTCGTCCTTCTTAAAGCCGGGCAGATCGATGTCTACTTCATAACCGTCATCGTGCTCACGGACATCCGTTTTCATCACATTGGCTGCATGCTTGCCATACAGTTTCCTGTCGATGTCGGGGAAATCCATCCTCGGGAAGTCCATCCAATCGTCCAACAGTCTCTCTCCAAAAATACTCGGTAGTAACATAAGTCATCCCTCCTTTTACATAAAAACTATAAACTATAGGTTTCATGAGCAAGGGGAAGGAGTGTTTGGATCCTTACCTTTTGGGGATCTTCTCTGTTTCCTTTGTTCTGACTACGTTATACTCCCGTTCATTAGCACTGTCAAGAGGAGAGTGCTAATTATCACAGAATCTTCACAAATTATTATCAGCCCGTTATATCACCGTACATCTCAGGCCTGCGGTCACGGAAAAGCCCCCAGTCCAGGCGTGCCTTAGCGGCTGCACCGGGATCGATCTCCGCTGTAATGATCTCATCTTTATCCCTCGAAGCCTGTGCAATGATCCCGCCGGTCTCATCAGTGATAAAGGAGGATCCGTAAAATACCAGTTCCGAGCTCTGTCCGCCGTTCTCTGCAGAAGGCTCTACCTTCTCTCTTCCGTGACGGTTGGCTGCCACTACAGGTATTATATTGGCTGCGGCATGTCCCTGCATGGTCCGCTGCCAGTGGGGCATACTGTCGTTAAGCAATACGGGTTCCGATCCTATGGCAGTGGGATACATTATAAGCTGTGCTCCTTTTATTGTCAGCGCCCTTGCCGTCTCCGGGAACCACTGATCCCAGCAGATGCCTATGCCCAGGCGTATGTAACGGGTGTCAAATACCATGAAGCCCGTATTTCCCGGAGTAAAATAAAACTTCTCCTGATAATAATGATCATCAGGTATATGGGTCTTGCGGTATACGCCCAGTAGCTTACCATCTGCATCGATCACTGCGCAGCTGTTATAAAGTACGTTACCATCCTTTTCATAAAAGCTTATGGGCAGGACCACTTCAAGCTCTGCTGCCAGTTTTGAAAAATGTGCCACAGCATCATTTTCTGAAACAGGCTTTGCGAACTCATAATAATCATATCTGCGCTCCTGGCAGAAATACTGACGTTCAAACAGCTCCGGAAACAGTATCACCTGCGCTCCTTCCGCTGCTGCCTTTCGTACCAACTTATCCGCTTTATCTATATTTTCCTGAACACTTCTGCTGCAGCTCATCTGTACTGCAGCGACTTTTACTATACTCATTTGCACCTCCCCGGTATCTGCTGTGTTATGCAGTGTATGTTACCACCGCCGACAATGATATCCCGTGCCGGAACAGGAACTATCCTTCGCCTCGGGCACAGCTCTTTCATTATCGATACGGCACGTTTATCGCTCTCTTCGTTCTCTCCGCCAAACTGGGGCAGAATTACGGACTTATTTGTAAAATAGAAATTCACATAGCTGGCTGCCAGTCTTTCACCGGTTTCCCTGACATCCTCCCCCACCTCAAAAACATATCCTTCAAGGTCAGCGGGTGTGATGCATACGGGCACATCGGGTATGGGCAGCTTATGTACTTTGATCCCGGCGTTTTCTAGGATCTCCAGATCTTTCATTGACAGCTCATACTGGGGATCGTCCTTTTTATCCGTCCAGCCAAGCACCACTTCACCCGGCGCGATAAAGGCACAGATATTATCAACATGCCCGTTGGTCTCATCATTATATATGCCTTCAGGCAGCCATATCATGCGCTCCCCGCCAAGCTTATCAAGCAATGTATCCTCTATCTCCTGCTTCGTCATCTTAGGGTTCCTTCCCGGACTTAAAAGGCAGCACTCCGTGGTAAGGAGGGTACCCGCACCGTCTGTATGTATGGATCCGCCTTCAAGGACAAAGCCCTGCATATCTATGGTTTCATACCCCAGCCTGTTACAGATAGCGGAAGCCAGGGCATTATCCCTGTCCCACTTAGCGTATAAGCCGTCGTACTCCCCGCCCCAGGCGTTAAAGCACCAGTCTATGCCTTTTAATGTGTCATCCTCATAAACGAAAGTGGGAGCCGTATCCCTGGCCCAGGCGTCATCGGTTTCTATATTATAAAAAAACACGCCTTCTGTTCCCTTAAGGAGAGCTCTAGCAGCATCCTCCGTACGGGGACTTACAACAACGTGCACTTCCTCATCCTTTGCTATCTCTTTTATGATACCGGCAAAAACTCTCTGCGCCTGCTTTGCCTGATAGGGCCAGGAGCCTTCCCTTTCGGGGAAGATCATTATAGTACCTCTGTGGGATTCAAATTCCGCGGGCATACGACGGGTCATGAGAGTCTCTCCTTAAAATCTTCATAGCTGAAACGCTTTATAAGCTCGTAGCTTCCGTCTGCGTGTAAAAGTCCTATATCCGGCAGGGGCATACCGTTAAAGGTATTATTCTTTACCATGGAATAAATGGCCATATCCTGAAATACCAGTCTGTCTCCGATCTTAAGAGCTTCATCGAAGCTGTAATCACCGATGATATCTCCCGCAAGGCAGGTCCTGGAAGCCAGGCGGTATGTATGTGCCTTCTCCCCCGCTTCTCCCGATAAATAAAGGGGCGGACGGTAAGGCATCTCCAGCACATCCGGCATATGGCAGGCCGCGGATGCGTCAAGTATGGCAATATCGATACCGTTGTGAACGATATCCATCACCTCACAGACCAGATAGCCTGCATTAAGGGCCACTGCCTCTCCCGGTTCGAGATATACTTCAGTCCCATATTTTTCCTTAAAATCCTTTATAAGCTTTATCAGCAGCTCCCTGTCATAATCATCCCTTGTGATATGATGGCCGCCGCCGAAGTTCACCCATTTAAGGCCTTTTAAGAACCTTCCGAATTTTTCTTCAAAAGCTTCAAGCGTGGCTTTTAACGCATCCGAGTTCTGCTCACAGAGGGTATGGAAATGCAACCCGTCTATGATGTCAAGCACGGACTCATCAAAGTCCTCTATACGCACACCAAGTCTTGAGCCTGCAGCACAGGGATCATAGATCGCCGTCTCCTGTGTGGAGCATTCGGGATTGACTCTCAAACCGATGCTGAGTCCCCTGCATTCATCTGCATACTTCTTAAGCTGTGCGATCGAATTAAAAACAATATGATCCGCTGTCTGCGATATCTCATCTATCTCCTCAGGCTTAAAGGCCGGCGCATATACATGCACTTCCTTTCCGAAACACTCACGTCCAAGCCTGGCTTCATAAAGGCCGCTGGCTGTACTGCCGTCAAGTGTTCCCGCCAAAAGGGGATAAACCGAAAACATGGAGAAAGCTTTCTGGGCCAGCAGTATCTTACAGCCAGCCTTTTCCTTAACTTCCTCCAATATCTTCAGATTCTTTATGAGCGCCGCCTCGTCTGTCACGTAGGCAGGCGTTTTTATTTTCTTAAATACGTCAAACATCAGTCTACCGGTACGGGATTCTCATCCACTACCCAGGGGAGTCCGTACTTGTTCAGTGCGTCCATATAAGGATCCGGATCGAACTCTTCCACGTTGAATACGCCGGGCCCCTTCCAGGTGCCGCCTGCTATCATCGCTGTTCCTATCATCGCAGGTACTCCGGTGGTATAGCTTACAGCCTGTGCACCGGTCTCCTTATAGCTTTCCTGATGATCACATACATTATAGATATAGATGGTCTTTTCCTTACCGTCCTTTATGCCCTTGAAGATACAGCCGATATTGGTCTTTCCGACTGTGCGGGGTCCTAAGGATGCAGGGTCGGGAAGAAGCGCCTTAAGGAACTTGATGGGAACTATCTCATGGCCCTCAAATTCAACAGGGGTCGTATTAAGCATTCCTACATTCTGCAGGCAGTTCATGTGCATTAAGTAGCTCTGTCCGAAGGTCATAAAGAAACGTATCCTCTTTATGCCGGGGATGTTCTTAGCCAGTGACTCTATCTCTTCATGATGCAGGAGGTACATATCCTTCTTTCCTACCTGGGCGAAGTCATACTCTCTCTTTATCTCCATGGGCTTTGTCTCTACCCAGTGGCCGTCCTCCCAGTAAGAACCGTTGGCAGAAACTTCGCGCAGGTTTATCTCGGGATTGAAATTAGTAGCAAAAGGATAACCGTGGTCACCGCCGTTGCAGTCGAGTATATCGATATAGTTTATCTCATCAAAATAGTGCTTGAGTGCATATGCCGAATAAACCTGGGTAACGCCGGGATCGAAACCGGTTCCCAGAAGTGCCGTAAGTCCGGCCTTTTTGAACTTCTCATCATATGCCCACTGCCAGCTGTAGTCGAAATATGCGGTAAAGCCCAGCTCCTTGCAGCGCTTTTCATATACAGCTCTCCATGCCGGATCGTCGGTATCCTCTGCTTCATAGTTTGCTGTATCCACATAGTTGGCACCGCATTCAAGGCAGGCATCCATGATCACCAGATCCTGATAAGGAAGCGCCACATTCAGTACGGTGTGGGGCTTGAACTCCTTCATAAGTGCGGTAAGTGATTCAAAGTTGTCCGCATCTACGGTAGCCGTTGAAAGCTTTGCGCTGGTTTTGTCCTTAAGCTTTGCAACCAGTGCATCACACTTTGATACAGTCCTGCTGGCTATGCAGATCTCCGTGAACACGGGATTCTCACAGCATTTGTGGATCGCTACAGTGGCCACTCCTCCGCAGCCGATGACTAAAAGTTTCATTTATTGCCTCCTTTCATTCTGCCTTCTTCCTCCTCCAGGAAATCTTCTACATACTTGGGGAGCATGAAAGCGCCGGTGTGAAGATTTGTCGTATAATACCAGGTCTCAATATTTCTTGCTTTCCATCTTGCTGCATTCAGATCATGCAGCGGATGGTATTTCTTGCTTGCGAATCCGAAAAGCCAGTAACCCGATGCGCTGGTAGGTATATGTGCCTGATAGACACGGCTTATGGGAAAGCTTCTGAAGGCCTTCCTGTGCATGGCTCTGCAGGCTTCCTCGTCCTCATCGTAAAAAGGACTTCCGTGCTGATATACCATGATGCCGTCATCCTTAAGGGCCTTATAACAGGATCCGTAAAACTCCTTGGTAAAGAGTCCCGCGGTATGTCCCAGAGGATCTGTGGAATCGCTGATTATCAGGTCATACTCATCTATCTTTCCCCGCAGGAAACGCAGGCCATCCCTGTAATGCAGCTTAACGCGCTTATCATCCAGCCCGCAGGCCTGATCGGGAAAGAACTCACGGCAGGTCTTTACAAACAGTTCATCCGCCTCCACCACGTCTATGGATTCTATCTCATCATAGTGTCCCAGTTCCCTGGCGACACCTCCGTCGCCTCCGCCTATGACCAGTACATTTCTCACATTCGGATGGACCGCCATGGGCACATGCACTATCATCTCGTCATAGATGAACTCATCCTTATCGGAAAAGATAACATTTCCGTCAGATGTAAGGAAACGTCCGAACTCGATGGAATCAAAAACATCTATCCTCTGAAAATCACTGGTGGCGGAAAACAGCTGCTTCTCCACCCTGATGGAGAGCTTTACGTTGTCCGTATGCATTTCGGAAAACCAGAAATTCATTTCCTACTCCTTTATAACATTGAGCTTCTCAAGGTTTCCGTCCTCAGGTCCCTGCATGGAGCAGCCTTTTTCCTTGGAATACAATGTGTAATCTATTATCTCTTTTGTTATCATCTCGCCGGGAGCTAAGATGGGTATTCCCGGAGGATAACACATAACAAATTCCCCGCAGATACGTCCCGCAGTCTCCCTGATGGGTATCTGCTCCTTTTCCGCATAAAATGCGCGCTGCGGTGTGGTTGCCACAATGGGCGTGATGTATTCTGCGTTATGCATGGTGGATACGGGCTTTGACCACAGCCTCTTGATATCCTCCAATGCTCCCACCAGACGCTCTATCTCCTGTATCCTGTCACCGATGGAGATATATGCCAGGATATTTCCTATATCACCGAATTCTATCTGTATATCATATTCATCACGCAGAAGGTCATATACCTCGATACCTGTAAGACCGATATCCCTTGTATATATGGAAAGCTTGGTCACATCATAATCATAGATACTGCTGTTATTTACAAGCTCCTTACCGTATGCATAATAGCCGCCTATTGAGTTGATCTCCGAGCGTGCATATTCAGCCAGGTTCTTTACCTTCTCAAAGGATTCATTACCGCGAAGGGCAAGGTTCCTTCGTGAGATATCAAGGCTTGAAAGCAGCAGATAGCTTGCAGAAGTCGTCTGTGTAAGATTGATTATCTGCTCCACATAACGGCTGTTAACGTTGGGGCCTAAAAGCAGTATGGAGCTCTGGGTCAGGCTTCCGCCGGATTTATGCATGCTTACCGCAGCCATATCAGCCCCGGTCTCCATGGCCGATACCGGAAGTGTATCATTAAAATACAGATGGGTACCGTGAGCCTCATCCACCAGCGCCAGCATGTTGTGATCATGTGCCAGCTTTACTATGGATCTGAGATCCGAGCATATGCCGTAGTAGGTAGGATTATTCACGAACACCGCCGTAGCCTCGGGATGTTCCTTAATGGCACGCTCCACCTGTTCAAGCTCCATGCCCAGGGCTATGCCTATATGATTATCCACCTCCGGATTAACATATACGGGCTCCGCACCGCATAGCACCAGAGCGTTGATCACGCTCTTATGCACGTTACGGGGAAGGATTATCTTATCTCCGGCCTTGCAGGCGCTCAGCACCATGCTCTGTACGGCAGACGTGGTACCGCCCACCATAAAATAAGCCTGCGCAGCGCCAAAGGCATCTGCAGCCAGCTTCTCTGCCTCATATATTACCGATACAGGATGGCACAGGTTATCCAGAGGTTTCATGGAATTGACATCCAGGCTTACACACTTCTCACCAAGAAGCGTTACCAGCTCCGGATTGCCCCTTCCCCTCTTGTGTCCCGGCACATCAAAGGGTACCACCCTCTGCTTCCTGAACCGCTCCAGCGCCTCATAAAGCGGCGCCGATTTCTGCTTTTCTATATCCATTTATCCATACCTCAATAGGGTATAAAATATCATAAACCGCGTGAATAAACAAGCACAAAACGCTTAAGCTGTTTAACCGAAAACCATATCCCTTAAAGTCGGATGGATCGTATCATATGCCATACCGCAATTCCTTACATGCTGCGTATATACTATGCTTGTCCTTGAAGCCGTATCCATCTGTATGCAGCTGCCTGCCGCACCGTCCCAGCCAAATATTCCTGCAGCCGAGGTGGATCCTATCTTCTCCGGATGCATCAGTACCTGCATACCGCAGCCGTAACCGTATCCCTTACGGCCCATATTTGCTGCTATCTCTTCAAGTCCTGCATCACACAAAAGATTCTTTTTAATGGTCTCCACAGTTTCTGCCTTAAGGATCCTGACTCCTTCCGCAGACTCCCCGCCGCAGGCTAAAGTATCTGCCAGCTTTGCATAATCTTCTGTGCAGCTTACCAGTCCCGCTCCGCCGCTCTCATATCTTTCCGACAGCTGATAATTACAGCTCTGCTCCATTGGAACGATACCCTTTTCATTTGCTATATACTGCTGTGCCAGACGCTCAAGCCCGTCGTTCTGCGGCTTTGCAAAGAAGGTATCACTCATTTTTAGAGGCTTCCATATATTCTTATCCAGATATTCTGAAAAACTCATGCCTGATATCACTTCGATGACTGCCGCTATAACATCATGGCTTAAGCTGTAATGGAAATGAGTACCGGGTACGAACTCTAACGGTGATTCCACGAAGGAATCCACCAGCTCCCCGGTAGTGGCATTCTGTCCTTTTTCCTTAAGCACACGCACTATCCCCGGACGTCCCAGTTCATAATCCAGTCCCGACTGCATGGATGCCAGATGCCATATCTTCATCGGAGTCTTAAGCTCTCTTAAACCTTCTTCATCATTAACAGTAAGCACTTTGTATGCCGGCAGGTACTTACCCACCTCATCTTCTAAAGACAGCTTCCCCTGTTCCACCAGCTGCATCATCGCAGTCATGGTCTGCACCTTGGTCATCGAAAACATAAGGTAACGCTGGTCCGGCTTTACCTTAACTGTCTTTTCCTTATCCACCGTTCCGTTCATATGCCTGTATATCTGCTTATGATCCTTATATACTATACAGTCTACAGAAGGTATCCCTTTCTCTATAAGGGAATCAAGATAAGCTGTCAGTTTTTCTTCGTTCATTTTTTATCTCCCTATAACATTATTCCGTTGACTACCGCACGTACCCTGTGATGATGATAAAGCTCCTCATTGGGACGCATGTTATGCATATATGCTACCGCGAATCTGTCTACAGGATCCGCTTCCACCCAGATGCCGGTGCCTCCGGTCCATCCGAAATCTCCGATATGTCCGTTATGACCGTACTTCTGTGTCATCAGTGTACGGAAGCCCAGGCCGTATCCGTAGCCTGCCAGATAATCATTTTCAAAATCCGCCAGCTGAACCGGTCCCAGCTGGTTCTCATGAAGCATAGCAACCGTGCCGCTGCCAAGGAACTTCTTTCCCTTATAGGTGCCGCCGTTAGCCAGCATCTGCATGAACACCGCAAAATCATGCGCACTGATCAGAAGATTGGGGCGCGCACCCGCAGGTACTTTATCCGGATCGGTCGCCGCGAAGTTTTCCGTTGCCTCAAACTCTCCCGGCCCCTTCTTCGCATAATTGGTTACCAGACGGTCTTTATTCCCCGGCCGCTCCAGCGTATCCGCATCTTCAAGCTCAAGGGGATCTATCAGCCGGTCTTTAAACACATCACGTAAAGGCTTGCCTTCAAAATGCTCCACCAGTACACCGGTTATCTCAGACCCGAAACCGTAGAGCCAGTGCGATCCGGGTTCGAACATTACCGGCACTTCAGACATCGCACGCACTTCCTCTTCAATAGTGGTGGGTCCCTTCTTAAGGAGCTCCGCCATCTGTTTACTCATTGCAGCCAGCGTAGGTGTCGTGGGATTGATGGCAGGTACCATGCAGTAAGGCAGGCCGCACATCATCGCAACGGCATCACGTATGGTTATGGGCTTCTCAAGCGGAGCCACATCTATCTCACCGTTGGGCAGCTTTATATACTTCTTTGTATCCTTCCACTCCGGAAGATAATAATACAGCGGATCACTGAAAAGGAATTTACCTTCTTCGTAGATCATCCCCAGTATGGCATAGGTGAACAGCTTGGTGGTGGATGCCTGGCTGAACATGCTGTGAACATCCACATTCCTGCCGGATGCTATATCTGCATATCCGGCCTCGCCGTGGTAGATCATCTCATCCCCCTGCATTATCGCAACAGCGCATCCGGGGTTAGTCCCCTGTTCCACAAAAGTATTTAACAGCTTATCCAGTCTGCTGAAATCCTTCATATAACCCTCCTCATTTCATACACAGTTATGCAGGATCAGTATCCCGCATACTCTTTTATCTGCATAGCACCATAGTAAGCATATTTGGGAAGCAGCTCATCATCAAAGAGCTGCGCTGTATATTCCGATCTCCAGGAAGCCGCATCCGTAAAGCCCCAGAAGGTTATGGCATCCATATTGATCTTCCCCGCATCCGCAAGTTCAAACAGGCCGTTGATCAGTGTGTAATAAAACTGCCCCTGATACTTAAGACGGTCAAGCGTAGCCACATCCGGATACAGGTATTTGCCCAGCCCCACATCCACTTCCGTAAGCTGCATCTTAAGACCGGTCTCTGCCAGCTTATCTACCTCTTCAAAATAAACGTCCAGATCATCGGAAGTAAAGAAATGCGCCTGCATCCCGATGCCGTCGATCAGTGACCTTCCGTCCTCATCCACCAGGGTCCGTGCAAGCTCGCATACATACTCTGCCTTATACTGCTCATTGTAATCGTTATAATACAGATCTACACTTTCCGGTGCATATTTGTCTGCATAATAAAAGGCATACCATATGTAATCGTCCCCGATAATATCTGACCAGTTGCTCTCACGTATGCTGCCGTCCTCCATGATGCCTTCGTTGACCACATCATAGGCATAAAACATATCCAGATAATCCAAGCGGTCAAGCTCCTCAAAGACCCCCTTTATGAAAGTCTCCATGCGTGAAAGCATCTCTTCCCTTCCGACATAGCCCAGGTTCTCATCAAAGCTCTGATGAAAGATCCACTCCGGTGTCTGGCTGTACCAGATAAGGGTATGCCCTCTCATGGCGTAGCCGTTCGCCTTAGCCCAGTTAAGAAGCTTAATGGTCTCGTCACTGAATTCCACAACGATATCGCCCTGTGCCCTGCTCTTTTCCTGACTTAGGATGGAATCCGGCTTCATGGCATTTTCCGTGGTGACGGAGTTGAACTGTTCAAGGATCATCTTCTCCATGGCCTGTCCGTCAATGACCATGGAGGAGATGCAGGTACCGGCCTTCATGCCATGCTCTGCAAAAACATCCTTAATATTTTTTTCCGTTATATCGCTTTTGGGCGGGAGCTTGCTTTTTCCGCTCTGTTCCGCCTGAGTACATCCTGTTAACAGCAGTATCGTCATGCAAAGGATCGTCAGAAAAGATCTTTTCATAATTACCTGCCTTTCTGTATTTCAATGGAACGATATCACTCTGTCGTAGTCGTATCCTCTGTCGGGTGTGTATTTTCTCTTAGTCAGTGTAAAGTATACGACACCGTTCTTCTTCACGGGAACATTTATCACGGCCTTTCCGCCCTCTGCATTGATCACTGCGCTCTCTACCAGAGGCTGCGCCGAACTCTTTATAAGCTCTGTTTCCTCTTTTGAAGGATAAGCCGGCTCTCCCATATCATGCCATACTTTAAGGGGATTGCAGCATCTCTCATCAACTGTCTTTGTGATCAGTGTGTATTCACCGTCTGCTTCAAGTTCCACTTCCTTAGCCACATCGTCACCGTCTATATTCCAGAGTATGCCTGCATAACCCTTATCGTTCTTTACTATGACTGCGGTGTCATCCCTGTATATGCAGTCACTTCCGAAAAGCTTTAACTGTTTATAGAAATAGAACGTCCAGAATGTGGGCTTGGGGATGTTGCCTGCTGCCACCATACCGAAACCGCCGTGGAAGAGCGAATCGGGAACGCCCTGCTCTTCAAACACATCACCGAAGGTCCAGTAGGAATATGCTTCGTTCACATCCCCCAGTCTTGATAACTGGCGTGCCAGATAAGCCGCATTTATGTTGGTATCATGGATAACACCCTTAGGCGTATAAGAGGTGCTGAACTCCGTAAGATGTATCGGTGTTCCCTTAAACTCCTCAAAGGAATCCACTATATCACGGGTCGATTGAAGGTTTGCGAAACGCATCTCCTGGTCTTCCAGCTTTGAATAATCACAGTGGCCTTTGCGCTCGGGGAATTCCACCGTATAATGATGCCTGGTGATCCTGTCGGGCTTAAGGCCTTCTTTCTTGCAGAACTCAAGGAACGCTTTGATCCACTCCGCATCCCTGACGCCGCAGATGGCAGGTCCGCCCACCTTAAAGCGGCTGTCATATTTCTTGATGGCATTAAATGATTCCTTAAAGAGCTTAAAGTATTCTTCCATATCAGCCTTGAACCAGAAGCCGGGAAGATTGGGCTCGTTCCATACTTCGATAGGCCAGGTAGTCACTTCTTCACCGTAACGCTCCTTAAGATGTGCCAGCAGCGCTACGATCATATCAGTCCAGAGACTGTAATCCTTAGGCGGGGTGGTATTACCCTTCCAGTAAAAGATGGTCTGCGTACCGCTCGCCATCTGCCCCGGCATAAAGCCCAGCTCCAGATAAGGACGTATGCCCAGCTTAAGATAACTGTCAAATATACGGTCTATATATGTGTAGTTATACTCTACCTTCTTTACACCGTCTTCTTCATATTCATGATAGATGGATACGTCATCGGAGAAGAGTCCGTGACCTCTGATATAGGAGAAGCCTATCAGATCCTGAACATAAGCCAGTTCCTTCAGATATTCCTCTGTGAGTGCCAGCCCCAGTCGTCCTGTACCGACACAGTAATCAACGTGATTGTTGAATACCACCCGGTTCTTACTGTCTGTTACGATCTTTTCTGTGTTCATAATAACCCCTTTCTATGTTTATATTAAAACTTCAGTTCATCCAGAGTCCTTATCACTCTTACTCCTTCTATATCCACTTCCCTGTCTCTGGAAATGTAGATGGGAGTTATGCCCATTTCTGCCGCCGGCTTTACATCCGATGTTATCGAATCCCCTATATGCACTGCTTCCTCCGGCGATATCCCGGCCATCTTAAGTGCCGCTTCAAATATAGATCTGTGAGGCTTGCATGCCCTTACCTCATCGGCAGATATCACGCCTGCGGGATGCAGTTCCTTCAGCTTAAGTGACTCGTCTATGTATACACGGTCATCATTGGAGATAACATATACCGGAAGCTTAACCCTCTCAAAAAAGGGCTTCACATCTTCAAAGAGCGGTGCGTGTACCCAGATCTTCCTCCAGGTCTCGTGCATATAGTCAAGGTCACCCTTTAGCCCGTAATTCTGCACACAGTAGTCCAGTATCTTCCCTACTCTCTCATCGTTTACGATAAAGTTATCACCGTAACTTCCTGCTTCAAGCTCCTTAACCTTGCCCCAGACTGCTGCCAGTGCCTCGTCAGGGCTCTTCAGATCGCTGTGCTTTAAAAAGTAGCCCAGCAGTTCCCTTGTATACGGTTCATCCTCTTTTACCATGGTACCCGTATAATCGATAAAAACAGCTTTTATCATCTCTAAACTCCTTTATACGATCGAAATTTTATATCATTCTGCCGGACCCGGATGCAAATAAACACTAACCCTGGTATTATAACATATTTCGCTTTTTCTGTCAGATTACCGTTCATATGTCCCCGGCGACCGTTCATGTCAAAAATATATACTTACCGTGCCCCGCCATCTATAGTGTAGTCATAGCAGATAACCCGTACGAAAAGAAAGGAATTCATTATGGAGAGTAAGCTGATAAGCCTCAATAACTTAAGCAAATCCTATGGAAGCAAGACCGCAGTCGACGGCATAGACTTAATCGTCAATGAAGGCGAGATGCTGGCACTGCTTGGCGTAAACGGAGCCGGTAAGACCACAACGATCAAGATGCTCTCCTGCCTTACCCGTCCAAGCGGCGGTACCGCGCAGGTATGCGGTTACGATGTTGTAAAGGATACAGATAAAGTAAAGAAACTGATAGGGATATCCACCCAGGAAACGGCTATCGCCAGAAACTTAAGCGTAGAAGAAAACTTAAGCTTCATGGCCGGCATATATATGGATCCGGATAAATACAGCAGGAAGGATATAAAAGACAGGATCGAAAAGATCATCGCGGATTTCAGGCTGGAGGAAGTAAGAAAGACCAAATCCTGCAAGCTCTCCGGCGGATGGCAGCGCAAGCTTTCCATAGCCATGGCCATCATCGGGGATCCGAAGGTGATACTCCTTGACGAGCCCACACTGGGGCTTGACGTACTGGCCAGGAGGGAACTCTGGCGTGCCATTGAGAAGCTTAAAAAGAAACGCACCATCATCCTTACCACCCACTATATGGAAGAAGCCGAGGCCCTGGCTGACAGGATCGCGATAATGATAAGCGGAAAGATAGTTATGACCGGGACACTCACTGAGCTTGAAGAAAAGACCGGACAGAAAGGACTTGAAAACGTATTTATATCAGTTGCCGAAGGAGGTACATTATGAACAGGACTATCCAGTTTGCAAAAAGAAACTTTAAAGAGCTTTCCAGAGATCCCCTTGGATATATATTCTGCATAGCATTCCCCATCGTTATGCTGATCATCATGTCGGTGGTTAATGAAAGCATACCTAAAGAAGCCGGCATGACAGTCTTTCGTATCGACAATCTGTCCGGCGGCATCATCGTATTCGGCCAGACCTTCGTGATGCTCTTCACCGCCATACTGGTTGCAACAGATAAGGACACTTCATTCCTTATGCGCCTCTACTCTTCTCCCATGAGGAGCAGCAACTTTACCAACGGATACTTTATCCCCATGGTACTGATCAGCGTTGTTCAGTCCATCGTGACTATCATTGCTTCCGTGATCATCGCTCTTATAGGCGGTACAGAGCTCAAGCCCCTTGGCCTGCTGCTGTCAGTATTTACAAGTATACCTTCTGCTCTGATGTTCATTGCTATAGGTCTGATCTTCGGTACATTGTTTAATGAAAAGTCAGCTCCCGGCATGTGTTCCGTTCTCATCTCCCTGGGAAGCTTCCTTGGCGGTGTATTCTTCGACGCAGAAGCCACAGGCGGTGTAATATACAAGATCTGCAAATGCATGCCCTTCATATACTGCACCAGGCTTACCCGCTCAAGCATCAAACTGGATCTGGACATGGAACACTTCGTATTATCATTCATTATCATAACGGCTGTTGCCGCTGTTCTGATGCTGCTGGCTTCCGCCCTCTTTAAGAGCCGGATGAACGCAGATAAATAACCTGGATAAGCACTTATCTGCAGCTTTCTTGCAAGGCATGCCCAAATGGATTATACTCGGGGAAGACCAGATTCACTTTAGGAGCCGTAATGCAGATCAGATCCGAGATAAACAAGCGATATACGGAATTGGAAGTCCATGTATGTAATGACGAGATGACTGATGAAGTGCGGGATGTCATGGGACAGCTGCACAGCTTCTTTGACACTTCCCTCACCGGGACGGATGAGATCGGAAACCGCTGTCTACTCCGTCCTGCAGAGATCTACTCCTTCTATGCCGAAGGCCAGAAAGTCTTCGCACTGGACGCAACGAAAAAATATACTGTTTCCGGTAAGCTCTACGAACTTGAGAAGGATTATGAGGATCTCTGCTTTGTAAGGATCTCTAAATCCGAGATCATCAATTATAAAAAGATACGCAACCTGGACTTAAGCCTCACCGGTACCATTAAAGTAGTAATGAAGAACGGTTATGAAACTTTTTCTTCCAGAAGAAATGTTGCCAGACTTAAGGAACTGCTGTTAAAGGGAAAGAAAGGGTGAATAGGGAACATGCTTAAGGAAACACTGAAAAAAGGCGCCATAAGCTTTGCCATATCTGCCTTCTGCGGACTGATCATCAACCTGATCATAGATATCGTGATCAATGCCATGGGTTATACCGGCTTCTGTTCCATATCCCCGGATTTCCTGTCGCTCTTTCCTACCACTGCCATGGCTGCATATGTCAATCTGCTGCTTTACGGCGTGATAGGCGCCACCTTCTCGATGATGACCTTTGTTTATGACCTTGAAAAGATAGGCTTTGCTGTTCAGAGCATCATATATTTCGTGGTAACGGCTGCTGTCTGTATCCTGATCACCACGCTGCTCTGGCAACTGCACCGCTATCCCGCAGCCCTGATCAGTACCCTTTCCGGATATGCCGTAACACATATCATAATGTTCACGGTAAGCTACCGAAGGCTTAAGAACGATATAAATGAGATAAATACACAACTGGAGTAAACACAGCCATGAATACCGTTGTATTCTTCTTTATAACATGGATCTTATTATCGGGAGGCTCTGCTGCCGTAAGTATCTTTCTGCTGCAGTATGCCTTTACTTCAGAGCTTTTATCAAGCTGCCTTATCATATCCTGGATCATCGCCCTGATACTGGTAGTGATGCTGGCCATAGCAAAAGACGGCGGCAAAAAGGAAAATGTACCTACCGTCTGATAATTATGATAACTTCCGACAGTTCAAAAGGATATTTAAAATGAACGGATCATGCTTACTGATCTCCGGAGGCGAATACGCCGATATCCCGGAGGATATAAAAAATGCAGACTTTGTTATCGCGTGCGATCGCGGATGGCAGCATGCTGTCCGGATGGGGATCCGCCCGGATCTGATCATGGGAGATTTTGACTCCGCTCCCGCTCCTGACACCGATATCCCCGTCATGCACTTCCCCTCACACAAGGACGATACAGACACTATGATCGCCGCACGTGAAGCACTAAGCCGGGGTTATAAGAACGTTGCGGTCTGTTGTGCCTTTGGTGCCCGCCTGGATCATACTATAGCCAATATACAGACGGCAGCCTTCCTTGTCTCTAACGGTGCCGAAGTCCGCCTGTACGGAAAAGATACCGAAGCATATGTATTTACGAAGGGCTCTGTGATACTGCCAGTGAAACCCGGATACTCTCTTTCGCTTTTTTCACTCAGTGATAAGTGTGAAGGTATATACATAAAAGGCACGGAATATGAGTGCGATGATGTAACGCTTTCCAATACCTATCCCCTTGGCGTAAGTAATGAATGGGCCTCCGGAGAAGCCCATATCAGTGTCGGCAGCGGCATCCTCATGGTGCTGTGCTCAGCTTTGTGACCGGTAAATACTACGTCCTGTCATACTCACCGTATTCACAGCCCACATGTGTGGCTTCTATCTCATCCACCAGCGTCAGCTTATCACCGTATTTATCATAAAGTTTTACAGTACCGTAACCGGTACCGCCGTTGAACAGCCTGTTGTGCTTCTTGCTGCCGTCCGGTGCCTCATAATTTACAAACAGCATTTCATCCTTTTTACAGAATATTTCCGTCTCCATAACGGCGCGGATGTTCTCCTGGCGGACATGCCATACCACCACATCTTCCTTCTCCTCAAATGAGAACTCCGTCTTTACACGCAGGTGCAGCTTTGAGAAGTTGAAATCGTACTCTTTTCCCTCATAGTAAAATACTCCAAGCAGGCGCCGGTCAAGGGGTACAAAGTATATCTTGGGCCTTCCGCCTCCTATATCGAACACACTGTTCTCAAGTTTCTTTCCTGTCTTTTTGCTTACCAGCGAATTGGAAGACAGCCATACCCACGGACTTGTAAAATCCCGTCCCCAGTTCTTATCCGCATAACCGTAGCATTTTTCCGGAGTCACGGTATATTTCCTGCCGTTGCAGATGATTGTCCCTTTGTACGCACTCTTCATGCCTTCCGCATGCCAGTACATCGCGAAAGCTTCTATATCCCTTAAGGGTTTGCTTGCCCCGTATCCCACGTTAAACGCTATCTGTTTATCTATACGCAGATCCCAGGACAGTTCACCCGCATCACACATCCATTCCGGATGCGCCGCTGCCTCCTCTTCCGATATGGAAATACTGCCTTTTATCCTCTTATCCGAAGCAGCACAGTTCCCGGCCTTTATCCTGTAAGGTGCATCCGGATGCATATGCACATCCCTCCATCCAAAGAAACGGTGCAGCTGGAAATGCTCCTCTCCCCAGGTACCTGCTTTCACCATCAGATACGAAGGCCGCTTGCCCGACTCCCTGTTTTCCTTAAGCTGGCCAAGTACAGGCTCATCCCGTCCCAATGCCGGATTACATACAAAGTATTCGATAAAAAAAGCTTTATCTTCTCCCGTCTCTTCATCCTGCGCCGTTAATGAATGCCACCACCAGTCATAGCCGCGCCATGCCAGCGGACCTCTCAGCATACATGCATTACGTGTAAGATCGTTTCGTGCAAACATCTCTTTTCTCCTCTCACCTTTAAAAAGCCACCCTTTGAAAGGGTGGCTTTAAATATCCGTCCCGGATCAATCCGCCAGTTCTTTAAGTTTGGACGATATTTTTGACATCACCTTAATGGACTCCTCTATCTTATCCATATTGTTCCTGCTGATATTGATGGTCTCCTGAGTACCTGCAGTGAATTCCTCACTGGTAGCCAAAAGCGTAGATGTGGAATTGACCACCTGATCGTTGGACTTCTTTATCTTGGCCATGTCATCGTTCACTACCTGAAGTGTCTTTGCCAGCTTAAGCGAATGATCCCTTGATTCATTAAGCACAGTCTTTACCAGCTCAACCAGCTCTTTCTGTGCCCCTGCCATCTTCACTGTCTGTGAAGCCTTTTCGGATACATCTCCCGCATTATCGGTAAGCTCATTTAAGATACGTGAGATCTGCTCTGTAGACTGCTTTGTCTGTTCCGCCAGATTGCTTATCTCACTTGCGACTACAGCAAAGCCTCTGCCGGCTTCGCCTGCCCTGGCTGCTTCGATCGAAGCATTCAGTGCCAGCAGGTTTGTCTGTCCGGAAATATTAAGGATCATATCCGTGATGTTCCTTGCATCATCGGATGATTTCTGCTGTCTCTCCGCAGCTTCCTTCATCTTGTTGCCCACTTCGGTAGACTCTATGGCCTGTGCCACAAGGCTGTCTACATCCTGAAGGCTCTTTCCAAGTATATCAGACATCTGCCCTGATATCTCAACGGCTTCATTCGTGATGTTATTGGTTTCATAAAGGAGTTCCTGTATCTCATTGGTCATATTGGTCTGAAGCTCGACAGCGTTTAAGTTCTCATTATTGCCCTGTCCGATCTCCTCAACCGAATCACATACCAGCTTGGAAGTCTCCCCTATCTCGTCAAGCTCGGATTTAAGGATATCAAAATCCGCCGAAACCTGATTTGTTACATTCAGGATGTTTTCGGATACTCTTGCGCGCTCAAGAGCCGCTTCTTCCATGCGTGAAAGATTCTCGCTGATGAAACGGATGAGCAGCTTCGATCCCATAACCGTAGCTATCATCGAAAGTATAGAAATGATGATCATTATCATCGAGATCTCTATAACCTCCTGGGGATCGTAAGTTACCATATTCATGATAACGCGGATGATATTAAGAACGATAAATGCTATACCCATTCCCCTTATGGTGGCATGGTCAAGATAAAGCATTATCATTACCATTATCGGGATCAGATACGGAAAGACCTGTCCGTTCAATGACAGCATAAGCATAAATGCATATACTACCGTATAACCTACGGCTACGTATTTATGTAATAACGACGCATCAGCAGCACGGCTTACAAAGATCGCAATGATAAGATTAACGACCGTAACAGCAGCCGGAATGATACTCTTATATTTTTCAATACTGGCATCTGTAAGCTGTGACAGCACCCCCATTACACCGAAAAAACTCGTGATGACCAATACGACCATTAACAGTTTATTGATCTGTTTTACTTGCTTTTCCTCCAAAATAGAACTCTTCATAGTAAATGCCTCCTTAAGGAATTGTTAAAGGATTTGAGTAGAACGAGTAAAGCAAGTATTATTATATCATTTCTACAACTTTTCGTCCATAAGGAGTTTGTTTTTGTTCAATTTGTCCTATCCGGGATAGCTGCTACTCATTGTTCTTATCATAAGTTATCTGCTTAAACAGATTGTATATGCCGCTCTGGATAGCATTGTTGTCGTGATCCGCGCCGTTTATCTCATACCAGATATGCTCCACTCCGTTGGCTTCAAACAGTTCATGGTATGACCTGGGGAAAGACCCTACCACGGAATCCTTCGTCCCACAGCAGATGATAAATACCTCAGGCTCTACAGCGCCATCCGCAAAGCGCATATCACTCTCTTCTATCTGTCCGGGATGTTCCATATACATATCTTTGGACGGTACTACCCCGGGAGCTGCCGATATGGCGCATACATATCCGAAGAGTTCAGGTCTCTGAAGGGTAATATAGATAGTCTCACGTCCTCCCATCGAGAAGCCGGCTAGATATGTATTCTCCCTGCCTGTAAGCACCGGATACTCACTTTCTATAAAGGGCATAAGGTCATTTACCAGATCGTAGATGAAATTATCATAAGGCAGACATGCCTGTGCATCAAAACCGGGCTGCTGGGCCGGATCGGTCTTAGCGTACATATCCGGACATACGACAATGGTCTCCTCAATGATACCGTCGGCAGCCATATTTCCGACTATCTCTTTGATCTTATTCCCCTGATCATTTGAAAATGAATATTCGTCTCCGAAAATCCCGTGCAGCAGATAAAGCACGGGATACTGCTTATCCTTACTGTAATCTGCGGGAAGAAGGATGCTGTATCCTCTTTCCATGCCGCAATATTCCGAATAATAGGTACCGTGGGTATATTCCCCGTAATTAACATATGAATGGCTCGAAGTATAGTTTAACGGGCAGCGCTCTTCTATCTCATTATTAAGAACGAACTCTGCTTCCTGCTCCTTTGCTTCCTCTGTGGGAGTTGCCACAGGCTCCTGTTCCTCAGTATTCTTTCCTGCCGCAAAAGAGCTTTTTTCTTCTTCGCTCATCTCCGTTATATTTTCATCTGCCATATTATTTTCCTCCTGTATTTCTTTTCCGCATGCACATAGTATCGCAGATATCATAAATGCACTCGAAATAGTTCTGATCCGGTTCTTCAAAGCTTTTTCCTCCATAACAAAAGCTTATTATAACACAATTTCAGAAATAAAAAAGAACCGCATATATCCAAAGTATATGCGGTCAATCTCAGTACTGCATCTTTATCTCAACACGTACCGGTTCTTTTACAAGGCTCTTAAACTCTTCTGCATCCTCAGGCTTGCCGATGACCGATCCGTAATGCGTAGGGATTGCGATCTCGGGCCGGATCTCGTTTATCAGCTTCGCTGCCTGCTTAGCGTTCATCGTATAGAAACCTCCGATGGGTATCATGGCGATATCACATCTGACCGCACGTGCTTCTTTTATAGCATCTATATCGCCCGATACATATATACGCTTACCGTCTACCGTAATGATATAACCCAGCCATCCCATCATCTTCAAATGAAATGTTTTAAAGATATTGTATGCCGGTACCGCCTCGATCTTAAGCTGCCCTATCTCCGTGATCCCGCCGGCCTTCATCGTTTTTATCCCGCCAACATAAGCTTCAAGATGCTTAGCCTTAATCTTCACACTCTCCGGCACGATCAGTACCGTCTTATCACAGCTGACCTTTATGATATCCTTCGGGGACATATGGTCATAATGAGGGTGCGTTATCAATACAACTGCCGCATCATGCGGTTTATCCTTCATCTTAAACGGATCGATATACACCGGCCCCATGTCCGTTGCGATCCTTATACTGTTGTTTATAAACAATTCAATATCAAAAGCCATCCGGTCTCCCTGTCTTCTATGATCCGTATCAGTTCTGCTGTGTCTGGTTTTTGTGAAGATAGATTATCAGCATCGTTACACAGATACCTATCATCACTGCAGCCAGTACCAGACCGATACCTCCAATGACCGAAAATATATTTCCCACCTTAGTAGCATATTCAACAGACTCTGCTCCCTCCAGTAATCTTCCGTTTACCGTGATCTTTACTTTATCGGGAGCTGCAGAAAAAATACCGCCCAGGATAGAGAATAAAAGCCCTATCAATCCGAATATAGATGCCGGTATTCCAGGAACGATACCTAACGCCAGCCAACCGTCGTTATTTCTGTTTGTTCTCATGATCTTACCTCCCGATCTTTCTATTATACTCTATGCTTTCCTTTTTTTCCACCTCCGGCCGGTTCGGAAAAACCGGCTCCTTCCTGTATATGGATAAGAGCCGGCCAAAAGGGGAATATAAAGGGTAAAACGTTTAGCATGATCATATTGTATTCGGAACCGCTGCTGTTTACCAGCAATTACTCATTACATTTATTCTACTTTCAGGTGCGGCTTCATCCCTGCTGCCGCTCCCAGATCTCATAAGCTTTCTCCCAGGTATCAACAGCAAACGGCCTTCTCTCATCTCCTGTTTTTTCCGCATAATGCGTAACAAAAGCCAGAAAGAAATACATATGTTCAATAGCCGTCTCCTGCTCCCTCATTATCACTTTGCTCCAGACATTAGCTTCCCTGTATTGCCCGGAGCGGGTCATTTTTTCTATATAATCCTCTTTGTCAAAAGCTATCCTCTTCTCTTCGATATCCACCGATCCGTCATCACCGATCTCAAGAACCGTATATGGTACACTGTCCTTTATCCCGTCAAGCGGAAGACCGCATGATCCCGGATTGATCAGATATATATCCTTATCTTCATCCCTGTATGACCATTGGATATGTGAGTGGCCGAACACATATATTCCCTTTTCAAGCTTTTCTACCGCCTCCAGGAATTCCTTATCCTGCTCTCTCTCCTCTGACATAGCGGAAAGCACCGTATGAGGATCAGTGCCGGCCTGCCTGCTTCTTTCCGCCACAGTAACCGAATTCCATGTATAAAAGGGATGTGTGCCCAGAAAATCCACAGAAGAATGTGCCATATGTATCTTTATCCCATTGCACTCAAGACCGGCTGTATAAGGAAGCGACAGAAGATAATCCAGGTTATCACGGCTTACATTCTTATAACACCAATATGAAACCTGCATCTGTCCGTCGTTCCACAGCGTTTGATCCTTTCCGATCAGGTTTTCAAGATACTTTTCTTCATTTCCCCTGATGACATATTTATCCGGGATCTCTTTTATCGCTGTGATACACTCATCCGGCCACGGCCCGCTGATGCAGTAATCTCCGGCAAAGAGATAAGCTGTTATCCCCTGCTCTTTTGCATCCTTAAGCACTGCCTGCAATGCCGGCAGATTACCATGTATATCTGATATGATCGCAAATTTCATAATATAAACCGCTCCTTAAGACTCTGTGATCCTAATTTGCATCATCGTACGGATCCAGGCCGATATCCGCGATCTCTATAGTATCTGTATTGTTCATAAAAATACCTCCTTTTGTTCATCATCATCCTGTTTTCTATACGGATAATGTCAACATAAGAAGGTTTATTGCAGATATCATATTAAGTTATTCTTACTCCAGGTTTAGGACATCAAGAACATTTTCAAGGACCAGATCACAATAACGCATATCTTCGTCTGTGGGCCGTGTCAGATCAGGTATCATAACAGTGTAGAACCCGGCTGCTTTTGCACTCTTTATACCGTTAGGTGAATCTTCGACAGCGATCGCTTCCCCGGCGCTGCAGCCCGCAAGCTTAAGTGCCTCCAGATAAACATCCGGATATGGCTTTCCGCGTGATACACTTTTGGTCGATATAACACGTGACAGATCAAGGCTTAATCCGGCATCTTTGGTGTATCGTTCCACTCTGGATAATGGTGAAGCCGTAACGATATAATAAGCCCGCTTTATCCTTTCGATCTCTTTAAGCACTTCGGCTGCGCCGTTTTTGGCCCTGACCGGATACTCTGTGCGGTATTCCTCCATCAGCTTCTTTCTCATCTCCCGCACCGTATCATAGATATCAGCGCCGAACCTTTCCTTAAACCATGCCCTTGAAAGCGCTGCATCAAGGCTTCTTAACGAAAGCGCTTCTTCATCTTTTATCGTATATCCGTACTCTGCTGCCGCCTCTTTCCAGAACCTGCGGTAAAGCGGCTCTGTATCGAGCAATACTCCGTCCAGGTCAAAAAAAACCGTTCTCATGATCTCTGTCCCTTTAATACTTTATCTTCATTTTCTTTGCCAGTTCTTTTTCCAATTCATCATACTGTGCCTTCAGCCGCATGTCTTTCATATCATGTTTAAAGATGACATCAAAGTATCCCTGTTCCCTGGTTATGGCTATACTTTCGTCATAGACCAGCTCAAAAGCAAAACAGCACTTGGCGATCCAGTTTTCAAACATATTCTTTTCCATTTTACCCGGAAGGCAGCGGTGAGCCCTGACATATTCCATCACTTCTTCACGTGCAGGCGCAGTAAGAGTGTCAACAAGTTTATTGCGCTCATCATACGGCGGCTCGGTCAGTACACGGAAGATATCGATCTTATCCGCATCCCTTAGGATATTGCAATACATTACAGTAGTCTCATCAAGCCCCTCCGGTATCACCAGTTTATTATGAGCCCTTATAGCAGTCTCTGCTATCTTCTCATAACCATCATGTGTAAAGCCAGGAAACGCACGCATCAGCATCTCCTCACCAAACAGTATATCTGCTCCCAACTCCGCATGATCGACCGACTCCGCATCCTTAAAAGTCCCATACCTTTTAAGCTGTTCAAAGCGTCCGATATCATGAAGCAGCCCCAATAGCCATGCAAGATCCGCATCGGCAGCTATACTCTTCGCTATCCTCTCCGCTATATCAGCCACACGGTATGTATGGTCTATCTTGAGCCTGACTCTTATCTCTGTGCTGTCATATCTGTTTGTATATTCTTCAAATGCTGCTTTCGCTTTATCTCTGTCCATTATCATTTTAGCATCCTGTTGGTCCGTATCTTAAACATATAACGAGATCATAAACTTACTCCCCTTACCCACTTCACTCTCGACTTCGATCCTGCCGCCATGGGAGTTGATGATCTGCTTAGCCATTGCCAGACCTATGCCTACGCTGTTTGGCGATGAATTCCCCGCCTTATAGAAACGTTCGAATATATGAGGGAGATGTTCTTTATCAATGCCCTTTCCGTTATCTTCAATGACCAGGCTTGTATATATATTATTCTGGGTGGCACTTATTTTTACATGACCGCCTGCCGGCGTATGTTCGATACAGTTCTTGATTATGTTTGACAACGCTTCTCTTAACCAGTGCTTATCGGCCTTTATCTTTATCATCCCGGGCACGCTGAATTCCGTTTCCACCTCTGCCACTTCCGCCAGTACGCTCAGCGAATCCGAAATGTCATCCATCATATCTTTAAGCACAACCTGCTCCGCCTTCATCTCCAGCACTCCGGCTTCCAGCTGTGACAGTGTCAGAAGATTCCTGATCAGCCAGGTCATCTTGTTTATCTGCGAGTCTATCTTACCCGCATATTCCAGGCGCTGTTCTTCGCTCACTCCCGGTGCCATAAGAAGTTCTGTCATCAGAGATATGGCAGTAAGCGGTGTCTTGAACTGATGCGATATATCAGACATCATATCCGACATATATTTCTTC
The DNA here is from genome assembly GCA_017539565.1 of Lachnospiraceae bacterium. Lineage (GTDB taxonomy): Bacteria > Bacillota > Clostridia > Lachnospirales > Lachnospiraceae > NK4A136. The sequence continues at coordinate 28,767 of JAFYCS010000077.1, forward strand.
TGCTTATGCTCGGAGGAATACTGTTCACGCAGTATGGTGACCACCTTGTATATCTCACTCTGCAGTATCCCTATGCTGCCCTCTGTTATCTCCGCGATCTCAGGAAGGGCGGCATGATCCTGTACTTTGGTGATGTAATCCGTCAGCTCCCTGATCTGCTTTTCCAGTTTTCTCTTTTCTGTTATATCAACGATCATCAGCGCTGCTATACACACTGCCAGCACCGCCGTCATCCACAGCGGTTCCCTGATGATAAGGCATATTACTGCGGCCAGCGCTATGATCACAATCTTAAGCTTCATACAATACTTTCATCCGTTCCTTATTCTGCATCCATACGGTATCCTATACCGCGCACAGTCTGTATCACCGGCTCGTCCCCTTCCTCTTCCAGCTTCTTCCTGAGTCTTCTTACATATACAGTAAGGGTATTGTCGTTAACAAAATCCCCTGCGCTGTCCCACATATCCGTAAGGATCTTTTGTCTGGTAAGAAGCTGCCCCCTGCTGCCTGCAAAGGTTAACAACAGTCTGTACTCCACTGCCGATAAGAATATCTCTTCTGTACCGCGCATAACCTTTCCCGTACGGATATTGAGTTCATTCCTGCCTATCTTAATGATATCCGCATTTGCCGCCGGAGCTGCATCTGCTGTCTGACCGTCTGCCGCATCATTCTCTGCTACGCTTCTGCCGCTTCTTCTGATCACGGCCTTTATCCTGGCTATCAGTTCCCTAATGCGGAAAGGCTTGGAAATATAATCATCCGCCCCCTGTTCCAGTGCCAGCACAGTATGTATCTCATCATCACAGGCCGTAAGGAAGATGATCGGCACTTCTGACTTTTCCCTGATAGCCTTGCAGATCTGATAGCCGTCACCATCCGGCAGATTAATATCAAGAAGGCACACATCAAAGTGTACCTCCTTTGAACCTCCTACCGCATCCAGCGCATCTTTCATACATCCGAAGGCGGTTGTCTCATAATTTTCCTGGGTAAGGGCCACCTTAAGCCCTTCAACTATTATCGGGTCATCCTCAACTATAAGTACTCTCATACCACTTCTGTTCTCACTTCGTCTATAAGTTCGTTCTTTCTCTTTTCGCTGTAGCAGACTGCGGTAAAGGTCAGCAGTCCCCCGCAGCTTATGACTATCGTCAGGACTATCATCCATACCGGAAGCGTAAATACCATCCTGCCGAATCTGTTATTTAATACCACCCGTAAGAATACCACAAATGCCGCCGTTATCAAAGCAGAATATATAAAGGATTTTGCCAGCAGCCTTATGTTTTCCCACATGAGCATTTGCGCTTTCTGCTTCTTTGTGATACCCATGGAATCCAGAACGGAGAGTTCACGGTGTCTTGCCAGTCTTCTGCCCATCACTGAATTATACAGGTTAAGCAGGCATATTATCGCGATCAGGATCGTAAAACATACGGAAACTATCGAAAGGATATTAAGTGCGGCAGTTTTAAAATCCGTATATTCACTTAACATTGATGCAGATGAAAGCGCGCTGTCTCCGTATTCATTCTTTATCTGTGACAATCTCCTTATCAGTGATGAGTCATCATTGTTTACGTTAAAGAGGATATAACGTACGCCTATATCAGCCATGCCATCATCGGGCGTATTGTTTCTTAAATACTCATATGTTTCTTCGGGAACAAAGAGCCAGAAGGCCTTTCCGTGAAAGCTGCCGTATTCTTCCAGATCCCCTGCCGTTAAGTAACCCGCAAAAGTAACAGGTATATCAACTTCCAGTATTTCTTCATTTTCCGCATCGTAATCTGTTGTGAGCATGTTAAAACTCATTCCTTCCTTTACATCAAGGACACGCTTAAGCTGGTAATTCGTATAATCCGGCGTTACTGCTCCTTCAAACGCAAACTTGTATTCATCCGTAGTAAGCTCCACCGTATCATATGCCAGAACAGGATTCTTAAGTCCTTCTGTTTTGATGCCCGCTTTATCCGCCAGTTCGGCAAATTCCTCATCTGAGATCGTGAGCATGTTCACTTCCGGATTCCCCCATACCGAATCCGGTTCAAGATAATTAGATACTATCAGTTCCGGGATACCGCCGGGAAAATACATTTCCAGCAGCGTTTTAAGTGTGTTATAGAATTCATCCGTAAAATCCCCTATCGCAATGTTGTATTTAAAGTAACTGTAATTCATCACCGTGTAGCCGTCCAGCTCATCGGAAGTCAAAATATCATTTACTCCTGAATAAAACTGCAGATCATCATCCACACCGAATGAATATGCATACCCCTGATATTTTTCTCCGGGTATAAACTCTTCCCTGTTTGCTTTACTCCTGAATATATCCGAAAAGCTGCGTACCGCAAAGGCTGTGACAAGGGTGAGTACCGTAAAGGCAGTGATGCTTCTTACTATACCCTTTGTGGAATAGCGGTTCCGGCTTACGGAAGCTGCAGCCAGGAGCTGTTCCGGCATGCCTTTTTTCATGTATGATAATAATGTCCTGAATCCTTTCTTTTTCTTAACAGTAGTGATCTCTCCGCTGCGTATGCTTTCCACAGGGCCCACCTTGCTGATCTTTATCGCAGGTATCAGAGCCGACAGCCACACTGCTATGATCGAAAAGAGTATTATAAAGATGATGTTTACGGGATTTACCACCAGATTGCATTCTATCTCACAGCTCCTTCCGGTGATCACGTTGGTGGCGATCATACTGATGATATCTGCAAAGTGGGGATACAGCAGGCTCATACCGCCTTTTACCACCAGGAGCCCCAGTATGATACCGGCAGGCAGTGCAGGAATGAGCAGAGAGAACACTTCATAATAAACACTCCATCTCTTCTGTTTTCCGGTAGCCCCTACCGATGAAAGCATCCCAAGGTAACGCGCCCTCTCATTATAAGAGATACTGAACACATTATAGATCAGGACAAGGGAAGCTGCCGTGATCAGGACTATGAAGAATGCCTGGGCAAAGATCATCAGTGAATTCAGGTTTCCGTCCGTCCCTTTTGATGCAAAGGTCAGCAGCATACCGTTCGACACTATCCTTCCGTCCTCTATAGGGATATGCGTACCGTATTCCGTCACATATGCAGCGCCTGAACTCCTGACCTTTTCTCTCTCCTCTTCACTCCTGTGGCTGTCCAGGATCATAGCGATCTTTGCGAAAGCATCATCTTTTGACTTAAGATCTGTTGTTAAAACGATATTTACCTGCTCATCTTCTGCAACTGCCATGTCAGTCTTCATCAGAGCCATGTAACCTGCCTGGCCCTCTGACTCATAGTAAGGAGCCTCCATTATTCCGACAACAGTGACCGTCTTCTTTAAACCGGCGGGAACGTGGATCACTTCAAAATCCGCATTGGTAAACAGATACCCGAAATGATCGGGAAGTTTTACCGTATCCCCATGCATTACGGTAAAGCCTGAGAAAAACGTGATACCACCGGGCTCGCTGCCCTGTGCGATCTTTTCTTCCTCCCCTTCTTTGTAGAAAGCATGGATATATCTGTCAAAGGTATCTATATCGATGGTATCACCGATCTTTATATCTGATCCTTCCTTTATGGCCCGCTCACTGATAAGGATCTCACTATCATTCTGAGGCACGCGGCCTTCCTTAACATTTATGTTCATCCAGTCAAAGAGTTTATCGGAATAACCCTTGATCTCGAGGAAAGGCGTGTTATCCGGATTACCGCTCTTATTAAACTCCGTATATCCCAGTGGTCTGGAAACGCCTATTGTATCAACACAGTCAAGTGCTGCTATCTCATTAACGATATTACCGTCAACATCGTATACCTGATAATGCCAGCTGCCCTGATCCGCTTCCACGGCCCTCCTAATAAAATCCATGACCGTGTCTTTACCGATAAAAACAGCTGTCATCAGGATCACCATTACCAGTATTCCTGCAAAAGTTATGACAGTGCGCTTTTTATTCCTGCGCATATATGTTCCTGTTACTTTAAAAACTATCTTCTTATTATTCATCTCCCTGTCCCCTTATACGATATTTCTTACCTTTTCGTTCTTTATGATCCTGCCGTCCTCTATGCTTATCACTCTGTCTGCCTGCATTGCCAGGCCTTCGTCATGTGTTATGAGTATCAGTGTCTGCTCGTTTTTCTTATTTGATTCTTTCAGCAGCTCTATTATCTCTTCTCCGGTCTTCCGATCCAGATTGCCGGTGGGTTCATCCGCCAGGAGTATCGCCGGATGGCTGTATAATGCACGTCCTATGGATACACGTTGCTGCTGTCCGCCTGATAACTGACTGGGAAGGTTACCTCTCCTGTCTGTCAGACCCAGATGCTCTACCACACTATCCAGCCTTTCTTTATCAAGTGGCCTGCCGTCCAGTAAATGCGGCAGTGCTATATTCTCGTCTATATTCAGCACCGGCATCAGATTGTAGAACTGATAGACCAGGCCGATCTGTCGTCTTCTGAATATCGCCAGCTTGTCTTCGCTTAAGCTGTGTATATCCGTTCCGTCTATAAAGACCTTTCCTTCCGTGGGCTTATCCACACCACCCAGGATATGCAGCAGGGTTGACTTGCCGCTTCCCGAAGGGCCAATGATGGATACGAACTCGCCTTTCTCCACCGTAAAGCTTACCTTGTCCAGAGCCCTTACTTCCGTCTCTCCGGCACCGTATATCTTTGATATGTTTTCGCATTTGAGTATTTCCATTATTCCATCCTCTCATTCTTATGTTTCTGTCTTCTGACATTTACCACTATATCACAGTATCATGACAACACGATGACAATTAAGGTGACAGTTTAGTCACATTCAGGCGCTGCGGCGTGGCTGCAGATCACCTTACGCGGACATATGCACAAAAAAAAGAGCTGCATATCTGCAGCTCTCATAATACCTGTATAGGAATACTTTATGATCTTGTGATCAGTTTTTGTTTTGGATACTATCCTCATATCAGATCGTTCTGAAATCTCGATAAGTGTTCATAAGGTAATATCAGCCTGCCCCTGTACAGCCCGCATCCGTCATTGATCAGGTTATTGTTCACCGCGCCGAACATGTTGACATCCACCTTGTTCAGTTCGAGCTGCTGCAAAAGCATGCCGCGTTCAAAAGCATCGTCAAAGTATATATTCTCTCCTACCGGTATGGCTTCACGCCTTGCCCGCTCTTCCTCCTGCCGCTTTTCATAGCCCAGATGATTGGCAGGACCTATCTCGGCATTGTCATCCATTTCCTTGGTACGGATCTGCACCTCGATATCGCTTCTGGACGTATTGTCAAAGAAGGATATATGCAGCGACTTATATCCGAAAAAGTTGGGATTCTCGATATAATCCCTGTAATACTGTCTGTATCTTTCACCTATCGTTTTGCTATATATGTCTATTCCCGATATCTCCGGTTTGAACCCGCGCTCTTCAAGAAAATCCGGCAATGCATCAGCTATCTCATACAGATAGCCCAGTTCCCGCTCCTGCCTGTTTTCCCCTGACTTCAAATGACACTGCGGCAGTGATATGACGATCCTGTAAGCAATAAGGTCTTTTATCCTTCCTATCCGGTCCTTTATCTCAGCCTCCGAAGGATATCCCCCGGTCCTGCAATGATAATCATAGATGAACTCGACTATATTTCCGTTAATCTTTTCTTCAAGGCGTATGAGTGACTTGATCCTGCCCTTAAACGTAAATGCCAGATACGGATATCTATCTGCCATATACTTATAGAATTCCCTTATCTTCTGGGACTGCGCGGTAAGGAAATCATTATGCTCCAGCAGATCTATCATCATGAGCAGGCAGTTACTGTGAGCCAGGTCTATACCGTTGTCATTCTCTATCGCACTGTTCTTAAGATCCTGCGAATAACAATGCAGTATCTTGACTACAGTATCACCTTTATACAGGTAATCGTTAAGTGTTATCATATCTTCTCCTTCATAATACAAAAAAGGCAAAGACACCTGTCCGGGCGCCTTTGCCTTACAACAAAGCTATGATATCACATTCTGTCAATAAAGGCAATTTCTGTATATCTGCTCCACATCGGAAGCATCCAGCTTAACATATGCCCTGGTCTTAAGCGTGCTCGTCCTTACTGCCTCGGCCGCCATTTCCGCAAGCCGCGAATCGTCGATCCCCACATCAGATAATCTTGATGGAAGCCCTAAGGACTTAAAAAATCCTTCCGTCAGTTCTATTCCTTTTACAGCCGCCTTTAGGTCATCCTCTTCTATTACATCCCAGACGTTTTTGGCATACATTGCAAATCTCTTTTTCGTATCATCATTCAGTATATATCTCATCCACGCGGGAGTCAGTATTGCAAGTCCGACACCGTGGGTAATGTCATAAAAAGCTGACAGTTCATGCTCCATGGGATGAACACTCCACCCTCCGCCTTTGCCGAAGGTCAGCAGATGATTAAGGGCTATACTGCTGCACCACATAAGATTTGACCTTGCTTCATAGTTATCCGGCTCCTTCATGGCTATAGGCCCGTATTTAAAGCAGGTCTTCAGTGCCGCTTCACTGAAACGGTCCGTTAAGTAGGCCCCGTCATTGGGCTGGAAATACTGCTCAAATATATGAGATATGATATCCGCTGTTCCCGCAGCTGTCTGGGAAGCCGGCAGGGTAAACAGATATGTCGGATCGCATACGGAAAGTGTGGGATACAAAAGCGGATGATTGATCTCCAGCTTCTCTTTAGTCATCTCATTGCTTATGACCGCCCCCGGGTTCATCTCCGAACCTGTGGCACAGATAGTCAATACCGTAAATACCGGAAGCGCCTTAGTTACCAGAGATCTGTCCAATACCATATCCCAGGGATCACCGTCGTAAAAGGTCCCGCAGGCTATATGCTTGGATGCATCGATGACACTTCCTCCTCCTACCGCCAGTATTACATCTATCCCTTTTTCTTTACATATCTCTACACCTTTTCTTACGGATGTGATCTTAGGGTTAGGTTCTATGCCCGGAAGCTCATATATCTCATGATCTTTGAGCACTTCATAAACCTTATCATACAGCCCGGTCTTTTTGATACTCCCTCCTCCATATACCAGAAGCACTTTCCTGCCGTATTTTCCTATTTCTTTATCCAGGCATTCTATCTGCCCTCTTCCGAATCTTATGTCCGTAGGTACACAAAATGCATAATCATTCATATCTGCGTCCTCCTTCAGATCTTCGCCTTAAACCTGTCATACCTTAAGGAAGAAAGATCGACATCCGTCTTTCCCGTGGCTATCAGCTGCGCCAACTGGTGACCTGCTGCCGGTCCTATCCCGAAGCCGTGTCCGGACATAGCACAGGATGTATACAGTCCCGGCACTTCATCTATCGCTCCCACTACTGCCACCCCGTCCGCGCATTTATCACTCCAGCCGGCCCAGGTACGTACGATCTTTGCATCTGCCAGATCCGGAAAATACTTCATGATACCCCTGCATATACAGGGAGCCGTCTTTGCATTTGATACAGGCGTTCCGTTATCCTTATTGCAGCCTTCATAGCCTGACGATCCGCCGAACACGAAAGATCCGTGCTTGGTCTGATGTCCGTAAAAATCCGCTTCCGCAGTTCCAAGCATCTGATCGAACATATGGGGCTGCGCCTCGGTAACAAGACACTCAAGCAGCGAACGGGTCATTGGAATATCAACTCCCACGGTTCCCAGTATCGCTCTGCTGTCAAAACCTGCAGCTACCAGAATATTTTCGCCTTCAAACACATCGCCTGATGCACAGACCACCTTTCTTACTTTACCCCTGACCATCTTCAGCTCCGTGACACGCTCTCCCGATATAAACCTCACTCCCAGCCTCCTGGCCATTTTATAATATCCCAGTGTCGTGGTAAGAGGATTTGCATGACCGTCTGTAGGGCACCAGCTTGCACAGGTCACTTCATCCGAAAGATAGGGATTGATACGCTTTACTTCATCCGCATCTATCATCCTTACATCAAGCCCGCAGGCTTTAGCATTCTCTGCCAGTTTAGTAAGTATAGCCTTATGCTTCTCATTCTTTCCCAGACGCAGGTTACCGTCCTGATGATATTCACAGTCGGTTTCCAGCTCCTCCGAAAGCGTGGGCCATATATTCTTTATCCCATACATTACAAGCGGCAGTTCCCGCACATCACGTCCGGACTGTCTTACACCACCGCCGTTACGGCTCGATCCGCCGTTTCCTATATGATCGCTGCCCTCCAGGCTTATGACGCTTAAGCCTCTTTTTGCCAGATAATATGCGGCAGCATTTCCTATCACTCCGCCGCCTATAACTACTACGTCCGCACTATTTTTCATCTGCGTCCACCTCCTCTGCTTCGTTTGCAAAGATACGCATTTCGATGGGTCTCATGGGAACCCTGCTGGTAGCCGGCTCTATCTCTGCAGGCGATACTCCCAGCTCTCTTGCAACTATTCCCTTAACAAGCCTGGAGCAGGTCTGGCCCTGGCATAATCCCATTCCGGCTCTTAAATATCTTCTTATCTCTGTCATGGTCCACATACCGTCATGTACCGCACGCCGTATTTCTCCTTTGGTTATCTCCTCACAACGGCATACAAGCATATCATCATCGGCTCCCGGTAAAAACGGTCCTATATCCCTTGATCTGTCATTTACACTGTTCATCTTGATACCTCCTGCTCTGCTTCTTTGAAAAACCTTGCCGTCATCGCATATTCTTTAGGAACACGCATAGTGAGTAAATGGGTTTTATCAAACGCCGTTGCACTCTTTACCGAAACAACTTCCGCCTCACATACCATCCGGCCGTTCCTGCCAAGTGCCACTCCTTTAGTCCCTTCCTTAGGCAGCGGCAGGAATTCATAGGGGATCGTAACCGTTGCCGTTCCGTCTCCGCAGTCTTCATCTACCAGAAAGATTGCCTGTCCCGAACAGCTGGCCACACACATTCCGCAGCCGATACAATCGCCTTCATACACCGCTATCGGAAGAGAAGTTATATTATCGCCTATGGAGATACACTTCTTGGGACATGCATCCTGGCAGGGATTGCAGGGAATATTCTGTGTGCATTCTATTACGGGATGGATCCCCTTCTTATGTGTAACACCGGGGAAGCGTTCTATCTCATCATCAGACACATATCCTTTCTTCAGCAGATTTGAAGATATATCGATACCTTCTTCGGTCTTTTCTATAGCCTTTCCCCTGTTTGCCGGAGCAAACATTCCCTGACGAAGGCCGTCAAGCGCTTTATCAAGAACCGCCAGTTCCTTATCCAGCTCCGCTTTATCTATGTATCCCAGGAATTCCGCTGCGGCCACTCCTGCCATACGTCCCTCTATCATTGCAGAGGAAGCTTCTTCTATTCCGGAAACATCACCTGCTGCAAATACCCCCGGTATTGATGTACGTCCGTATTCGTCGCAGACAGGTACCTGGCCTCCGCGTTTGGGATCATCCGTCATTTCCGCACCCGCCATCTTAAGCAGTTGTGACATGGGTGATAAGCCTACCGCCATGCATATGGTATCAACTTCAAAGTGCTTTTCCGTACCGGGGATGAACTTAAACTTATCATCCACCTCTGCTATGGTCACACCCTTAACACAGTCTTCACCTTCTGCTTCTACTATGGTATGCGAAAGATAAAAAGGTACTCCGCACCTTGCCACCTTTGATGCATGTACTCCGTATCCGCCTACTCTAGGAGCCGCATCAACAAGTGCAACCACCTCGCAGCCGCACTGCATGAGCTGGAAGGATACGACCAGTCCCACATTTCCGGATCCCAGCATAAGGATCTTCTTTCCCGGCAGTATCCCGTGCAGGTTCATCATGGTCTGTGCAGCACCTGCCCCTATTACTCCCGGCAGTGTCCATCCGGGGAACAGTACCATATTCTCTGCAGCTCCCGTTGCTATAACAACCGAATCTGCCTTGTAATGTTTTATCCTTGCCCCCTGCTTTACCACCACTTCTTTATCCTGATAAAGCCCTATTACCGTAGCATTAAGCTTAACCGATACACCGGCCTCTGCCGCTTCTTCAAGCAGCTGGCGGCCTATCACAAATCCCCTTACTTTTGCCCTGTGTTCTTTTGATCCGAAGAACTTATGTATCTGCTTGAAAAGCTGGCCTCCCGGTTTTTCGTTCTCATCAAAAACGATAACGTTTAATCCTCTCTTCGCCGCTTCTATAGCTGCTGATAAGCCCGAAGGTCCCGCACCAACAATGATCAGATCGTATCTTTTCATAACCCTGTCCTCCTACTGTTCATCAAATGCTTTATCTGAAACCCCATACTGTGTCCTGACCGTCATTCCCTCTTTAAGCGGCGTTATACAGGTCCTCACATTAGGCACGCCGTCTACTATCATCACACAGTCAGTGCACCGGCCTATCGCACAGAATATGCCTCTCGGCTTATGCTCTTTCTGGGTATATCTGTGAACCATCACACCGGCGGCTTTAAGGGCAGCTGCTATAGGTTCTCCTTCATATCCTTCGATCTCTTTCCCGTCAAAGATGAAGCTTACTTTACGTCCTTTTTCAACCACACCGAGTATCGGATGTTCCGCTATCCTATCTGCCATGATCATGATCTCCTCTCTGTCTGTATCCGTCTCAGTCCTTAACACATATCCGGACTGTCCCATAAATGTAACTTTGTTCCCAGTCCCAGTTTCTTTGCTTTTTCATAACATACCTTTCCCCAGGCCACATCCTCCACCGGCATACCGCCTACGGAATAAACAAATACCTGATCCTCACTGACTCTCCCGGGTTTCTTCCCGAAAATGATATCTCCCAGATCCGTTATATCATCCATTGATATCAGTCCGTCATGTGCCATATCGGTGAACTTCGATCCTATGATGTTATTTATTCCGAATGAAGGATAAGGGAACTCTTCCGCCCAGGCCTCATACAGCTTGATATTGTCCACTACCAGACTGCAGCTTTTAAGTTCCTCCGAATCCATATCAAAGGCACTTACGCCTATCAGTACCGCCCCCGGCTTTATCCACTGCTTCTTTACGAAGGGATAAAATGCCGGATCCGTTCCTCCCGAGTTGGAAAAGGATATAACATCCGTATCCCTGACCAGTTCCTCTATACTGTCTGCCGCTTCGATCTTTTTCAGATTCGGATATTTATCTTTTACATAGGCCATGAACTTCTCCAGTGAACTCTTTCCTCTTCCTTTAACCTTGAGTGTATCTATATCCGGGCAGGCTGCCATTATCGCCGCCAGCGAAGTCTTTCCCATAACACCGGGGCCGCAGATACCGCAGATCTTTGCTCCTTTATTTACCAGATACTTTGCTCCGACACCAGGTATAGCGCCTGTTCTGTACGCACTCAAAAGATTTGCACTCATAAGAGCCAGAGGCGCGCCTGTATCCTTATCGTTAAGCATCACTGTCAATATCGATCTGGGCAGCCCTTTTTCCCTGTTGGCCATGTTTGATCCGTACCACTTCATTCCCATCAGATCAAAGGGGCCTCCGATATATGCCGGCATCGCCATAAACCTGCGGTCATCGCCGACATCCAGCGGCATCTTAGGAAATGGTGAAGTCTTTGGAAATGATACCTGGCTTCCGTGCGAGTTATGGTTCTCGCCACCCATCACATAATCCCCGGAATTTAAGCATTTGATAACCTCTTCCATTGCTTCTATACAGGCCGGCATATCCTTAACGCCGGCTTTTATCATGTCTTCCTCACTCAGAAACAGAAAATCGATTGCCGGATAGCTCATTTTATCAACTCCCTTCTAATAGCCTGTCTATCTCATATATGGTTCGTCCCAAAGGTTTAACTTGGTACCTATACCGTTTTCTGCAGCATTTCTGTAACAGTCATATCCCCAGGCCACATCTTCTATCGGCATCCCGCCGCTGCTGCATAGTACTATCTCGTCTTCAGAAGTCCTTCCCTGCGATATACCGTTCACAATATCGCAAAGATTTATCACCTGCTCTCTTTTTATCTTTCCTTCCCTTACCAGATGAATGAAGTGTATTCCCATGATCACCCATTCCCTCTTATTTCCAAGCTCATCCACAGGGCCTCTGGCTATAAAGTTGTTCATGTATTTGTCATACATGCCGTAGTTATCTACTACCATCGTAGTGCCTGTCAGTTTATCGAATTCCCTGAAGAGAAAACTTCCCATCGAAAACACCGATGCACCTTTCTTAAACCATTCAAGGTGAAATTCCTCCGCTTTATCGGGACTTACGGACATCGCCTCACTCACAACATCCGCATCCCGGCAGGCCTGCTCAAGACTCCCGCATATCTCGATCTCCTTTACCTGAGGATATTTTTCTTCGACAAACTTCTTAAACGCCAGCGTTGATGCGGATACCGGAGAACTTCCCTTTATCTTTATCTTTTTTATCTGAGGAAGAACCGCCATATAGCTCATCAATGCACATTTATTGATCACTCCGGGTCCAAGTATCGAAAGCACTTCCGAATCAGCGTTTGCAAGATAACTTGCTGCCATTGCGGGCATGGAGCCCGTCCTCATGGCACTTAAGAGGTTTGCCGACATATAGGCTATGGGAGCACCGGTATCCACATCATTAAGTGTGGCCATAAGGATCGATCTGGGCAGCCCCTTCTTTATATTGTCATGATTCGATCCGTACCATTTCTGCCCCGCTATATGAAACCTTCCGCCCAGATATGCAGGCATTGCATTAAACCTTCTGTCAGGGCCGTTATCCAGAGGAAAGTTTTCAATATCCTTAGCTTTGGGGAAATTTATCTGAAGGCCATGCTCATCACCCTTAGGCCCTCCCATGATATAATCCCCCTTTCCGAAAAGGCTCATCACATCCCTCATGGTCTCAACGCAGGCTTTGGCGTTAAGCACTCCGGCGTCGATCATGTCTTTTTCACTCAGATATAAAAAATCAATTGCCATAATCTCATCTCCCTTTTAAACCAAAACCCGGGACAGATCCGTGTCCGTCCCGGGCCCCTTTGCCCTGTTATCAAAATGATACTTAAGGCTATTCTTTTAACTTAGTCCACATATCACTGTACAGTTCCAGAATGTCGCTGTCCAGGTTCTCAACAAAACTACCCTTTGCGATAGCATCCGCAGGCGGATTCTTTGCCGGATTGCTGCTGTATTCCTCACCCATGATCGCAATAGCATCTGTATTTGCACAAAGGTAAGGGAATTCCTCCAGTACCATCGCCATGTTTTCAGGATCCATCATAAAGTTCATCCACTCCATTGCGTTGTCATAATTGGGCGAATCCTTGGTAACTACCCAGTTATCAAAGAAGAGGTATGCACCTTCATCCGGATATATGACTTTTATCGAAGGTACTTCCGCCATAGCCATTGCTATCTCTGCGCTCCATATCATTCCCGCATAGCAGTCACCGGATATCAATGCACTCTTGGGTGAATCCGAATCATACAGAGCCACATTTTTCTTAAGCTCCATAAGCTTATCCGATACCAGAGCAAGCTTTGCCGGATCCTTTTCACTTAAGTCATAACCCATTGCTTTATTTGTCATACCTATGACAGCACGGAAATCATCCAGCACTACCAGCTTTCCTTCCAGGGAAGGATCGAAAAGATCTTCATAGGATGTTATATCAAGGTCCACCTTATCGGTATTTACCGCTATAGCTCCGGCGCCTCCCATGTAAGGTACCGAATATACATTACCCGGATCATAGCTGGGATCCTTATAGCTCTCACCTATGTGTGAGAAATTCGGAAGCCTTTCAAAATCAAGTTCCTTAAGCATTCCCTGCGCTATAAGCTGTGCCACCATATAATCACTGGGCTGGAGTACATCATAAGCACCTGCCGCCTCTGATCTGACTTTTGCCAGCATATCCTCATTGGATGAATAAGTCGAAACATTTACCTTTATACCGGTTTCCTTTTCAAACTTTTCCACCACCGAATCCGGCAGATACTCTGTCCATACGAACAGGTTCAATTCACCTTTATCACCGGCAGCTTCTCCTCCTGCCGCATTAGCCTGCCCGGCTCCTGTTTCTCCGCATCCTGCCATACACATTACCGCAAATGATAATGCCGATACCAAAACCATTAATCTCTTCTTCATACTTCTTTCCTCCTATTCCCGTCTTATTCAGACTTTATTATGCTTTCCGGATAATATGCCGCTCTGCGTTATGAACACCAGGCCGATCGTACCCAGTAATAAAAGCGCCGACAGTGCATTAACATCCGGCGAAACACCGCTTTTGATGCTTTCCATTACCTTCAACGGATAAGTCTTAGTCTGTCCGTTAACGAAGTAGCTTATGATCACATCATCTATGGAAAGCGTAAATGCCAGCAAGGCTCCTCCTGCTATTCCGGGTGCAAGTACCGGTAAAATGATCTCAAAAAATGTAACTATACGGTTCGCACCCAGATCCATACTTGCCTCTTCGATCGATGCATCATATCCCGAAAGCCTGGCTCTGACATTAAAGATCACATACGGCACACAAAAACTTACGTGTGAAAGGATCAATGTAAGCATCCCGCGCGGGACCCCGGTGTTTGAAAAGATAGTCAACAGTGCTATACCTATTACTATTTCCGGGATGACCACCGGTATATATAAAAGTCCGTTTATTATCCCTTTACCCTTAAACTTGTATCTGTATATTCCCACAGCTCCCAGAGTCCCGATGACTGTCGAAAGCAGAGTACTGAGCAGCGCTATCAACATGGTATTTCCGAAGGATTCCAGCAGTGACGAATTACTCCAGAGTTTTGCGTACCAGTCCAGGGTAAATCCCTTCCAGCTAAGATAAGGTTTTGTGGTGGTTGCGTTAAATGAGTTTGCCACTACCACAAAGATCGGAAGGAACAAAAACAGATAAACCGCTGAGCAAAATACTATCCCTATACCTTTATTTCTTTTTTCTTTAACCGTTCTTTTCATAGGCACCTCTCATACTCCCAGACTATCCATATCCCCGCCAAGTTTCTGATAGATCTTTACAAGGAGCAGTGTTACAAGTATCAGTATGATCGAAAGCGCTGCTCCAAGCGGCCAGTTATTAGCACTTTTGAACTGCCTCTCTATCAGATTACCGATCATATCGGTATTACCACCACCAAGTATGTTTGATACAAAGAAGTAACCAAGGCAGGGGATAAATACCATTATGCATCCGGAAAATATCCCGCCTGATGTAAGAGGAAGTATCACTTCAAACAATGTACGCAGCGGCCTTGCTCCCAGATCACTCGACGCCTCCAGAAGGCTTCCGTCCAGCTTTTCTATAGCTGTATATAGCGGCAGTACCATAAACGGAACAAAGCAGTATACCATGCCTAATATCGTAGTCCCGGTCTTATAGAGAAGATCCACGGAGCCGTCCGCAATATGCAGAAATGTCAGGATCTTTATAAGCCAGCCGCTGTTTCCAAGAAAGCTCCTCCATCCGTATATCCTTATCAGTGAATTGGTCCAGAAAGGAATGATCACCAGCATATATAAGAGCTTTTTCTTTTTGCTCTTTGTCCTTGCTATGATATATGCAAAGGGATATCCGATAAGCACACAGATAAGAGTTGTTGTAAAGGATATCAAAAGTGATCTGGCATATATCTTCAGATAATCGACGGATAAAAGCTTTCCGTAATTTGCAGCGGTAAAGTCATATACCACATTGTAGTACTCATCGGTCTTGCAGAAGCTCATCACCGCTACCAGGATCAGCGGAGCTACCACCAGGAACAGAAGGAGCAGCGCCACCGGACCGACTGTCACAAGAGCCGGCAGAGTATTTGATCTGAATTCATGTTTTGATGTTTTCCCGCTCATATTCTTCCCTCCGCTCCCTTTTGTCATCCTGAGGGCTTTAGCCCGAAGGATCTTTTCCTACGCAAGCTTTATCTCATCTAATATCTTAAATATCTTATAGCTGTCATTATGTATCAGTACTGCATCTTCCGGCTCCCAGTATGGATAGATCCTGCTTCCTATAGGTGGAAGCTCCTGACCTGCAAGCCTTTCAATCTTTAATTCATTTCCGTTTGGCAGTGATACGATGCACTTAAGCACTGCTCCCACATAGATATAATCCTTAACTATCGCTACCAGTTCAAAACCATCATGGGGCTTTGTCTGAAAGCGCATCTTCTCGGGCCTTACAGAAATGGTTGCATATTCCAGTATTGAGAAACTGTCATCACACTTAACCTTTACCGCACCGTTTTCCAGTGTTACCGTGGCTACACCTTCATGGATGCTGGTAACGCAGCCGTCATAGATATTGGTCTCTCCTATAAAGGTTGCTACAAACCTCGTAGCCGGATGCTCATATATCTCAGTGGGTGTATCCAGCTGATCCACTATACCGTCATGCATTATCGCTATCCTGTCGCTCATGGTCAGTGCTTCTTCCTGATCGTGCGTTACATATATGAATGTGATGTTCAGCTTTTTCTGCAGCCTTTTAAGCTCCAGCTGCATCTGCTTCCTGAGCTTAAGATCCAGCGCTCCCAACGGCTCGTCCAGGAGAAGTACTCTCGGGCGGTTGATCAGCGCTCTGGCTATGGCAACTCTCTGCTTCTGTCCTCCGGAAAGCTGTGAGGGATATCTTTTTTCAAATCCCGAAAGCTGAACCATTTCCATCATTTCAAGCACCCGTTCCTTTATCTCCGGCTTGGGGACCTTCTTCATCTTCAGCCCGTATGCTATATTGTCAAAGATCGTTTTATGAGGAAACAATGCATATGTCTGGAACACTGTATTTACGTTTCTTTCATAAGGTTCCTTTTCCTCGACCGGAACACCCTCCACTTTGATGGTCCCGGTACTGGGTTCTTCGAATCCTGCTATCATTCTCAGTGTGGTGGTCTTTCCGCATCCGGAAGATCCCAGGAGTGTAAGGAACTCGCCTTCATTCACTGTCAGGTTCAGATCTTTGACCACATGATTAGAACCGTATTTTTTATTGACTCCTATCATCTCAACTATAGTACCCATATAAGTACCTCCGGCTATAATGCCTTTACTCCTCTTTCTCCGGTACGGATCCTCACCGCATCTTCCACATCCTTAATGAATATCTTTCCGTCTCCCACATGATCGGTAGCACACACTTCACAGATATTCGATATCACGGTTTCAACATCCTTATCATTTACCACTACTTCCACCTTTACTTTAGGAAGGAGATTAATGGTAGTTTTATAACCCTTTATCTCGTTTACACTTCCTTCATCAGATACTCCCTTCTGGGTTCCGCAGCCCATACAGGTCGAAAGCGTCATTCCTCCGCAATGGATCTTATCCAATACTGCCTTAACATCCTCAAGCTTCTCCGGTCGTATAAATATATTTAATTCCTTCATCACTCATACCTCCTTATCTTCTTACTTCAAAACAGAAAAGGCGCCGTATCACCGATACAGCGCCCTTGCCTAATTTGTATAATATAGGACTTCTTTTATGTGCAATATAAACTATTCATCAATACAATTCAACTGATCATAAATACCATTTTTCTACTCCTTTTTAAGTAGTCTCACTCCTTTTCAAGTATCATTTTAAACAATCCTACCCTGTTGTTGATCCCCAGCTTCCGGTAAAGATTGAGAATATGTTTCTTAAGTGTGTTTTCCGTGATCATCATGATATCGCAGATCTCTGTATTACTCTTGCCTTCCATAAGATGCTTAAGCACAGCTTCCTCTCTTCTTGTCAGTTCAAACTTTTCTGCAGCAGCATGTACTGAAAGCTTCTCGATCGAAGGATCGTTACTCTTCTTCTGCTGATACAGGCGGTATGCAAGATGATCTTTTAACAGATCAAGAATAAAGATGTCATCGTAAACAAAGTCATCTTTCCCGATGGTTCTGTAAAAAGTCACCACCCCTACAAATTCCTTCTTTCTTGCAAGCACCATCTGCAGTGCATAATGCCAGTTATTGGCTTTATAAACTTTCTTGTAATAATCCGTCTCAACTCTTTTTTCATCAGTTATTATATCGGTTTCACGATAGATCAGAGTTTTCCCGCCATACAATATTCCCCTGCTGTAATCCATATCATCATATACCATGGACATATCTTCTTCGCAGTTATAGAGAACAGGTGATATGAGCTTTTTTTCTCCATCCGGTGATGCAAGATGAAAATCCGCACTGTCATAATCGATCAGCATTTTCATCTGCTCCAGAAACTGCGCACGCATATCATCAATATTGTTCATCGTATATATTTTATAGATTATACTGTTCAGAAAAATCCAGTCATTTGTCTCCAGCGTTCTCATACCTTCTCCTTCCGTGAGGACACGGTGACGGTCATTTTGTCCTCACACATCGTTCTTAAAACACAGGATCCTTTCTTTCTTCATATCGTTACATAGCATGAATCCCTTATCCGATACATATGTGACTGAAACGATATCCTTAAGATCCTCAAGTCTCTGATCAAAATCGCACAGATGATTTTCATATCCGTTTAGCATATCGCGGTCAAACTTTACTGTCTTCTCGTTTTCGAATATTGCATTATAAAGTATTCCCGCTTCTACCAGATCCTGAAAGAAATGGCTTCCGTAGGACAGTTCCGGATTGTATCCTGCCCTGGAGTCAGCTATCTCGCATATTGCTTCAAATTCACTGATATCGGAGAACAACGCAGGTACTCCCAGTTCCGGTGATGAAGTCCCTATCCTTCCTGGCACCATCAAAAGCATCTTTTTATTCTTGCCGCGCATTGCCCAGTTCACGGTTCCTACAGCCTGTCCCACTCTGTACTTGTCCTTGTAGGGCATATTGTAATACTTAACGGGATCTACACTGACGATCATATCGAGCTTTTCATATCGCGAGAGTCCCATGGATGACCCCCTGCACTCAAAGAAGATCTTCTCACTCTCCACTTCCTCCGGGAACTCCATATCCCCGCTGTCCTGATATACCTGCAGCGGCCTGCACTGCAGCAGGTTTATGACATAATCACCGTCTTCCGACAGATTAATTGTAAACTCCGTATCTACCGGATAATCATATTCTTTTTGTATAGCAGCTAACAGCTCCATCATCTGCTGCATCAATGCACTTTTTTCGACTATTCCCTGGCATGAGACAAATTCTATATCGCGCTGCTGCCCCCTCTCCATGAACATCCTTTCCGTATCATAGTCGTGTTCAAATAACAGTCTCTTCATAAAATACGGCAGATAAGGCTTTACCTGATCGGGATCCAGCTGTTCCAGCTTTCTGGTGGCACGGTTCATCAATTCCAGCCTGCGCTGTGAATACTGATGTTTCTCCTGTGAATTCCTTGCCGTGGTCGCCTTGGGTTTATCCAGATTGACCAGTCTGGGATATGAGCCTTCCGTCCTGTCTACCGCCGATGTTCCCAGTCCCATTACCAGCCTCAGCATACCTGCAGCAGGATCAAGATCATCCATAAACCTGTACGGACTGAATGAATAACCTACGCCTGCAACGCAGGGCATATAATATTCGCCGTAATAGGAGCCTGACACTCTCTGCACCAGTAATGCCATCTGTTCATCACGTGCCTGCAGGCCCCTGCGGCTTCTGTAATCAAGCGCCGACTTGCTCATGGTACTGGCGTATACCGTACGCACCGCATTTTCCAGTTCCTCAAGACGCTGGTCCATATCACCTGAATTTGAACAGAATACCGACTCGTATTTTCCCGCAAATGCATTGCCGAAGCCGTCTTCCAGTATGGAACTGGATCTTACGATGATAGGATCCTGTCCGTAATACTCAAGCAGCTTGACAAACTGTTCCTCCATATCCCGTGAAAAGCTTCCTGATAACAGCTTCTGCGCAAACTCATCTGCAACCGTAAAGTATTCTTCTTCACTCCTCTGCCTGATACGCAGATCCCAGAAATTATTCTCTACGATAAATGAATAGAACACATCCGATCCGATATAGAAAGAATCGTGAGGCTCAAGTTTTTTATATATTTCCGGGCATTTATTCTCGATGATCTTTCTGGCCAGCAGCATGCCGCAGGCCTTGCCTCCTATCATGCCCGTTCCTATCATCCGCTTGCGGACCGTGAAGTAATCCTTGGGCTTAAAGTTAGCCTTGATCATCTTCCTCATCCGCTCATCCCTGCTCATCATGATATTACACATGCGGTTACAGGCTTCCGTAACATCCATGCCGTTTTCATACATAAGCTCCGTCGCGTTATAGAACCTGTCCCAGCTGTCCATATTACCGCGGTCCGGGGTCGCCGTATTCTCTCCCAGCACCTGATAGAAATGGCTGGCCATAACTCCGTCCAGTATAGGCTTAAAGGCTCCTGTCGCGGGAACATAGCGATGCGGCAGGAACATGGTCTCCGAGTATCTGTTCCAGACCTTATCCGGCCTTACAAAAACGTTTTCGCCATCCGCATAAACATCCAGGAACAGCTGGGTGGTATCCCTAATCTTTGCTATAGCCTGGAAGGAATGCTTGCCCCTGATGAGCGGGAAAAATGCCACAGTATCAAGTATGAACAGGTAAGGACAGGTGACACGGAAGAAATTTCCCATCATAAGATCCGTTGCCCAGGCCGTCTGCAGTTCGGAAAGGCAGTCAAATACATAAAAGGCGTCTTTTCCTTCCTTTCTGATCAGTTCATGTATCTCAACCGTAAAGTTCTCAAAGCGGTGATTAAGTTCTACTTCGATTATTTTTAAACCTTCCCTGGGTTCAAGTAAGGGAGGATGGGCAGCAAAACGCACATAGATCAGATTCCTTCTGTCTTTTATGGCCTGATCCACATAAGGTTCCACAAAGAGCTTAAACTGCTCCAGATCATCAACACGCCAGACCACATTATCACCCAGACGGATATTATCGATGTTCTCGTCCATCTGTGGTATTCCTGATAACACTCTGTCAAAAGCTGCCATGATAGCCTCCTTTCATACAGTGAGAATGGCAAGGGCAAAAGGACCGTCCACCTGTCCCCGGAAAACAAAAAAAGCAAAAGCACCAATGCGGCGCCTTTGCCTCTTATTGAAATATAATATCACATTCATCCCATAAGTGGAAGTCCCTTTATGCGTTCGGTACCGTAATAAAAGAAGCTTTGTGCGTAAGCAATTTGTGGTTTACATAATATTTTAGCCCTTCGAAATAACACCGCTGAACACCCCTGATATATACGAAAAGATTCTTCCAGGAACCCAGCATGCTCATTTTTGCTCCCCTCTATCATATGTGCATAATGACAGGATCCCAAGTTATGTATACAATTGACCCAAATAGTCTCTGTTTTTATGTTTACTAAATCAGGTTTTCGGGCTGTTTTCACCGCTCTTTCCGGATCTTTTTCTTCTTCCGGTCACACCCAGGTCCCCTCTGCAGAATTTTATATGTCCTCCGTGACCGCCCGGATCCGTGTTTATATATCTGAATATTTTCAGTCATATCAATAATATTATGTAAACCAGTCCTCACACTGTGATTACCGATAATATTATTATGTCTATCCTGCTCTCTCCAAAAAAAGAGGCCCCCTTCCGGAGACCTCTGAACCATCGATATCAGTTTAGATCTCAATATCAGATGTAATATACATAATTTTCTTTACGGGGAGTAGCCTCTTTTGCCGGCTCTGCCGCATAGCCGAGTGCACAGTGTCCTATGCCCTCATATTCATCTTCTATTCCCAGTTTCTTAAGTATTTCCTTACCGAAATCCGACTCAAACTCTTCCTTGGCCCTGTGTATCCAGATGCTCGCAACCCCCAGGCTCTCTGCTGCATTCATAAGATTGCCCATAACAAGCGATCCGTCATAGACATGGGTAGATATATCCTTTTTAGCCAATACGATGAGTATCACCGGTGCACCGTAGAAAGGATCGAAATCCTTATTCCAGCCTCCTATCCTTCTGTTGGCATCTACCAGTGCCGCCCTCTGTTCCTTATCGCTCACCGCGATGATTATGGGGCTCTGCTTTCCCATGCCTGTGGCTGCATATGTTCCTGCCTTTATGATGGCCTTAAGCTCATCATCCTTTACCATATCAGGCTTAAACTTCCTGCAGCTTCTCCTTGTCTCCAATACCTTTAATGTCTCGTTCATTGCTATACCTCCGATCTACTGTTAAAACAACTGCAAGACCATAGTATCATCGACAGGGCTTATATACTTCTTATAATTTGATGCAGGACATATCATGTTTTGACACGTCCTCTCAATAATCTTCCTCCTCTTCCTGGGAGATGATATCACCCTCCAGTGCCTTAAAGCGCATAAAGAATTCATCAAGAAGCCTGTAATCCGCATTCGAATATTCCTTATACTCTTCCAGACGGATGCTGACCTTTTCTCCCGTATTATTATCCTTATATGCTATCGAAACGTTCCAGGGGCTGTAATCAGTCATGAACAGATCACTGTCCGGCCGGTTCTCCATCGTATCAAACTTTGCAGACTGTAAGAAGAGCGAAAAATCAACGATATCTTCCTGAGAAACCTCATAGATCGTTGTAATAAAGGGTTCACCTATTCCTTCACAATCGCTGCTTTCAATATACCAGTCACCGTTATCGTCCTTAAAAAGGCTCCGGTTGTGGCTTTCCCCGTTCATATCGCCGTATCCCGGATGATAATAGATATAGTCAAGTTCTATGCACAGGTCGTCTTCCGTAAGCCCCGGTGTTACACCTTCCACCTCACTGCCTGCCTTTTCGGCCAGTTCAACACAGTAATCCACGAACTTATCTGCCTGCTTCTTCGATGCAAAGGAGAATTCCTGATACTTATCCTTATCGCCTTTCCAGTACAGATAATACCAGGGACCGCTGTCACCGGAATCCGCATTATCCGCTCTTTCCCGTACCTCGCCGTCAAGTATCAGATCATAAAAATCTTCCCATTCCTTATCACTGAGTTCCAGCGTCCCGCGGGCAGTAGCATCTTCTTCGGTAGTGGGGCCATAATCATCCTTACGTTCCCTGGTCTCGTGGAAGAAATAATACTTACCGTCCTCCGCATAGAATTTATATCTCTGGTAAAAAGCATCGTAGTTGATATTTTCAACGGTATAGTAAAACTCTTTGATGTCACTCATCTGTATAGCTTTACCGACAACTTTATCATCACCGCCGTTAAACGGCCCTCTTCCGCTGTTCACGCCATCACCCCCTCCTTCGCAGCCGCTCATCACAAGCATTATCAGTACTAACGCAAATAACAGATACTTTTTCATTTTTCTCCCCTTATGCCTTAAGCTTTTCTACTATTTCACGGACGATACCTGCCGGCTGGGAATCCTTATCATTTCCCGCAGCACCGGCCTCACGCACCCATTCCATTATCTCCGCCACATCCATATCTTCCCAGCGTCCGCCGCGGCGTATCTCCACAGGAAGCTTGATATTGATCCCCTTCATATCCTTAAAAAAATCTTCATTGAAAAAGATCTTCGGTCTCTCACGCTTAAGAAGACGCTGTGCATAATCCGTCTCCGACTCTATAGGCGTATCATAGAGTATACCGCCGTTCATATCATTTATCATATGGGTATGATGAGTGTCGGAACCTGCCTGGATCATCAGTCCGTAATGCAGTGCATAGCATAACGCCGCCAGGTTATCATTAGCCGTATTGGCTGTATTTATTCCCTCTATGCCTTCGATATCTTCCGGATAGAGATGTATCTTTTTGATGTAATCACGGTCCCTGAAGGGATGTGCCTGCATTACCGCGCCACCGGCCTCGTGTACCCACTTTATCATCTCTTCCCTGGTCCAATGGGGTATGGTGGGATGTGCCAGAAGGAACTCCCTGTCAACACCGTATATCAGATATTCATCACCTTCGAAATTCTCCTCTATCCCGAAGAATACTTTGAAACCAATTTTGTCTCCTGCCTTCTTGGCTTCCTCATAGCCCTTCATATATGCATCAACATATTCACGCCAGGGCAGTTCCCTTGAAGGTCTTGTGTTCCCGTGAAAGAAATGATCGGTAATGAATATGCCGTCGTAGCCTCTCTCCTTATATATCGCGGGATACTCCGCTCCCGGTGTAAATCCGCATGCACTTCCTTCTACAGTGTGTAAGTGTGTTTCGTAACGGTACATTGTTTTACTCTCCCTCTCTACCGGCCTTGTGTGCCAGCATTTTTATCTTATACATTTCATTATCCGCCCGGCTGAACACATTATCCAGGTTCAGATCTCCGGATAAAACATCAACGCAGCATCCCATACTGGCCTTGACCACATACGGTTTATCTAAAGGTCCTGAAATTTCCTCAAGTGTCTTATTAAAAGCCGTAATACGCTTATCTATATCTTTCTCCGTGTATCTTCCAACACCGGCTATAAAGAACTCATCACCGCCTGCGCGTACGCATATCTCTCCGGGATGTGCACTCTCTTTCACAGCCCTGCTTAAGATCATGATCGCAGCATCGCCTTCCGCATGACCGTATATATCATTGATCTGCTTCAATCCGTCCATGTCGATGACAGCCACAAATACCCTGTCATCCTTGTCTGCAGCAGAACACAGCTCATCAAGCCTGATCCGCTACTCCCTGTATGATCCTTCTTTCATGCGCAGCTTCCGGCTGTGCTGTAAATAAGGCTATCTTCTTTCGTTTCAATCCCTTATCCTCTTAATATATCAATACAATACGGGAAGCTTATCCTTAGTGATCGCGTAGGGACTGTCATATACACGCTTCATCACATCAAAATTACTGTACTGCTCGGTCAGGCAGAATTCCTTTGACCATATCATAAAGGAAGCCCATCCGATATGCTCATCGTGGATAGCATCCACATCGGGATATACGCCCGTCTCTCCTAACAGGATGACCTTGGGCAGTGCGGAGATCTTCTCCATATTAAGATATTCTTCCTTTCTGGACGTATGCTCATGTGCAGGCGGATAAAGGTCTACCGATACTATATCTACCACTTCATCACCGGGATAGAATTCCGGCTTGCCTGCATTCCATACCCATATCAGATTGGTAAGGTCATGAACCTTTGTATAGCGTTCATACATGATATGCCAGAGCTTCTTAGCAGGCTCTGCACCTTTTGCTCCCCACCAGAACCAGGTACCGTCCATTTCATGAAAAGGTCTCCAAAGGATGGGAATGGACTTTTCGCAGAAAGGCTTAAGTATCTCTGCCATATGGTCCATATCGGAGATAAGCGCCTCATATTCGGGCGTACCGGGCGTCACAGCTTTCTCTGCATCATAATCCGTGTGCTCGGCGTAGAATGCCTTAGAACGGCCGCCAAGGGGTGAAAACCAGTGCCAGGTAAAAGTGATAAGGCCTTTCTTCTCAGCCCAGTCATATGCGCATTTAAGAGTATCACGGTTCTCTATGACCTCTGTCATGCAGGGTTCGTCCGTATCTTCTTCATTGATGTTGGGGGAATAGGAAAGCAACTCAAATCCCAGCAGTGCAGGTTCTTTTCCTGTCACTTCTTTTATCTTCTGCAGTTCTTCCATCGGTATGGTCTGCGTATGCTGTCCCGTAACGATGCTGTCTCCCGCGATATCCGCAAGATACTTCATTACACTCTTTACACAATCCTGTGCTCTTTCATTTGTCGGGGTTATGTACCTTTCTGTCATAGCTCTGTTTTCCTTTCGTTTTATACAGAATTAACATGTCCTTATATTTGTTATGGCGGTCTGGTATCCGGTAATTGCCATATTGATCCACAATGACCCCCATGATCTGCATGGGAAACTGTGCAAGTGAAAGTACAAGCGCAACGAACATACCGGCTTTGCGGTAAAGCACCACCATGATGATGATACAGATATTGGAAAGGGCTGTAAAAACTCCCGAAAAGGCCGTAACAGGCAGCTGATTCCCGCCTATCGTCAGAACGGCGCCGTTGCGTGATGCACTGGATACTACATAAGAAAAGATCTCGTAGATCAGCACCGGGATTATTATGGTGATCCTGGGCACCCCGCTGCGGTCGGTCATGAATTTCCATAACCGCTTAAGAGCGCCCTCCTCTTTCATATTGTTATTTAATATATGATCTCCGGTCAAAACGGTATCACTCCTTAATAACAATTATTATAAATGCTATCACAGCAGATGGTATAATTCAACAGGTTTAAAGCCGCTCAGTACGTCTTAAGCCTCTTATCCGCAGGCACATAATATGTGCTGCTCGCGTCTATATCATAGATCTCATAGAAGATATCAAACTGCGCAAGTATATAATCGATCCTGAGCTTCCCGGTAAGATGCTCATCTTCAAGCGCGCGGTCAATATCACTTTCAGCCACATAATGCGCCATATTTTCTGCCCAGCAGCGGAAGAAAAGATCGTAATCCGGATCTTCTTTTTTAGCAAGGAGATTCAGGCATACCTTCATTCCCAGCAGATCAGCAAAGGTTTCGTTCTCCACATCCCAGCCGGTCAGGTATTTTCCGTCGGCTATCTCCACATTGTCAAAGAAATCAGCTATCGCCCACGCACGATTCCAGAGCTCTTCCTCCTCTTCCGTACTCAGCTGCATATCGTAATATCCCTGCTCATCATAATAAACCGCATCGGGTGTAAGGGTATGTGACATTTCATGCGCCATTATCGTGACAAGATGTGCCAGCTGCTCCTCATATGCTGCATCTTTACTGCATGCAGGATCAACCAAGGCCCCGTGCTAAGTACAAACATATTACTCTTGGGAAAATACCTTCCGTTCACCGTAAGCATATCAACCCCGAAAGGCTGCCGTTTATCATCTTCATACTGCGTCTGTGAATACGCAAAGCTTCTGTTAAGCGTAATAAGATCGATACAGTCTTCTATATAATTCCCGCCGGGATAAAAGCCGGGACAATCATTAACATGTCCGTTGGAACCCAGGAAATAAGTCATCCTGGCGATCTTTGCCTTTAACGATCTTCTGGAATTTTCTCCCATCCAGTCTGCTTCTCCCAGGATCGCCATGAGCTCGGTTTTTATCTCGTCTGCCAGGATCTCCGCGTTTTCATACATCCCTTCTTCCAGGTATCTGTT
This sequence comes from Lachnospiraceae bacterium, assembly GCA_017539565.1. Taxonomy (GTDB): domain Bacteria; phylum Bacillota; class Clostridia; order Lachnospirales; family Lachnospiraceae; genus NK4A136. The sequence continues at coordinate 55,788 of JAFYCS010000077.1, forward strand.
TCTGTATTCTTCAGCCAGGATATCACCTGCCATAGAGCTTAACAGCAGTCTTACCGAAGCCTCGTATTCCTCCCGGTCCCAGCCTGCATCTTCATAAAGAGACGGATATGCCGAAAAATCATACAGATCCATCGCCGCGCAAAAAAGATAATGATCCCTGAGCATTTCCGTATTTTCCTTTGTATATAGCGTATTGAGCAAGCTGATCATTGCATCGGGAGCATATATATCCTCATACCTTGCCAAAGCATTTAATCCGCGAAGTATATCAATAACCGGAACATTCAGCCCCGCTTTATCCAGATGATCCTGATCCCAATAATACCATTCAAAACTGCTTCCTTCCTCTTCAATCGGTTCTTCTTCAAGACTGTAGAACTTTTCTATAAGTTCCGAAACTTTCTTTGCATTATCCGTGATCTGCACTAAGCGGTCTTCCGGGTATCCCAGTTCTTTCCAATAGGCCAGGATAATTTCTTTCTTTTCCGGATCTTCATCCCCTTCTAAAAGCTCCTGCATGCGCGTTATCTGCTGAATATTGCTGAAAGGTTTAAATATCGGCGTATTATATCCGTTTTCATCATTCTTAATAGAAAATCTGACAATATAATCAAAAACATCGTATCTTTCCTGAGCGTACAGATCATAGAGATCATCAAGGCTTTTCGCATTGGCAATTGGTTTAAGATATTCACTTATAGTCTTTACACGTTCATCTATATCATCGGTGCGGATCGCTTCGCGGTATAATGATATGATCTTTACAAGATCATCATCCTCAGGACGTTCTGATATATCCGTATTCTCCAGTATATCCCTGACTCTCTCCTGTATCAGTTCTTCTGTCTCCCCTGAGGCCGTCACGGATCCGGAACCGTTTCCTTCCTGTTCCTTAAGCCATTCTCCGTTTACGAATTCATCAAAATCGGCAATAGGCTTACCGTTATCATCTATCTTTGAAGGTGCCGGTTCCGGAATAGGTTCAGCTTCAACGGGAGCCTGTGTGGGCGCAGCCTCTGCTTCTGCTGCCGGCTGCTCATTCTGTCCCTTATCGGTGCATCCGCTCATGGGCAGGATCAGGGATACACTTAATGCACCTGCCATGATCCGTGTTAAAACGCGCACTGCCTTTACTTTCATAATAATCTCCTCACTGTGGTGCCGTCAGATCTATGATCACCAGCTCCGGCGGGTTATATAAACGCGGAACGACGGTAGATTCCCTTGCAAGTCCGCGGCTTACTATCATCGGTGTTTCCAGATCGTCATACATGCCTCCGGCACGCTTCGGGAACAGCCCCTGGTCCGGGGCAAACAATCCGTTCAGTATCCCCGGTATCCTCCACTGCCCACCGTGGGCGTGCCCTGACAGGATCAGGTCAAAACCGTATCTCTGATAGTCCTCGTACAATTCCGGTCTGTGGGAAAGGAGGAGCGTAAATGTATCATCCTCCGTCTCTTTCTTAAGCTCTGTCATCTGCTGCAGGAAAGTGCTGTATTCATCATCACTGTAAGCTGTCCTTACCATAAACAGGTCGGGATCATCCACGCCGCAGATCTTTATCTGCTGCGTACCCACTGTCAGTATCTGCGCTTCCCCGCGCAGACGCTTTATACCATAGGCCTCTATTTTATCCATCTTGGCCTTGTGTTCCTCAGCGCTGCACCAGCATTCGTGATTACCGGTCACGTAATAACAGGGATATTTATCCACGATCCCTGCCAGAAATTTATCCGTATTGTCATCCGGGCGTTCATCATCATAGATATCCCCGCCCAGAAGCACCACATCCGGCTTCTGTTCATATAACGCTTCCAGCAGGCGCTTCTGGTCCTTTCCGTAACGGCAGGAATGCAGGTCCGTCACCAGCGCTATCCTGATGCCTTCTTTAAATCTGTTATCTTCTATCGTGTAGTGCTTTATGCCCAGTCCGCAATATAAGCCCGGCAATATAAGTACTGCCAGGATGATCAGCACGATAAGTAAAACCTTTTTGCTCTTCTTCACGTCAATGATCCTTCTTAAACTCTTCCCCCGGTGCATGACACCGCTATATATTTTACCAAAAAACAGCCTTTTTAGCCATTGTTTTTAGCTAAACAAATAGGTTATACTCTTATGTGTCGGAGAACAGTCATGAATGAAATAATACCTGCAAAACTTCATCTTGGGGATAAGACGCTCCTGTCTGATGTCATACCTGCCGGTACTGCCGGGATAGGCGACTGGGCGTATGCCCATTGCAGCTCGCTTAAATGGCTGGCCATGCCTGTTTCCGTTCAGGATATCGGAAAGGAAGTCTTCATCGGCTGCCCCGGCCTTAAGCATATCTTTGTCTATGATACCCCCGAATTTACCGCCGGCAGTCTGCCGGATGATAAAGATGCTCCGGTATACATGGCTTCCCGTCTGAACGCCCTTGCCATGCAGGAATTTAGTGATCCGCTTAAAGCCCTGATCTGCGGTGCCGGTAACCGGTCCCTTAACCGCTGGGATGAAGAATGCCTTAAGTACCTCTCCGTCCCCGATGAACACGGCTTTGATCCTTTTCTTGCAGGCGGTGAGGAAGACTACGGCGACCACGACGATCAGCTGAAGCAGCATATCCATGTACGCCGGCTTTGCAAAGCAAACATCATCTATACGCGCCTGCTTAGTAATATAACAGCCGGATTCCCCCTCTCCCCGGAAGCAGAGTCGGTATATCTTGCCCTGTTCCGTGAGAATCCTGCTGCCATAGCGCTGCTTGATGAGATCGGTTCCCACTATACTCAGGCGGCAGATATATATGCAAAAGCAGGACTCCTGACTACAGAAGCCCTGCCCTCCATACTTTCCTCTCTTAAACCCGACCGCATCGAGATCCGTTCCGCCCTGATAGGGCGTGAACGTGACTCCGTATTAAGCAGTCTGGCGCTCTAGAAGCCTGTCATTTTCAGCCGCATAAGAATCCCGCGCAGGGAAATTTAAAAAGCTTTACTTTATTGCCAAACATATCTACTTCTTCTGCCACAGCTCTGCCGTTCCTTATCTCCTTCGCTGCATCTATAAGTTCCTCTATTATGGAGGGCTTAACGGGAAGGGTTCCGTGGGAAGGATAGATCTCATCAAAACGCTCTTTATATGTGAGAAGCTTCTGCATACTGGGAACGTAAGCATCTATATTCCTGAACTGTCCGAACATGAAGATATGTCCGTCCTGTAACGAATCTCCGGAAATCAGCACTCTGTTATTTATGTCAAGTATAGCGATGCTTCCCGGCGTATGTCCGGGAATGTCAATGATCTCAAGCACCCTCTCGCCAAGATCTATCGTATCACCTTCTTTAACCGGTACTACGGTTCCCTTACCGCCTGCAGCACGGTAATTCTCTTCCTCCGCAGGACTCATGTAAAAACTTTCAAATGCCCCGTTACCCGAAATATGATCGCGGTCCGCATGTGTATTGAGCAATTCAAGTGGTTTGGATGTAAGCTGTTTTGCGATCTCTGCCGCGTCCGGGGTGTTCATGCCGCTGTCGATCATAAGAGCTTTCTGCGTACCTTCCAGCACAAAGAAACGTACCATACTGTCTTCTATACGCCAGCTGTGCTCATCGATCTGAATAATCTCTGCCATAACACTACCTCCGTTTCATTGAGCCTTACATAACATCCCCTGTATTTTAGCAGAAATAAAGACCGGCTTCAAATCATAAATGATCAAGCCGGTCTTTGCATGTAATAAACTATACTTTCAGACTTAATGTTTTACCTGTCAGTCCTCTGATATGGTTGTATATGTTCCTACACATTCATTATCGGGACGCGTCACCGCTTCACCTTCAGTGGAGAGACCTGCAGCATCCAGCTCTATATACTCTGCTCCCGGCTCGGGCTGGTCAAGCGAATAAGCACCATATGATCCGTCAGGGGTTATATTCTCAAAACCAAAATAGGTATAGGGATTTAAAGGATCCGCGATGTGTACTCTGAGGGTACCGTCTTCGTTTACCATATCGGTCACATCGTAGGAAAGATTCTTATAACTTAAGTTAAGTCTTCCGTCTGACGCCTTGATCTCACATCCGGTATTCCATACTTCCGCCAGTTCTTCTGCAGTCATCGCTACTTCGTTTCCGTCCTCATCAACGGTCACGCCGCCAAAGCCGTATTCCTCTCCGTCCTCATCGGTCCAGCTGTAACCCATGCCGTCTTCGTCTACTTCCACTTCCGTCTTTTCCCCGTTCATCCACAGTTCAACCCTGGTACGTATGCCTCCAAGGTCTGCGGCGTAACATACACCACCAACGCCCAGTGTAACGGCACATGCGGTAATTGCAGCGGCTATACGGCTAAAACCATGTAATGTGTTAGAATTCATTTTGTTTTCCTCCCTTTCGTCATTCAGGCGCGCCTCCAGGCGCTCCGAAAAGTCCTCGGAGAGATGCAGTGTGTTAAAGCTTCTTTTATATTCTTTTTCGTTTTTATTCATTTTCCCATCCCTCCAGCTTGGCTTTCAGTATCTTGCGGCTGTTAAGCAGCCTGGTTTTTACTGTGTTTTCGGAGAGCTCCAGTATATCCGCGATCTCCCGCGTCTTGTATCCTTCATAGTAATAAAGGTGTACGACTATGCGGTACTTTTCCGGTAATCTCAGGACGGCATCCATCAAACTTCTGTCAGACGGTTCTTCAAATATGAGGCTGTCCATATACTCTTCATAAGATGTCCTGTTCCTGTTCCAGAACGAACGGCACATGCTCTTTGCTGCGTTGACCGTGACCCTGAAAAGCCATGCTTTCAAATGTTCTTCCGACTCAAACTCCGTTTCGCTGCGGTAGAGTCTTATCAGGCCTTCCTGCACTGCATCTTCCGCATCCTCGCGCTGCCGGCATATGTTAAATGCCGCAGCGTATAAGCGGTCGCCGTATTTTCTGCAGATTTCCTTCAAATCCGTGGTCATTGGTAAGCTCCCTAAAAGACGTCTTTGATAATAATACTCCCGGGAGCGGGAAAAGGTTTTGTGAAAAGAGAAAAATTTTAAAAATCTTCAAAACATCATCTCATCCATGATGGGGATATCATCCCGGATCATGCGTACGGGGAAAACTTTCATATCATCCAGGCGGAGGAACAAAGCCCCGCATTCCATGCCAAAACGGCACAGATAAGCGCAGCCTCCGTCTATGTCTATCATATTACCTACCGTGAAGGTTTCAAGCCTGTTGAAATCCTCCTCGGCACCGTAATCCCTCCTGGCTTTATGCACAGGGACGTGTCCCGTGATAAAGGTATAGGGAAGATCTTTATATATATTATCGGCCCTTGTACTCCTGTCCTCGCGGAACATGGATTTCCACACAATGTCCCAGGCATCGTCATATTCAAGTTCACTGCATCGTTTATTGACACATTTTTCAGTATAAAAGGAGTGTGTGAGGCAGAAATTCTTTCCGTTCACCTCTATGGTTTTTACTACATATCTGTTATTCAGCCATGAGAATAATCTCTTCCTGCTTTTCGGTGTCAGATCCAGATATTTTTCGTATGTCTGGAGTCCGCCGTTCAAATATATCCAGAGGTCCGTATCAATACCGCGGCACTCTTCCCCGCCAAACGGATCCACGGAATTGAGCATCATATGCTCATGATTTCCCAGAAGCAGATCCATGTTCTTATGACGTCGGATATACTCCAGTATCTTGATGCCATCGTTGCCCCTGTCTATAACATCACCGATGACATATAAAAAATCATCGTCCTTAAGATCTATATCTTTTAATCCCTGCTTAAATATCCTGTACTGTCCATGCAGATCTGATACAACATAAGTCGCCATTTTTCCTCAAGCTCCTCCCACATGGAGAGTTTATCAAAAAAGAATTCAAAAAAAAACACAATAAAAACCATATTTTTTCATGGTAAATTATTGTTTGAGCATAAATTCAACAACACCGAAGAATTCCCGCACCACATAGTGGATGCCTACCGGCAGGAGTGTCGTGGCCGGCACCTTGCTGACATTTTTATATCCGGCGTTCTGTGCTATGCACATAGCCCTGTATTCATGAAAGCTGTTGGTTATTATACCTGTCGAAGCATGCGGATCGCCTATAATCTCCATGCTGTATTTCAGGTTCTCTATCGTACTCGTGGATCTGTCTTCAAGCAATATGCGGCTGTCGTCTATACCGTACACCCCGGTCAGCTGGCGGCGGATACACTCTGCCTCGCTTATCAGCTCATCCGCGCCCTGTCCTCCGGAAGCTATCAGTACAGTATCCGGATTTGCTTTCATATACTCTGCGCCTTTTATGATACGTGCCCTTAAGGTGTTGGTGGGCTCATCTCCCTTAAGCCCGGCTCCCAGCACTATAACATATTCCAGGCCATCGGGCGGCACTGCCGTCATCCCCTTTACTACCAGGCTCTCGATATAGAGAAAGAACACCAGTCCGGCTGCAAAGCATATCCTGTAGATCACGGTCAGAGCCTTAGGCACACGCAGGTGTACGCTCTCTTCCAGCCTGGCCTTCAGCATGATGATCCTGACTATACAGAAAGCAGCTATAAGCGGCCACAGCCAGACCCATGAAAGGCGTAATCCCGCATAGCTCACACAGACAAAAAAATACACCACCGACCAGATTGCGGCCGGTGTGTATACATAGACCATCAACACATCAAAAAAAGTGTGTTTCTTAACTTTCTTAAGCAGCATATGCGCGGTGATCATGCCTGCGACAGCTATCACAAACGAAGCTGCCAGCATTATTATCTTTATCATAAGTATTGCTATCCTCAGTCTTACTTATACTGCAAAAGCGGGGAACAACCAGATCAGGCGGTATGCAATGCGGCGTACCAGCTTGTCTCCGTTATCCTCAAGATCTACACCGTCAGAAACGCTCTTATAAAGGCTCTTAAAAGCTTTCTTACCTTTAAGAAAAGAAGGCACAAAACGGAAATTGTAATATACATAAGCATGTGCGAATATCTCGCATGACAGCTGGCTTAAGCTCATTCCGCTGATCTTGCCATCCTCAGCGATTTCTTTTGCCATATCCCTGCAGTATTTTCTGCTGTATAATTTCTTCTCCATAGGGATCTTCATTGTCTTCTTATCACTCATTGCCGTATCCTCCTGTCAGGTTTTGTTCAACCTTGTGATCTTAGGATACCATCCGGGATCATTTGATACCATTTGATAAGCTTACAATCCGCTCCCCAAAACTTACATTTGTGTAAGTTTTGATAAAAAGCCCGTGCTGCAGGCTCTTATCCCTAAAAAACACAGGGGGTACTGCCCCCTGTGTCAATAAAACATAATGATGTATGCAGCTTAGCCGCGGATATCCTTAACGTAGATCTGAAGGTGGATATTCTTGCCTGACATATTGGCTTCGTAATCACCTACGATACGGTCTACAACGGGCTGTATCTGAACATCCCCGTTATAAGGCAGTGCCACCAGCATCTGTCTGTTGGAGTAACGTGCGCAGACATCGCTTCTTCTTAAGCAGCTGAAGAGGGTCTGGTCCAGAACACCGATCGCCTTCTCCATATCATCTGCTGAAGGCAGATAACCCTCATCGGGAAGAAGATTGAGCAGCAGTGCCTCGAGCTTGATCTCTCCACGCTCAGCCTGACGGCAGAGATAATTGAATACATACTGGAATGCATAATAGTCAAGGACATAAGCACCTGTCTCAACATCGGTCCTGCGCAGCTTGTCATACAGCTCGTCAAGGCTGGCTATGCCGCCCTTTGCGGAAGCGCTCTGTGAGCTGAAGAAATGGTAGGAATTCTTACCGTTCTGCTTAACATGATAGAGAGCTTTGTCTGCCGCATTGTAAAGCAGGGGCAGGTTGTCACCGTCTTCGGGTGCCATAGCGATACCTGCTGAAACAGAGGTATTACCTTCAAGCCTGAATGCTGCCAGCTTGGAATGCATTTCCTGAATGATGCCCTTTGCCTTACGGCCGATGGCATCCTTATCTTTCATAATGTCGATATATACGAGGAAGCAGTCACCGCCGATCCTGCAGAGTACATCTTCGGAATCGGTAAACATCTTGATGACATCCGCAAGTGTCTTGATAACATTATCACCGGTGGTCATACCGAAGTTTAAGTTAACTGCCTTTAAGTTATCCACACCAAACAGCATCAGTGTTCCTTCGCTGCCTGCCTGGATCTTGCTGTCTATAAGTCCCCAGCCTGATTCTGCATTCATGACTCCCGTCATGGAATCGATCTTTGTATAATCCCTGGTTCCCACAGAGTCATTGGCAAAATGTCCGGAACGTTCAAGATTTAAGAATACCTGCTCCATTCTGAGCTGCAGGTCACTGGGGATAAAGGGTTTGATGATATAATCCAGAGCCCCTACTTCCTTGCATTTACGCTGGATCTCTTCTCCTACCTCAGCCGTAAGGATAACAAGAGGTATGTTCTTTGTCCTCTCATCTGCCTGGATACGTCTGATCACTTCAAATCCGTCCATGAAAGGCATATTGATATCCAGAAGGATAAGATCAGGTATTGTTGTTTCAAGAAACTTCATTGCATTCGGTCCCGAGCTGCAAGTGGAGAGTTTGTAGAGATTGCCCAAAGCTATTTTGGCGCAATCAATGTTGATCCTGTCATCGTCAACGATCAAAATGTGTTTCATAAAAATTCCTTTCTCCTTCCGGATTTAATTTGGTTGATAAAGTTATTATATCTTTCCCCACCCCATTTAGCAAGTGGGAAGAACTCAAATTTATTCGCTCAGAAGCTTGGCTATGGTCCTGATATTCTCACGGTCCATCTGCTTGTAATCCACATTCCCGCCTGTGACCGCGTTCTCTTTCTCTGACAGTTTATCAAGCTCATCCCAGCTCACAAGGCAGGCATGCCGGCGTGCCTTGGCATTCTTGCTGATACGGATCTTCGGTCCTTCACCGCTCTCAGCCTGCTTCTTATACTCTTCGGCACGTTTCTGCCATTCTTCCTCTCCCATGCGCTGATAACCCATGGAAAAATGGAAGGCATTCCAGCGGCGGTGTTCCGTCTGCGCAAGTACCTCAAGCGTTTCGTCGTCAATATCATCCGCACCGTCCTTAAGCACGGTGCCCAGATAAGCTGAAAGGAAGTCTGCACTGGCCCTGCAGCTCATGCGGCTGAAGTAATCCGCAGCCAGCCACTGCTTGCGCACGGATCCGTCGGGATCCTGATAAAAATGATTGATCTCCATAGCCTTCTCGTCCATATCCCCTCCGAAGAGAGTCTCCAGATCATGCAGGCTGTATGTAATACTTTCCTCATTGGGATGATAGCAGACCACGCTGCCTTCACAGCATACGTATACAGGTAAGCTGCGGCCCGCTTTGGTTAGCAGCTCCATTATCTCTTCCGCCAGCTCACGGGACTTCTGCTGCGCTCCTATGCATACAACGATATACTTAAGAGACATTGCATGTTCTTCAAGATAGGTACAGAAATCCCTGCTTCTGCCGCCCTTTGCATGAAATTCAATATCATAATTCTCAAGCATCGCCGCATAACGTTTCTGATAGAAACCGTCATGCTTACCGTATTCCGGATCGAAAACATCCATATGGAAAGTACTGCCCTCGAACTGCCCGTTGGCTACTATCTTGCGCAATACCTCCTGACCTATGCGTCCGAAGCCCACCATCAGTACTTCCATATCCCCGGTGGCCAGTCCGTTTTCGTTAAAGCTTAATTCATTGCAGAGCGGGAACTTCTGTATCAGCAGTCTCGCTATAAGCTCTGCAGAATCAAAGACCTGAACATCACCGTATCCGTAATGTTCTCCCAATGCCTGAAGTGTATTACCGTGACGTTCTTCCCTTCCCAGAAGCACAAGCGAAGTATTCTTAGGCGGGACTTTTGCTTTCTCCAGAAGCCTCCTGAGACGCAGCGCATAGTTATAGTTTGCCTCACCGTCAGGTGATATCGCAAATACCTTAAGACGGCCTCTGCGCTCTGTGATGGAAATACAGTCCAGGAAACCTTCCTGCGGCTGTGTGGACATATCATCGGAAAGAAGCAGGGCTTTCATCTGACGTATCGCCAGCTCCTGCGCAGCCGTAGCCTGTCCCACGAACACTACCGAATAGCGGCGGTTGGATGTCATATGACGTCCCATGGTGATGGAACTGTCGGTGATACCGTAGATCAGCTCCACATCACGGATATTTAACAGCCACAGCTGAAGCTTTCTGGCCGCACCTTTCCCAAGGGTAAGGATGGCCGCACTGGCCATGGAGTAATATGCAAGGAAATGTGTCAGCCAAAAGAACAGATACCAGGTATCAGGCGCGTATCCGCGGTCCTCCAGCATCTGGGCAAATACCTTTTCGTTGTTCATACCCACGAACATTCGCCCGACATCTACAAGGGTCTTGAACATACCTGAAGTATCTTCCAGGACGTTTCTTCCCTCCGTGGCATAACTGAAGCCGTAGATTATTATACCGCCTGTCGTGGCCAGGAAGAACGCGATGCCGGTAACCCGCTCACGTTTATCCTGCTCCAGTGCGATATAAAGTATAAGGGCTACAAATACTGCCGCCGACAGTAATATCACGACCATGCTTTTTTAACCTCCCCCAGAACCTCCCAGGCTGAATCATCAAGTGCTTTTTCCTGCCCGCTCAGCTTTTCATACGGTACTATAAGCGTATGCTTTCGCTTTGAATTATCACGCACAGGCGCATACTCCCAGTTGTTCATGACGTGGAAACGCACCCAGCGCTTATGCTCAAGCCTGCGGCATTCTTCTTTCTGCTCCGCATTAAGCGAAGTATACTTCTCATAAGCGCGCTCGCATAACTCAGGAGTGAGTTTCTCCATCTCCTCTCCCTTAAGGAGCATACGCACCTTTGCGGGCAGATGGTCTGCTGCCGCTATATTTGACTGACGGTGGAATTCCGAAAGCTCGCCGAAGCGGCAGCCTCCTCCCACCTTGCTGCTGTACAGATCGTTTAAAAGTACCGCAGTGCTGTTTAAGTGATCCTTGAGTACCATCTCAGGTGCCAGTACCCTTTCATCATCACCAAAGGACCTGCACCTGCTGTCGCCTTCTTTGGGTACACATACGTCTACCGTCGCATGTATCACAAAATAACGGAACAGTTCATCCACATTCCTTAAGTTCTCCTCCGGATCGTCATCGCAGAATATGATACGGTCGGCGTTTGCCAGCAGTTCCGGAGATGCATTCCAGTCCTTCTCTTCAATGATCAGGCTGTCTTTTTCATCCGATACCACACCCACGCTTATGACCTGCCCCATGGCATAATGATCGTTGATAAAGCGTTCCCAGTCTCCGAAAGCATGGTACTCAAGCACCTGCCCTTCGGGCATTATATTTATCAGCATGGCACGTTCCATAAGGCGTCTTGCCTGCCTGCCGCTGCCCACTATCAGAAAGACCTTCTCTCCCTCTGTGGGCGGATTGTCTATCCAGTAGCTTCTTGCAGTGTTATCGGTACGGTTGAAGAGTACCATCTGCTCAGGCAGATGTTCCGGAGCATGCTCCGTCTCACAGCAGACCTTCAGCTTATCCCTGCCGTAATTTTCCAGCAGTCTGCTGCCCTTGGCATAATTCTCCCAGCCGTTATCCCCCATGAAAAACACATGGGCAGAGGCATTCTTTCTCTGCCTGCGTACCACCTGCGCCACTGAAGCATCTATCAGGACAAAACGTCCCTTTTCGGAAAAATACTCCTGTGACAGGCTTTCGTAACTATTACAGAATATGCTTACACTTTCCGGCTCTTCCTTTGCAAGTCTTTCGGCAAGGTATACCGTACGTTCGTTAAGTTCAGAAAATATATACCAATCTCTCTTCTGGTAGCGCCATAAATAAAACCTGGGAAGCATCCTTCCGAAGAAAAGTGAAAAAAGCAGTCCCAGCAGGAAAGTAAGAACGCCCGCACTCGAGATCATCATCACGGCACCGATGACTTTACCGAATCCCGTTGCGGGAGTAACGTCACCGTAACCCACCGTAGTGAGCGTAGCCAGCAGATACCATGCTGCATCCCCGATGCTCTGTATACGTCCGTCACCGGTCCCGCCTACACTCTCTGCCACAAACAAGAGCAGAAGGAGTATCACATATGACAGGATGATGCCGAAGATTATGCGTTTGATACGTTTCCTGTTCATCTTCATTCCTCTTTAGAATGTCCTTAAGGACTCATAAACACGTCCGTCTTTTTCAACCTGCTTAAGGAAGCGGTCGGACTCTCCGGCAAGCTCCTCGATCAGGTCGGTATCGATATTGTGGCCGGTATTTGAATACATTACCAGCTTGCAGTGAGCCAGCTGCTTAGCTGTCCTCATCATAAGCTCCGGTGTACTGATGGGATCATCGACTGCTCCCAGTATCAGCGTAGGCGTTTTTATGGTATGGAGCATCTCGCAGAGTTTCTCTTCGGTCTTATACTTAAGCAGCGGCCTGCCGTAATCGATAGCCTTCTCCCTGGGATCCGGCTCGGGATTTCTTGCGATATGCTTCTCACGTCTTAAGCGGCGCTGCTCGCGTGCGGGATCATTATCAATGGGGGGATCCATGGGCGGAACTTCTTTAAGGATACCGGAAAGCACCATCTGGCGCATGCTCATAGCCCCCTCTGCCAGTGAGTGGGGTCCGGGAACACAGGCGATGAAGCCCTTAACACGCTCCGGATCATTTATGCAGAGATGCCAGCCTATGCCTGCCCCGTGGGATGCGCCCATATAGAAGAACTTATCTACCTTCATCTTGTCGGCAACCCTTACAACGTCCTTTGCAAAAACGTCATACCACTTATCGCCGTAATCTTCGGTAACGTAAGAAGAAGGTGCAAAGCCGCGAAGCGTGATACAGATCACATGATACCCCATGAACGCCAGTGTCTGCTGAAGTCCCATAGGATAAAAGCCCATCTGTGCGGAGAAAATGTATTTATCTCCCCAGCCGAATTCCTCGTAAGCAAGCCTTACCCCGGGCTCAACTTCCACATAGTGATAATTAAGCTTACGCTGTGCTGCTCCGTATGATTCGGGCACATGTGTCTCATATTCGGAATCCGGATATGATGCTTCCCATTTATCGATCCGGGACTCATCCACAACGGTCTTAAGCACACTGTAATATGCTTCCTTTGCCTTTGCCTTTCCTTCAAACAGAAGGGGATGACTGGTCTCGCGGCGGAAGCCCGAAAGCCAGCTGTCTTCATCACGCAGGTTCCATATGGTAACTGCGGTGATATTAACCTTGCCCTCATCCTTTGCCTTCACCAGTATGGAGAAAAGCTCCGCATATCTGTCTGCCAGTGCCTTCATTGACTCTTCCGAAGGGTCGGCATTATGGATATCCAGCTCTGTAAGCTGTACCTCAAGGCCCAGCTCTCCGTACATATACAGTGCAGTCTTGTATTCCTCCATCGTAGGAGTATCCATGAGAAGATGGGACTGCATGCCCATACCGTCTATCAGGCCTTTTTCTATAAGGGGTTTTAAGATCTTTTCGATTATCAGATCCCTCTTCCAGTCCTCGTAGGTATTGTAATCATTATAGAAGAGGCTTACCCCGGGTGCAGCATACTTACGTGCTGATTCGAAAGCCTTGATGATAAAGTCGTTACCGATGGTCTGTGTCCAGAGTGATTTTCTGAAATCACCGTCGTTAATGGCTTCGTTAACAACATCCCAGGCATAGATGACACCGGGATAGTTTTCCTGAACGAAGGTAAGTACGCCCTTGATGTATCCGTCCAGTCTGGCGATCATGGTATCTCTGTCTGCAAGCCCTGCAAACTCATCATAGTTCTTGTAGAAGAACCATCTGGGTGTCTGTCCGTGCCATACCAGTGTATGTCCGCGCATGCCTATGCCGTTCTTTTTTGCAAATTCAAGATAGGGGATCGCAAAATCAAACTGAAGCTTGGGTTCCAGGTTATACTTCTCAGGTTCGCTCCTGTTGGCCTCGCTGTCCAGGAAATACATCGGTTTCATATCATTTTCGCAGGTAAAGCTGTTGTACTGGTCGAGAAGCAGTCTGGTATGTGCCGGTGTCTCCAGATTGGCGCGGGATATAGCCGCCCCCATCTTAAATCGGTCCTTAAAGGCTGTTTTCAGTTCCATGTTCTTTCCTCCTGACTAATTATACTTTAAAATATCATTCACAGTCTGACTCTTCATTCAGACTGATCTTTTCATTCTTAGCAATAAGCTCTCTTTTGAGCTTTTCCATCTCTTCGATCTCTCTTTTCAGCTTGGGATATGTAAGCCTGTCCTTAATGAAAAAGTAGAATGCGCTTACGATAAGGAATAATGACAGCAGCGTGCTGAAGGATTCCGACACGCCTAAAACGGGAAGCGCTTTATAGACTGTAGCCGCACTGCCCACCAAAGATACGATGGTACGTAAAAAAGAAAGATGCGTCTGTTCCACCGCAAGCTTTGAATTGCTAAACGCCAGATCAGTACGCAGAATGGAAAGCCCTGTTCTTTCATGGGAAAGCTCGGTACGCTCCAGCGCCAGCTCATGATCGCTCAATGCGATCTTTTCGTTATCCATATAACCCCTCTCAGATTTAAGACCGGTAACCCCGGCTGATCCGGCCGGAGTTACCGCCTCAGTTTTATTTTATTACATGCAGGTGTAGCCGCCGTCAACGGGCAGGATAACACCTGTTACATAAGTCGAAGCCTTGCTTGCAAGGAAGATCGTGGTAGAATCCAGCTCGCCTTCTTTTCCGTAACGTTCCATCGGTATCATGGTCTTTGCGTTCTGCTGGAAGAAATCGCTGTCCAGGGTTTCCTGGGTAAGCGGTGTATAGAAGTAACCGGGACAGATAGCATTAACTGTGATGTTATACTTGCCCCACTCTGCTGCCAGCGCACGTGTAAGGTTTACTACGCCGCCCTTTGCTGCATGATAAGGTGCGGAGCCTGCGATCTTATTACCTACCATACCGTACATTGAAGAGATGTTGATCACGCGGCCGTACTTTGCCGGGATCATAGCCTTCTTGGCAACAGAACGTGCAACCTTAAAGCTGCCGAAAAGATCGATCTGCATCTCATTATCAAACTGCTCATCGGTAACATCCTCTGCAGGTGCAACTGCACCGGTACCTGCATTGTTTACCAGGATGTCAATGCGTCCGAATTCCTTCATCACTTCATCAACAGCTGCCTCAACATTAGCTGTATCTGTGATGTCACACTTGATGCCAAGTGCCTTTACGCCAAATTCTTTGCTGATCTCTGCTGCAACCTCGTCCACCTTTTCCTTGCGGCGTGCCATTACGACGATGTTTGCATTCTGATTAGCCAGTGCTTTTGCCATCTGAACTCCCAGACCCCCTGATGCCCCCGTAATGATTGCTGTCTGTCCGCTCAGATCAAAATAATTTTGTGCCATTACTGAAAAACCTCCTGTGTGTAGTTGATATTTTATCGGGATGACCCCCGATAATTTATATATTTCTGTCCTTCTTGCGCTTAAGCAGTGCTGCAGTATCAAGGGTACCGGTATCCGGTACATCAAGCCCCTGCTCCTTCATACGCTTCTGCCTGTTCTTCTTCATACGCTGTTCGGTCTCTGCCTTTGTCTCCACAGCAGGCTGCTGCTCTGCAGGCGCCGCATTGGGATCCTGCAATACGGGAAGAGGTTCTTCCACAGGCTTCTTTGTTTTCTTCTTAACTACAGGCTCCCAGCCGAATCGTCTGCCGGCTACATCTGCCAGGAAGAGTAACATCAGAAGTACCAGTAAAGGTCCGGTAAGCGAGAAGCTTCCGTTCCTGCTTACATCCAGTTTCTTCCAGATATTGTCGTCAAGCTCACGCCACTGACCGTACTGGTTTATAAAGTTCCTGAACCTGTCTTCCGTCACGTCAAAACGGTATTCATCACTGTACTGTACAACGGTCGCAGTAGTGAATGCACCTGTCACTTCGTCATTATCGCTGCGGCGTACATTGATATTGTACAGACCTGTCTCTACACTGTCCAGCTCAGCCTTATATACACCGGGCTCTGCGGAAGTAAAGTTGATATCACCGCTGTTACCCTCGGGCGATGTGAATATACCGCTTATCGAAGTACCGTCACTGTACTCTCCCGTATGATAGGTCAGCACGGTCTTACCGTCCTTGCTGCTTACGTCTATGTAGTCCTCACCGATACCGGGAGTACCGCCGATAAAGTCTACTATTCGCTTCCAGAGCTCCGCATAGGATTCATCACCCGAATATGCCGAACTCCAGCCACCGTCAACATCGCTGTTCCATGCTGCGGTCTTGCCAAGACCATACTGCCATACCGTAAGCAGGGGATCATCCAGACCGCTGACGAGGAGCTGCTGTGCACCGGTCTTGGGAGATGCTGCGATATAACCCAGTACATTATACCAGCCCTCAGTGAACAGATCCTTTGTAATATCGCTGGGTGTCTTGGGGATCACCGCATAATCACCGTTCTTGATATAGGTATCGCCGCCCATATAAACCTCCTGGGCGAAGATCCTGGGGATATCGGTATTTGTATCCGCATAGTAATATCTTCCGTTACACTCATTTGCCAGGCTTTCCATCAGCTGGGTATCGGACCATGCGCCTACGGCAACGGTAGATAAGGTTATGCCGTCCATGTTGATCTTATCCGTTACTGATGAGAAATCACTGGTCTCACCCATACCGTCGGTAAGAAGGATTATATGCTTTACCTCTGCATCACTGGCAGCAAGCGCCTGTCTGGCTTCCTCAAGGGCAGGCATGATTATTGTACCGCCGCCGTCCGTGATAGTCTCTATGTTTCTCTTGATGCCGTCCTTATCATCAGCTTCACCCAGCTTGTTTGCCCAGGTATAAGTATCATCAAATGCAAGGACACCTACATAATCCTCATCACGCAGATTATCAACACCGCGCTTTGCAGCCTCCACAGCCACATCCAGGTTGGTCATTCCCGCACCTGCGTAATCCAGCATGGATCCGGAATGGTCGATGACCATTACTATAGCTGTAGTAGGGATCTGCAGGGTTCCCCTGAGTTCCATATTGACGGGCAGCACTGTCTCTATAACGGTATCATTATATCCGCCCAGCATGAAACTGTCCTCACCGCCGCAGGCACAGAAGCCTCCGCCGTAATCCTTGACATAGGTCTCAAGTATATCCAGGAATTCTTCGGGCAGCTCTTCCTTATACACGTTCTCAATGATGACCGCCTTATAGTTGAGCAGGTCCTTAAGTTCCTTGGGCGCACGCTCGGGACGCTGGAATTCCGCATTCACATGTGCCGCATCCAGAACGTTCTCAAATGCGCTTCCGCTCTCGCCCTTGCCCTTCAATACCAGTACCCTGGGAGAATCCTCTACACGTGCATAAGCACTGTAGTTATTATTCTCTTCAACGGAGTCGCCCTCCGCTTCAACCTTGACCTCATAGCTCTCCACATCCTTGGAAGTAACCTCTTCCTCAAAGATGAATTCGTTGCTGCCCTTATGCAGGCGCACTTCTTCCCTTGCCACTTCCGTTCCGCCGGAGCTGACTATTATAGTGGCATCGGTGTCAAAGTTACTCTCAACAGCCACCTTAAGGTAATAGCTCTCACCCTCATGCAGGGTCTCGGGCATCTCAACATTCTTGACATATGCATCATCACCGGAATCCGATCCGATGAGTATTGCTTCCAGGCTGATGTCATCACCAACGAAGAGAGATGCAGTACGCTCTATATTACCTGCGGTCTCACGTCCGTCTGTAAGTACCACTATCCTGCCGGCAGTATCCGAAGGAAGCATGGATACGGCTCTCTGCAGGCCGTTTTCAAAGTCGGTGGCTGCAACATCCGTCTTGCTGCCAAGGCCCATGTACATATTCTCATCGGTAACGAACTGCTCGACAACAGCATCACGGCCGAAGGTTACTACCGCATACTTGTTGTGCTTTGGCATACGCTCCAGTGATTCGTCTATATACTTGTCAAAGGCCTTTAAGTTCTGGGTATCGCTGACCGAAAGGTCCACAAGGAATACCGTTGTCGTATCCCTGCTGCGCTTGGGAAGCCTTATACCCAGCAGGGATATCACTGCCAGGATTATAAGGATACTCCTCATCACCAGATAGAACTTACCCTTGTAGTTCATCTTACGCATGAAGATGAGCCACTCAATTATCAGCAGTATCAGTGCTGCGATTATCAGTACGTTGCGCAGGCTTCTGCGTGCCTTTGTGCCGCTGTAGCTGCCGCCGTGATGTATATCGTCACACTCAAGCCTTCCGTCCCTGCCCTGCTGTGCCGCACGTATCACGAAATACTCGGTACGGTCGCCGGCACTTATACGGTAGAGCCCTGCTACACCCATGTCGGTGCCAGGTGCGGGTACCGGTTCTCTGCTTCCGTCTGCCGGGCTTACCATCATATCCTGGGGAGTAACCTCCGCATTGGGATTGATGACGATAGTCTCGCCCGCTTCGTATACATCCTTGCCCAGGATGCTCAGATTGGAGAGGTATCTCATTGCTCCTGCTATGAATACGGGGAACTCAGCCTTAACAGGGAAGTCTGTCTCCCTTATATCAAAGCCGACTACCACTTCCTTATGGTTGCCGTTGATACCGTAATATGCCACGCATTTACCGTCGGCCTCCATAAAGGATGTTGCCCATTCAGGGCATTCATAATATACGACCTGGTTACTTCCAAGTGAAAACTCCGTAAGTCCTTCGGTGATCTCGCTCTCATTTACATCCACGACCACGCTGCTGATGGTGCCTGCACCGCCGGAAGTTTCAAAACGCAGCATATTGGGTGAAGAATCGCTATCGTCATGTCCGCCGTTCCTTCCTGTCTTTGCTCCCTGGGGTTCATAGCCCGCATCATAGATGACCACATTGTAATTACCTGCGGATACCGCACTGTCACTCATGGTCTTTGTCAGATCCGTACCTGTGACCGCATAGTATGCACGCTCTATAAAGGTATTACCGCTGCTTATCAGTATACCCTGGGTCTCACTGTTTCTCTTGGTAAGGGCAACTGCACTGTTATCAAGGCCTAAGCTGTCCTGTGCCTTGGAATCTGCAAAACGTATGGCGCTTATCTCACCGCGTATATACGATCCTTCCGACCATATACTGCTGAAAAGTATGGAGGAGGATTTGCCTGCAGGTGCAGATGAACTCTGTACTCCCAGGATGTTCCCGGCTTCATCATAAATGGTAACGTCAAACTCCGCATCGGTAGTACTGTAGTTTGTAAAACGAAGCGTAACTTCCCCGCCCGATTCGGAATAATAGATATAATCAAGGGAAATGTTAGATGAAGCATCACCCACATCGATAACATCTGCCTTAAGGGTCTTTGCATATTCTTCTGCCCCGGTAACGCCGGCACCATCGGTAAGGATCAGTACGTTATCGGAATCAAGGGTGGCCGCAAGACGGTATGCTTCCGAAAGATCCCCTTCCTTATCGGAAGGCTGTATCGCACCTATCAGCTCTTTAAGACGGCTGCGATCCGTAGAATTGGCTATCAGGATATCAGCGGTATCAGCCGCGCTTATGACACTTATATCACCCGCTGCAGACATGATATGATCCAGAGCCTCTTCCTTAGCAGCTTCCAGTCTGGTACTGCCGTCGTTGTTTTTATGCTGCATGGAAAGAGACCTGTCGATGATCACTGTAGTGGATCCGCCGGTGGTGGAATTCATCATCACGAAGGGTGCCATCAGTGCCAGCATCAGCAGGATCATGGTAAGGATCTGCAAAGCCATCAGTATCTCTGATCTGAACTTTTCGAAGAAGGTCCTGGATTGACGATACTTAAAAAGATGTTTCCACAGGAGGTTTGAAGATATCTCCATATCCTTCCCCCTGGGCTTTAAGATATATAATATGATTATTGCTGGCACACCCAGTAAAAATACCAGAGGCCACAGACTTGTAAATGACATTTTTTATTCCCTAAAATTCGTAAATATCCTTAAGCTCCTCGAAGATTATCTTGTCGAAGCCCACTCCCGTACTGCAGAGGTGGTATGAAGCTCCGCACTTCTTCGCACTGCGCTTTAAGTCACCTGTAAACTCATCGAGGGCATCCTTATAACTTCTTATGGAGCCGCTCTCCATCGTAACACGTACCCTGTTATCCTGATCTTCCGAATCGATCAGAAAGAAGGTACCGCTCATGTCAACATCTATCTCTTCCTTCGCCAGTATGTGCAGGATCACTACCTTCTGCTTACGGTACTGCAGATAGTGAATGAGCTGCTCAATCCTGGCGGGGTCGTCCACATATGCTTCATCAAGAAAGTCCGACATGATAACCGAAAGCCCCGGCTGCATGCGTCCCACCGTGGATACAGAGTGGAAGATATCAGCCGGCTCTCCGGGCTCTAAGCGGTCAAGCCATTCCGTAAGCTGGGCAAAACCCGCTTTTCCGCCGGATGCCACGTGACGCCTTCTGGTATCAGTCAGATCATAGATAGCCACATGGTCCATATTCATCAGTGATATATAAGAGAGGGCAGCGCAGATCTCTTCCTGCAGCTCAAGCTTGGTCTTCTCTCCGTAATCCATGGACTTGGAAAGGTCTATGAAAAGAGAGACCGCACTTTCCTTTTCCTCCATATATTCCTTTATGTACAGACGGTCCAGTCTGGCATAAGCATTCCAGTCAATGGCTCTGATATCATCACCGGGCATATATTCGCGGAAGTCCGAAAACTCCGCGCTGCTGCCCTTTCGCACTGACTTACGGCTTCCCAACAGGGAGGCATTGCTCTTTTTGTCAACTGCCAGCTTCAGTCTCTGGAGCCGCGCAAAATACGAGGCATCAAGCATTAGCCAATCCCTCTTTAAGTTTAGCCAGGATCTGGGCTATCACCGCATCCTCGGTCACGCCTTCTGAAATAGCGTCAAATGAAAGGATGATCCTGTGACGCAGGACAGGATAAATGACTGCCGCCACATCATCAAAGGAGACATTGTAACGTCCCTCAAGGAAAGCCCTTGCCCTTGCACCTCTTACCAGAGCCTGTGCGGCACGGGGGCTGGCGCCCTCACGGATGTACTTGTTGCTCTTATCATGGGTAGCCATCATGATGTTAAGTATATGATCCATGACTGCATCGGCAACCTGGATCTCCTTTACCATCGCAATAGCCTGCAGCAGCTCATCACCGGAAAGGATGGTCTGCGCCTTCTGCTGGATGGGATTCTCGGTCAGGCTTAAGATACCTGCCAACTCTTCCTTTGTGGGAAAGGGAACCAGGAGCTTGAACATGAAACGGTCCAGCTGGGCCTCGGGAAGCGGGTAAGTACCTTCTGTCTCTATAGGGTTCTGCGTAGCCAGTACGAAGAACGGCTCCGGAACCTTATGAGACACATTACCTACGGTGACGATATGCTCCTGCATGGCTTCCAGAAGTGCCGACTGCGTCTTGGGAGTGGCACGGTTGATCTCGTCCGCAAGTATGATGTTTGCGAAGATGGGACCTGCCTCAAAACGGAAGCCTGTATTATCTCCGTCCTTGACCATTATGTTGGTACCGGTAATATCACCGGGCATAAGGTCGGGCGTAAACTGTATACGTTTAAAACTTAAATTGAGCACGTGTGAAATGGTGTTGACCAGCCTGGTCTTTCCAAGTCCGGGCATACCTTCCAGAAGAACGTTGCCTCCCGAAAGTATGGAGAGCATGACAGACCTGACTATTTCTCTCTGGCCTATTATCTCCCTTCCTATCTCGTACTCGCATGCCAGCAGCTTTTGCTGCATTACCTGATAATCGTTCATTTTCTCCCCTCCGGATACTTATTTAGAATGAGCTGAAATACTGTTTGATGACATCTTCCATACCGCTGGGATAACGTCCGTTCTGTATTCCCTGGTATGCCCTCTCACTGTATTCACCCATAACATTCGTATATTCCTGACGGTTTCCCTGCCATCCCAGTCCGTTCTCATAACGGCTGTAATCCAGATTGCCGCTGCCGGTCCTGTTACCGGTCAGGTTATCATCATTACCTGTAGCATTAGGCAGGCTCACATAATCATGATGTGCACCGGAACCACCGCCTGTGCCCTGACCCTGGCCGCCGCCACCGCCGTTCTGACCATTCTGGCCCTGCTGTCCCTGCTGACCACCCTGGCCCTGACCTTGACCCTGGCCGTTCTGACCCTGACCGTTCTGTCCCTGGCCCTGGCCTTGTCCCTGGCCGTTCTGGCCCTGCTGGCCGCTCTGACCATTCTGGCCATTCTGGCCGTTCTGACCATTCTGGCCCTGCTGTCCATTCTGGCCGTTCTGACCCTGCTGGCCGTTCTGGCCCTGCTGACCGTTCTGGCCCTGCTGTCCATTCTGGCCCTGCTGTCCATTCTGGCCCTGCTGGCCGTTCTGGCCCTGCTGGCCGTTCTGATTCTGCTGACCGTTCTGACCATTCTGGCCGTTCTGGTTCTGCTGGCCGTTCTGACCATTCTGATTATTCTGGCCATTCTGGCCCTGCTGGCCGTTCTGACCATTCTGGCCCTGTTGCCCCTGCTGGCCATTCTGGCCGTTCTGGCCCTGGTTCTGGCTCGTGTGCTGCTGCATCTGCTGTGAGATCTGGCTCAGCTGCTGAGCAGTGGCGCTGTTGCTGCCATTACCGTTCTGCTGCTGGGGCTGATTCTGGGACTGGCTGTTATTCTGCTGGCTCTGGTTATCAGATGCGTTTGCAGGAGGCGTAGGTGTAGGTGTCGGCGTAGGTGCTCCCGGCTCCTGGGGATTATTCTCCCCCTCTCTTGCCTGCACATTGTTTGCCATCTGTGAAAGCGCTGATGAGATATCCTCATACTTATAATCCAGTCTGCTGGAAGCACGCTGCAGTTCTTCCAGATTTGTAGCCTGATCCATTTCTGTCATGGATGACTGAAGGCTTTCCATCATGTTTGCGATCTGCTGTTTTTCGCTTTCGGTAAGCTGCTCCTGATCTATACTCTCCAATTCTTCGATAGCTTCTTCTATCTCTTCCTTAAGATCCGCACTCTCCTGCTCCACTTCATGCTGCTCCTCAGCCACTTCCTTTGCCTTGCTGGGCATCATAAAGAGTACCGCCATGAGCACACACAGAAGCAGCGGCAGTACCAGACGGTACCATCCCAGCTTGATGGGGATTATGATCTGCTCAGCGATGTCCTTAAGACGCTCCTGAGCATCATCTTTCTGTATGGAAGCTATGATCGAAGGATTGTCACCTTCTTTTTCCATGTTTTCATAAGCTGTTATCACACGCTCGTCCAGACCGAAACTATCGATCTTTCTTGCCGCATAGCGCATATCCTTTGAACTCATCCTGCCAATAAATATGCCTGCGATAAGACCTAACAGCACCAGTCCCACAGCATAATAGTGCACGTGATAAAACGGCTTGAACACCGCAACGGCTTCAAGAACACAGGCAAGGAACAGACCTGCGCACAGACCGTCAAGAGCACGGCGCAGTACTATCTGGGTATTGATCCTGCCCTGCACACGTTTTATAAACTGTGTGATATACTCTCTTCCCTTTCCTTTTTCTTTATCCTTTTTCAATTAAGTGCCACTCCTTTTACTTTCTTTTTTCTTTTTTCCTGGATTATGTATCCGTGAAGAGGATCGATCCTCCATGCAGCCAGTCTCTGAAGTCCCCAGGATATCAGCAGCATGGCAACTCCGGATAATACTACCCAGCCCCAGCCGCTCCAGAATCCAAGAGGATTACCTGAAAATAATGTATCACCACCCAGCATAAGCATGAACATCTCGATAACTGCCGCCACCGGATTGATAAGCATCAATACGGAGATCACACTGCCTGATGCAAAGGTCGATGTCAATACTACTATCAATGTCGGGAACACGCTCATGGTACCGAAAATAAAGTAGAATACATATGTAAGTATGATACCCGTTATCGATTTCTTTGTAAGAGTCGATGCAAAGATACCCATGGAGCCGGTAAGTATGGCAAATATAAGGAATGCTATCATGGTAACAAACAGATTCCACCAGCTCAGACCGCCTATGGTGAATGAAAGCGCCATCAGGGGTATGCTGCCTACTATAAATACCATCATCCTGATAACAGCAGATTCAACCTTTCCGCGGACTATTGCCCTGGGTGTCATTACCGTTGTCATAAGAAGGTCAAATGTCTGCTTCTCCTTCTCACCTGATATCGCAGATGCAGTGATCACCGGCATTATCAATGCGATGATACAGAACTCTACTCCCGCTATTATCGGGAACAAAGCTATAAAGTCCTGATAATCCGAAGTATATCCGTATGATGAAAACGCATCAAATATGATATACATGGCAAAGAAGAACACTAATGCCAGTACCATCTCGTATATAAAGACGCCCCATGCGATCTTCATACTGCGGGAGATGACCTTCAGATCCTTCTTCACTATGGGATTTATCCTGATCTTTCCGGGTAATTTAAACTTCGGCATTGCCATTTCCCATATCCCCCTGCTGTGTATTCGTTACTTCCTCACCGGCCGGCTGCTGTTCAGGCTGTATGTCTCCGGTCTGCTGAGCTTCCGGCTGCTGCATTTCAGTTTCCTGCTGCATTACAGGCTGCTGTGCCGGCATTCCCATGGGCTGCTGTCCCGGCATTCCCATAGGCTGCTGCATCGGCATTCTCATAGACTGCTGTCCCGGCATTCCCATAGGCTGCTGCATCGGTATTCCCATCTGCTGCTGTCCCGGTATTCCCATCTGCTGCTGCCCCGGTATTCCCATAGGCTGCTGTCCCGGCATTCCAGGCTGCGGTGCTCCGCTGGTCAGCTGCATAAAGAGCGTCTCAAGGTTAGTCTCTTCGCGTCGGAAGCCGCTTACCATAACGCCCGCGGTCATCAACGAACCGATTATGCGGTTAAGCTCCTGATCCGTACCGTCAAAATTAACTATCATCTCATTCTCTCGCAGAGATACCAGCTCTATCCCTGGAAGCTCTTTTAAACAGAGCGCTGCCTTCTGTGTATCGCTGCTGACCGAAATGATCACATGGTGGGTATTACGTCCCATCTCCAGGATATCATCCATCTTTCCGGCCGTTACCAGTCTGCCCCTGTTCATGATACCTACGCTGGTACACATCTCCGCAATATCCGAGAGTATGTGCGAACTTATGATTATGGTCTTGCCCATGGAATTAAGGTTCATGAGCAGTTCCTTCATCTCTACCCTGGCTCCGGGATCAAGTCCGGAAGAAGGCTCGTCAAGCACCAGAAGCTCCGGATTGTGAAGCAGTGCTCTTGCCACACACAGTCTCTGTTTCATACCGCGTGAGAGACCGTCCACATAGTCCTCTTCCCTGCCCGATAAGCTGACCAGTTCAAGAAGATCACCTGTCATCTTCTTGATATCCATATCTTCTATACCGTAAATGGAGCCGTAAAACTCCATATATTCGCGCACTTTAAGATTATCGTATACACCGAAGAAATCCGGCACATATCCTATACAGCGTCTTACCGACTCAGACTGTCTGCGCAGTTCATATCCCGCTATATAGATATTACCGAAATCCGGTTTAAGCAGTCCGCAGAGCATGCGTATGCTTGTGGTCTTACCTGCACCGTTGGGCCCCACGAAACCAAACAGATCCCCCTTGGGCACATGCAGTGACAGACCGTCCACAGCCCTGAAACTGCCGTAATTTTTTATCAGCCTTTCCAGATACAGCATCGCTTATTTCACCCCGTATACACAGAGGAATGACTCCTCAGATACGCCTCCCTTTATAACTTTGTTGCCGTTCTTGCATACGCCCACTGCAAAGCTGCCCTGATCACTCAGTTCGTGGGCCGCAAAATAAAGCGCCATGTGAAGCTTAGCTTCTTCATAATCCTGGTAGTTATATAACTTCCTTGCAAGATCCTCTATTGTGCCCTCATCAGAGTAACGTTGACGTGACTTCGAATTTATGGTCAGATTCTCACCACTTTCAACATTTTCTATGATGTCATAGTATCCGTAGCACACCAGAAGCACATAATCAAAATCGTAATCCGTATCGTTTGTGAGTGTTCCCACTATCTTGGAATTATCAAGCTCTATCTGTGCACTCATGACACCGGAAACGGAATTGTCCGTCTTGGTCTTGAAGAAAGCACTGTCAAATCCTGCCTTGGGCGAATAGAACAGCTGCGAACCCGCGGTGTTGTTTGACGCCCTGTACAGATAGTGATCCTCTGCGGCATTATATGAGTAGCTGTTTTCATAGAATATGGGACCTGCTGCATAGGCATCATCATTAAGGGTTATATTCCAGTCTTTCCTGTCTGCGGAGAAACCGAAGATATAATCCGTCTCTTCTGCCTTGCCGTCACCGTTGGCTACACGTACCGTGGTAAACTGCTTCGACCTCATATCAAAACCGCGGCTGAATAAAAATACAAGTAATACAAAGAGCAATGATAATGCCGGGATAGCCAGCCATATCTTCTCTCTCTTATCAAGCTTCTTGAGCAGGAGATATACGCCGGGGCCTACAAGTACCACATATACCAGTATGAGTATACGCAGGATGGTAGGGCTGAAACTGCTTCTTCCCTGCATAACGCCGTAGTCCCTCTGCAGATCATAGGACGAAAGGGTGCGTGAGTTTCCGCTGCCGTTTCCTGCACTGTTCTTGACACTCATAAGATTGGTATACAGGTCTTCCCCGAAATAGGATGCATTGACATCAGGATCGGACAGTGCAAAAGTAGAGAGCACTATCGCTCCCCTGCCTATTACCTTCTTATAAAGCTCACCGTAGCAGATCGCATTATAATTACCTTTCCCAAGGTCAAGGTCAGCTACATTGATATATCCGGTGTTGGAATAATAACTGAAGTTTGAGTAAGTATATTTGTTAGCAAGCTCAGCTGTGATAAAATCATCATCAAAAACATCAAAACACTGATCCAGGTTACTGCCGGTACCGATCACCAGCACTCCGCCCAGACGTGTCCATTCCTCTATAGCTTCGATCTGCTCGGCTTTTAAGGTAGATAAGTCGAAATCGTCGATGACCAGAAAGCTCATCTGCTTTAAGGTATATCCGTCATTCAGTTCAGCAGGCATCATATAGAGGCAGTCCCACTGGTCATTATAATTATTATTCCCGTAGTAATAGTATCCGCCGAGAGTGCCGTTAAATGCCTTTTCGATATAATCCAGTCCCGAAGAACTGTTGGTAAGTATTCCAAGCTGCTGTGATGCATTAATGGAAAAGAGTTTCTTCTGTCTGGCTGAATAGAGCTCTTTCCCCTGTTTGTCCAGGATCTTAACAGTCGCTTCGTAATCCTCAAGGTTGATGCCTTCGGGAACGGGAATACCTAAAGTAATGTTCTCTGTAGTTCCGGAAGCTATCGCCGCGTAGGTTTCGTATACGATAGCGTCATAATGATTTCCGTTTCCTAGTATAAGCCTGACATATCCGCCGAAGTCATCCCCGTTATTGGTGACCTGGATATACGCATATGCCACATCTCCTTCAACATTTGTTCCGGAGCTGCTCTTAACATCAAAATCAGCATCATCATTTCCGCCTGCATATGCATCAAAACTGAGTGCGCATATCAGTAGCGGTAAAACAACAGCAGCAAGTATAATCCTGCCAAGTTTTGCATTCATCAGACCTTATCTCCAATCAGCCAGTCATACATCTCCTGATATTTCCCGGCAGATACGTGCCAGGAGAAATCAACAGCCATATCTCTGTCTATCATTTTATTCCACTCACGGCGCTTGTCATAGTAGATCTTCTCCGCGTAACGTATGGTGGCAAGCATCTCATGAGCGTTGTAATTCATAAATGAAAAGCCGGTGCCTGTGGAGTCAAATTCGTTGTAGGGCTGCACCGTATCCTTAAGTCCGCCGGTCTCACGCACGATGGGTACGGTACCGTAACGTAAAGCCATCAGCTGTGAAAGACCACAGGGCTCGAACATGGAAGGCATCAGGAAAGCATCGCAGGCAGCATATATCTTATGTGATAGTGCCTCCGAATAATAGATATTCGCAGATACCTTACCGCCGTATTTCCAGTCAAAGTGCTTGAACATATTCTCGTAGCGCTCCTCACCTGTCCCCAGTACCACGATCTGTACCGCATCCTGACACAGCTCATCCATTATATAAGCTATCAGATCAAAGCCCTTCTGATCCGTAAGACGTGACACGATACCTATCATCATCGTCTTGTCATCTTCGTCCAGGTTGAGCTCCTTCTGCAGCGCTCTCTTATTCTTTATCTTTTCCTTGCGGAAATTCTTTGCATTATACTTATAATCTATATAACTGTCCTTGGAAGGATCGTACTCTTCGTAGTCGATACCGTTTACTATACCGCGCAGATCCCCGCTCCTTGCCTTCAAAAGACCGTCAAGCCCTTCGCCGTAGAAAGGAGTCTTTATCTCCTCCGCATATGTGTCGGAAACGGTAGTTATGGCATCCGCATAGACCAGACCGCCCTTTAAGAGGTTGGCATCCTTATAGCTCTCCAGCTTATCGGGTGTAAAGAACTCAGCCGGTATGCCGGTTATGTCCCTCATCTCCTTAACATCCCATCTTCCCTGGAACTTAAGGTTATGAATGGTCATTACGGTCTTCATCTTTGTAAAGAGAGGGTTGTTCCTGAACCTCTCCTTAAGGTATACGGGCACCAGTCCCGTCTGCCAGTCATGGCAGTGCAGCAGGTCCGGCTCAAAGTCCAGAAGCGGTATTGCCGAAAGGGCTGCTTTTGAAAAGAAAGCAAACTTCACGATGTCATCGTAAAAGTTGCCGCTGTACGGCCTGAATCCGCCGAACATCATCTCATTATCGATAAAATAATATTTAACCCCTTCTACTTCCGCTTCAAGTATGCCTACATACTCATTCTTCCAGTGGAAATCCATGTAAAAATGGGTCTTATACTTCATCTTGTCCTTCATCTCCTGGGAGATGCAGGTATATTTGGGAAGCATTACTCTCACGTCAAAGTACTTTTTATCCACACACTTGGGAAGTGAGCCGACTACATCGGCCAGACCGCCCGTTTTGATAAAAGGTACACCCTCGGATGCAATAAAAAGAATATTCTTCATTACCTTCCCTCCATATTTAATTTACGGCTGCCTCATAACCCCCATGCCGCGTTTTTTGCTCCACTGACCATTATATAACATTTGGACATTTGTTGCAAAGTGTTTATTTTTTATGCTTTACAGCCTCTGCACGCTCCTTAAGCTCCCTTGCATTGGCCATAACAGCCTCACTGATCTCTTCACCGCCCAGCATTCTGGCCACTTCCGTCTCCTCGTCCTTCTTGCTCAGGCTGCGTATCATGGTCTCGGTCTTGCCCCCTGCCTCTTTCTTTTCTATTAGGAAGTGCTTATCCGCCATGGCCGCTATCTGGGGAAGGTGGGTAATGCAGATCAGCTGCCTTCCCAGGCTCAGTGCCCCCATCTTTTCCGATACCTTCCAGGCAGTCTTTCCGCTGATACCGCTGTCTATCTCGTCGAATATAAGCGTCTCTATATCATCCTTGGCCGCAAAGACGGATTTTAAAGCCAGCATGATACGCGAAAGCTCTCCTCCGCTGGCCACATCCTTAAGAGGCCTTAAGCTCTCCCCGGGATTCAGACTGATAAGAAATTCCACATCATCACTGCCGCAGGGGGTATATTCCCCGTGAGGCTTTATGCTCACCTCAAACTCTACTTTCAGGAAGTTAAGATCCTCCAGTACCGCGCATATCTCTTTTTTAAGGGCTGCCGCAGCCTTGCTCCGCTTCTTAGTCAGCTTTGCGCACAGCTTATCCAGTCTCCCGGCACTTTCTGCCTTAAGGGCCGCCAGCTTCCTGCGGCTCTCATCCAGGTCATTTAATTCCTTAAGCTCTTCCCTGCGTTTGTCCAGATACTCAAGGGCCGCGGCCTCACTGCCGCCGTATCTCGTGCTCAGGCGGCGTATGGTATCAAGACGTTCCTCCACTTCGTCAAAACGCTGAGGATCAAAAGCCCCGTCATCCAAGATATCCCTGATATCCCTTAATACACCCCTTAAGGTATCCTCAGCAGTGGACATGGCCTGGGCATCATCTGCCAATGCTTCGTTCATGGCAGCCGCCGAATTCATCTCGTGCACCGCACGGCTCAGGGCATCCAGCACGCCTCCGCTTTCTTCATCTAAAAGCCCGCGTACATTGCTCAAATCTTCAAAGCTGTCCCTTGCTCCCTTCATCCTGCGGAATTCATCCTCAAGCTCATCTTCCTCACCGGGCTTAAGGTCCGC
The DNA here is from genome assembly GCA_017539565.1 of Lachnospiraceae bacterium. GTDB lineage: Bacteria > Bacillota > Clostridia > Lachnospirales > Lachnospiraceae > NK4A136. The sequence continues at coordinate 86,074 of JAFYCS010000077.1, forward strand.
ATCTTCCAGTTCATTGATCTCATATTCCGCAAGGTCTATCTCCCGCCTGCGGGCATTCTCATCCATATCCAGCGCTTCCAGGCGGTGACAGAGCTGTCTGTACTCTTCATACTCTGCTGCCGCAGCTTCAAGATCCTGCTTTATATCATCCATGCAGTATTCGTCCAGCAGCTGTCTGTGGCGCACCGGATGCAGCAGGGACTGATGCTCATGCTGCCCGTGCACATCAATAAGCAGCTGCGCCAGATCGCGTACCTGCTTTACTGTAACGCTCTCCCCGCATACCTTTATGGAAGAACGGTTTGCCCCTATGCGGCGGCTTATAATCACGGTCCCGTCTTCTTCGACCGGGAGTTCCATCTCTTTGATGGCTGCCAGAGTCTTTTCGTTATCGACATGAAAGACCAGCTCTATAAGGGCATACTCAGCCCCGTCCCTTATCATGGACTTATCTGCCTTGGCTCCCAGACACAGGTTTACCGAACCGATCAGTATGGATTTGCCGGCACCGGTCTCTCCGCTCAATATGTTAAGCCCTTCACAAAGTTCCAGATCAGCCTGTTTGATCAGGGCCAGATTTTTAACAGAAATGCTGTCTATCATCTGCCTTCCTCTAATTCACAAGTTTTTTCCTGAGCACCTGAAGGAAACCGTCACTGCCCAGTTTAATGAAGCGGCATACTCTCTTGCTCTTGCGCACTTCGATATAATCTCCCGCGCTCAGCACTCCCATGGGCACACCGTCAAAATACGTGCCGGCTGCAGCTTCCTTCACACTGCGCCCCGGCAGCAGCTCTACCCTTATGATCCCCTCATCGGAAAGCACTATACTTCTGGTATTTAAGGTATGAGGGCAGATGGGTGTAAGTACGAGAAGGCTTGCCGAAGGCTCAACTATGGGGCCCGCAGCCGAAAGATTATATCCGGTAGAACCGGTAGGGGTGCTTATGATGATGCCGTCACCCGAATATTCATACAAAAATACGTCATTGACATAGATCCTGTAAGATGCCACCTGCAGATCGCCGTGACGGCTCAGGACTATGTCGTTGAGCGCATGTTCCAGCTCGCTCTTTTCTCCTCCGATACTTGTTAAGCCCGCGAGCATCATGCGGTCCTCTATAACAAATTCATCATTCAGGATACGCTTTATAGCCCCTTCGACCTCTCCGGCCTCCACCTCTGCCAGATATCCCACGTGTCCCAGATTGATGCCCAGCATCGGTATATCCAGCTTACGCAGGCGTATCGCCACTGAAAGCAGCGTACCGTCACCGCCCAGGACCAGAAGCGCCTCGGTTCCTTCAGCTACAGGCAGCTCCTCTTCACATACATCGAGCAGAGGTACTTCTTCGCCGCCCACCAGCTGGGCGATCTTTTGGCAGACCTTCTGCCCTTCTTTTAAACCGGGATCCTTTAAGCTGTTGCTTATCACACAGAATTTCTTCATTGTTTTTCCTTTACAGCTCACTATGAGCCTGTGCCACCACTTCGTTTATATTATACTCTGCATCTTCAGCATCACTCTTAGACAGATACAGCAGATACTCTATGTTCCCCTCAGGTCCGCGGACAGGCGAAAAGTCCAGACCCAGTATACAAAAGCCAAGCGCCTTTGCCGCTGCGGTCACGGCCTCTATCACTTCTATATGAACTTTGGGCTCCCTTACCACGCCCTTCTTTCCTACCTTTTCACGCCCCGCTTCGAACTGCGGCTTGATAAGGCATACCATCTGCGCGCCTTCCTTCAGAAGAGGGTACGCCGCCGGCAGTATTTTGGAAAGCGATATAAATGATACGTCCGCCGAAGCAAAATTTATGGGTTCCGGAACTTCTTTTTCCGTTACATAACGGAAATTGGTCTTTTCCATGCAGACAACGCGTTCATCCGAACGCAGTTTCCACGCCAGCTGGTTGGTACCGGAATCTATGGCATATACCCTGGCCGCACCATTCTGAAGCATGCAGTCCGTAAATCCGCCCGTAGATGACCCTATATCCATGCACACACAGCCGTTTAAGTCTATAGGAAAAACCTGCAGCGCTTTCTCAAGCTTGAGTCCGCCGCGGCTCACATACTTAAGGGTATCCGCCCTGAGCTCCAGCTTCAGATCCTCTGTAGAAAAAAAGCTTCCGGGCTTATCTTCCCTCTGGCCGTTAACAAAAACCTCTCCTGCCATTATATGCCTCTTGGCCAGTTCCCTTGAGCTGACCAGCCCGGCATTTACCAGAAGTACATCCAGCCTCTCTTTTGCTGCCTTTTCACCCATTGTGCTTCTCCAGTATGGCTTCTTCTATACTCTGCGCATCGATTTTAAGTTCTTTCTTAAGAAGCGCCACATTGCCGTGCTCTACATAAGCATCGGGCAGTGCTATATGCATGAACTCCGGTCTCGTCTTATGCTCACCGCTCTCTTCATAGGCCAGGCGGAAGCGTTCTCCGAAACCTCCGTTCTTAACATTCTCCTCCATGGTTACCACCAGTTTATGGCGGTCAGCCATCTCGATCATCGTCTCATCAAGAGGTTTTACAAAGCGTGCATTTATAAGGCTGCAGCTAAGACCTTTTGCTTTGAGAGCTTCCCTTACCTCCACCGCTGTCTTTACCATGCTGCCCACAGCTATAAGACAGATATCGCTCTCATCATATATCACTTCACACCTGCCGTACTCAATGGCCGGCCTGTGCTCTTCCAGGCCGTCATAAGCTTCCCCTCTGGGATAACGTATGGCAACCGGCGCCGACAGTTCCACCGCATAACGGAGCATATCTGCCAGCTCCCATTTATTCTTCGGAGCCATGACCGTAAGGGATGGTATGGTCGCCAGATAGGAAAGGTCAAAGATACCCTGGTGGGTCTCGCCGTCGCTCCCCACAAGTCCTGCCCGGTCTATAGCCATGACTACGGGAAGGTTCTGTATGCATACGTCATGAAGTATCTGATCGTAAGCTCTCTGCAGGAATGAGGAATATATCGCCACCACAGGCTTTAAGCCTCCGGCTGCCAGTCCTGCCGCAAAGGTCACCGCATGTTCCTCTGCGATACCCACATCAAAGAATCTGTCGGGATAGAGATTGTGGAAACGCTTAAGTCCGGTACCGTCGGGCATGGCTGCAGTTATCGCCACCACCTTGTCATCCTTTTCTCCCAGCCTGCACATTACGGTCGAGAAGACATCGGTATAGTTTGCCTTTTCGCGCATCTTCTTGGGCATGCCGCTCTCGATCTCGAAGGGTTCCGCTCCGTGGAACCGTGCCGGATGCCTCTCTGCCGGAAGATACCCCTTGCCCTTCTGGGTACGCACATGTACCACTACCGCATTTTCCACACGGCTCGCGTATTCAAGCACGTGGACCATGGCATCCACATCATGGCCGTCAACAGGTCCCATGTATGTGATGCCCATATTCTCAAATATCATTCCGGGAACGATGAGTCTCTTTACCGTAGACTTAACCTTCTTGATGGCGCGTACGGTTCCTTCGTTACCGGACTTCATCAGCGAATTATATACGCCTTCCTTAAGGTCCAGATACTTCTCCGCAGACCTGATGGAATTAAGGTAATTGGAAACACCGCCCACATTCTCGGAAATGGACATATTATTATCATTGAGGATTATTATGAAATTCGATTTAAGCTTGGAAGCATTATTGAGGGCCTCATAAGCCATGCCGCCCGTAAGGGATCCGTCACCGATAACGGAGATCACCTTGTAGTCACTTCCGCTTATCTCCCTGGCCTGTACCAGTCCCAGGCCTGCTGAAATGGATGTTGAGGAATGTCCCGTATCAAAAGCGTCACAGTCACTTTCCCTGCGTTTGGGAAAACCGCTCATGCCCTTGTACTGGCGCAGGCTCTCAAAGCCCTCACGCCTTCCGGTCAGGAGTTTATGGGTATAGGACTGGTGTCCAACATCCCAGATGATCTTATCCTCCGGCAGATCAAAAGCGATATGCAGGGCCATGGTAAGCTCCACACAGCCTAAGTTTGATCCCAGGTGTCCGCCGGTCTCACTGATATGTTTTATGAGAAAAGCCCGTATCTCTTCTGCTATCTCCGGATAATCAGCTTTACCGAAAGCCTTGATGTCTCCAGGTTTCTGTATCTGATCCAGTAGATAGGTTCCCACTTCCTCTACGGGCCTGTATTCACTCTCCGTTTTTTTCTTAGACATTATTTTCTCCTGTTGCAGAGGCTGCTTATCAGCTCCATAAGGAACTGCTTTGCACTGCCCTGCTCATCACCCGAAACCTGTATCTTTTCAATCATGGCTACCGCCTCTGCGGAAAGCCTTTCCTGTTCCTTCTTTGCCCTTTCCATACCCAGATATGATACATAGGTCTTTTTTCCGTTACGTTCGTCGGATCCGACAGGTTTGCCAAGCTCCTGGGTGGTACTCTCGATATCAAGGATATCATCCTGCAGCTGGAACGCTATTCCAAGATCATAGCCGGCTTTCTCGAATACGGCTGCTGCCGCATCATCTCCCGCCAGCAGTGCCCCGCACATCAATGATGCCTGCAGCAGGGCCGCCGTCTTATTCTCGTATACAAACAGGAGCTGTTCCTCGCTGAGCTCCATGCCTTTCTTTTCAGCTTCCACATCAAGACACTGTCCGCCTACCATGCCGAAGATGCCTGCCTTATTGGCCAGCAGCGCCATGGCTTTGATATATGCTTCCTTATCTTCCGCTTCTTTGGCATGGGCCAGAACGGTCTCGTATGCATAGTTTAACAATCCGTCCCCGGCCAGAACAGCCATAGCCTGACCGTATTGTATGTGGGTGGTGGGCTTGCCTCTTCGCAGCTCGTCATTATCCATCTCCGGCAGATCGTCATGCACCAGAGAGTATGAATGTATCATCTCTATGGCTGCCATAAAAGGCTCTATGCCGCTTTTGCCGCCGCACATTTCAAAAGCCGCCTGCATCATAACCGGACGCAGCCTCTTTCCGCCGGCCATCACGCTGTACCCCATGGCTTCCGTTACGGTATGCTGATGGAGGGTAGTACCGGGCAGATACTGCCTTACTGTTTCTTCTGCCTTTTCTGTCCTGCTTTTTAATTCATTCTGAAAACTCATCTGTCTCACCATTATCGCGCAGTAGAAGCACCTTCTTCTCCACACGGTCTATCTCGTCATTGCATTCCTTTAAAAGCTTCATGCTCTGCTGATACAATTCAAAGGCTTCTTCCAGAGGGAGGGAATCGTCCTCCATCTTTTTTAAATTGGTCTCAAGATAATCAAAGTTTTCCTCGAGGGAACGTTTGTCTTTTTTTTCAGACATTTTACTTTTTTACCTCCTGTAGTTCTATCAGGATTCTTCGCTTCGCTCAGAATGACATTCAGGATGTCCCGTTTTCCCTGATATTTTCTATCCTGGCATCGGCACTTCCGTCCTTAAAACGCAGCCTGACCGCATCACCGGCTTTCAGCTTTGAGACAGCAGTAAGCGGCCTGCCGTTTTCACCGGTGGCATAAACATAACCGCCGCCCAGCCGGTCCAGGGGTGAACGTGCCTTGTATCTTTCTATCAGAAGAGCCAGCCTGTGCTTATCCCTCTGAAGATATCTGTCAAAGCTGCCGTCCATTTTAAGGCGCAGTGTCTGTGCCTTCTGCTTCCTGTCGGCTATAAGGCTTTCCGGTGACAGGTGCTTTATGCCAAGCTCTGCCTGTGCTGCCCTGCTCTTAAGTGCCGCTATCTTTTTATCTGTCAATGCATAAAGCTTCTCTTCTATTGCCTGAAGCCTCTGTCTTTTATCGTTGAGCATCATCTCCGGAGACAGTCGCTTAAGGTTCTCGGATAGCTTCTCCGCATGCAGCCTCCGTGCCTTTAACAGGCTCTTAAAGCTGTAATTGAGCCTCTTTTCACAGTCATCGATATATCCCAGTATGTCGCTGATCTGTTTTACAGCCAGTTCTGCCGCAGCAGAAGGCGTGGGGGCTCTTAGATCCGCCGCAAAATCTGCTATGGTGGTATCGGTCTCGTGTCCCACTGCCGATATTATCGGAGTCGTACAGTCAAATATTGCCTGTGCAACGATCTCCTCATTAAAGGCCCACAGGTCCTCCATGGAGCCGCCGCCCCTGCCTACTATTATCACGTCCACGCCGGCCGCATCCATTGCTTTTATGCCCCTGACTATACTGTCAGGCGCCTGCTTTCCCTGCACTATAGCGGGGTAGAGTATCAGCTGTACATAAGGATTGCGTCTTCTGGATATCTGTATTATATCCCTCACGGCTGCCCCTGTAGGAGCCGTAACGATCCCAACTCTCTTCGCCAGATAGGGGATACTCTGCTTGTACTCCTCCGCAAACAGTCCCTTTTCCTCCAGTTCCTCCTTAAGCTTAAGGAACTTTGCATAAAGGTCTCCCTGTCCTTCCTTCTCCATGGAAGTAACGTAATACTGGTACTTTCCGCCTTCTTTATATACGCTCACAGATCCCTGCCCGATCACGGACATGCCGTCTTCGAGCTTAAACTTAAGCCCTGCAGCCTTGTCCCTGAAGCATACACAGGGTATCAGTGATTTATCATCTTTTAGGGTGAAATAAATGGTTCCGTCTTTCCAATACTTGGCGTCGCGCACTTCGCCCTTTATCGAAACATCACGCAGATAAAAATCCTGGGAGAACATACCCCAGATATAAGAATTGATCTGCGACACGGAATAGATCTTTTTATTCATTATTTACCCCAACGCAAACTTGGCAAGAACTCCGTTTACGAATTCACCGGATTTTTCCTGACCGTATTTCTTGGCCAGCTCAACCGCTTCATTGATGGCCACTGCGTCGGATATACTGTCATCATATCGCATCTCATACAGAGCCAGACGCAGAAGCGCCAGCTCGGTCTTTCCGATACGCCCCGTATTCCAGCCCTGAATTTTTTCATCCAGCAGCTTATCAAGCTCCGGTATATGCTCTACTATTGCAAGGGTCTTTTCCCTGATCTGCTCACGGCCTTCGGTAAGGTATGCCGGAATGCTTATCTCATCTGCGGAACCGCCCTCTTCTTCGATACGGAGAGCCTCCTCCTCCAGATATTCCTCTTCCTCATCTTCAAAGAAGCGGTCTATCTGCTCGTTCATTCCGTCCTTGTCATAATAATCAGCCGAAAAGAGCAGCATGAATACTCTTTCGCGATTTATACGCCTGCTCATCTTTTATTTCCCTTTGGGCATATTTACGGAAGCGATGCGGATGTTCACATCTTCCACCGTAAGCCCCGTCATATTTTCTACGGAATTCTTAACCTTCTCCTGAACCTTTTTGCAGGTCTCGGGGATGTTATAACCGTATTCAAGCACTATTGAGAGATTGACAGTCACTACATTATCAAGCAATGCCACTCTCACACCCTTAGTCAGCTTCTTCATGGCCACCTTGCTCATGAGCTCGTTGGTGATATTGCCCGTCATGGCGCTTACACCATCAACTTCGGATGAAGCCAGGGCTGCTATCATTGCGACCACGTCATCAGCTATCTGTACGCAGCCGATATTCTCGTTATCGACCTTAAGTGTGATGTTGTTATTATTATCCATCTCTTTCTCCTTAAGCTTAAGGGCATTTGCAGCCCTCTGAATATCACTGACGCCTATCTTACCACAAAGACTTCCGTTTTTCAATTAAAACCAGAAAGTCAGCACATTAAGCTCATTATCCGTAGTATAGTCCACGGCATTCACTCCGGCAGGCAGCAGGCTGAAGATCCCGCGCTCCTCCAGAAGCTTTACCACGCATTCCCTGTATATTGGATCATCATCACATTTAAACGAAACACAACGGCTTCCGGAGGTACGCGCCTCATCGAAGAGCCTTCTTATCGCATCCTCATCATATTCCCCAAAGCAGCGGCCTTCACGTACATAATAATTATCCTCGGTAGCCACGCAGCGGGGCATAGCCACCACGTTGTCGGCCACATGGGAACGTCCTATCTCATCACTGGTGACATTCAGGTAATTATAATTGATCTCGCCCTGGCTGCTGACATCCATACCGGCTGCCGACAGATATCCGGAGTCGCCCCATGTGGGATCCACATAATAATATCCGCCGTCGAGATTGACCAGGTTCCAGGCATGGCCTTCCCCGCCCCTGACCTTTCCGATGACCATGGTGCAGGGTATGTCAACGTAATTGAGCACATACTGCAGGGCCTTTGCATAACCCTGGCATACGGATTTTCCTCCTATCATCACGGACAGGATGTTCTGATTATCATCGGAACCCAGGACATAATCGGTATGGGTTATCACATACTGATATGCATACTTGACCTTTTCATAATCATCCGCGCCTGCGGGCATGCCCCAAACGCACTTGTCTACCCAGGAGTCAACTTTGCTCTGGAGTTTATTACATTCATCCTGGGAATAGGAATACTTGCCGCTGAAGGTAAGGACATTGGTCCTTCCGTTCCTTGAATAACAGCCGTAAGAATAACCTTCTATCCAGAACAGCTCGGGATGGTCCTGGAACACGCACATGAACGCGGTCTGAAGATCATCACTGTTAGTGGTAGATACCAGTATATCCTTTGCATGAGCTTTGACGATCAGAAATATCTCTGCATAAAGGGTATGAAGGTCATCATCCATCATGTCATACATATAACGTCCGGTCTGTTCCTTCATGCAGCGCTTGACCGCGTCTTTTGTGATACCGGCTGCCTTCTTTGCCGCCAGTAGCTCATCTACCGTTGCTTCATGGTTACCGCTCTTATCCTCGGTAATGATGGGAGCCTCAAAACCTGTCGCAGGCGTAAGGGTAACAACCTTGCCCCTGTTACCGGCCGCATTGGAAGTATCTCCGCCTTCCCCGCTGCCGTCCGAGGTAAGGATCCCCACATTGGGCAGATCGACCTTATCCTTCTTACCGCAGGCGGCCAGAAGGCTCATGATCAGACAGATGGATATTAACTTTTTTCTTTTTCCCCTCATCAAAAAGTTTTTTACCAGTCTTTTCCGAATTCGCTCAGCTTCAGTCCCGGATTTCTCTCCTCCGTCATGCCCACACTCCAGGCATTGACAAACAGCAGAAGCGGATTCCCCTTCAGATCCTGTACTTTCTTCATATCGGATGTACCCGAAAGCTTCGCTACATCCACTTCGTTCTTATTGACTATCCAGCGTATATGTTCGTAAGGCAGGGGATCTAAGCGTATCTCTACGTTATACTCATTTTCCAGCCTGTACTTTAGCACATCAAACTGCAGCACACCGACAACGCCCACGATTATCTCTTCCATACCGGAGGCTATCTCCTGGAATATCTGTATTGCACCTTCCTGTGCTATCTGCTCCACACCCTTTACGAACTGCTTACGCTTCATGGTATCCACCTGCCGCACCCTTGCAAAATGTTCCGGTGCAAATGTGGGGATGCCTTCATAACATACATCCATCTTCGGATCGCAGAGTGTGTCGCCTATGGAGAAGTTACCCGGATCAAATACACCGATGATATCTCCTCCGTATGCCTCACTCAGTATCTTTCTCTCATCTGCCATTATCTGCTGGGGCTGCTGAAGGCGCATTGTCCTTCCGCTCTGCACATGCTTTACGTTCATCGTCGCATCGAACTTGCCCGAGCATACACGCATGAATGCGATCCTGTCCCTGTGAGCCTTATTCATATTGGCCTGTATCTTGAACACAAAGCCGGAGAACGCTTCCTGATCCGGCACTATGGTCTTGCCGCCGGAAATACGTCCGCTGGGTGCCATTGCCATATGCAGATACGAGCGCAGGAAATACTCCACACCAAAGTTGGTGAGTGCCGATCCGAAGAACACAGGGGTCAGCTTACCTGCACGCACCTGATCCAGATCAAACTCCGCTCCGGCTGAGAGCAGTTCCAGCTCTTCTTCAAGTTTATCTGCTGCCTCATCCCCCACATACTCACGTATCTGTGACATATCCTTCATCTCAAGGGTACGGCCTTCTTTGGTACCTTTTTCCGTATCTTCAAAAGCAAGGAGTTCCTTATTCTTCAGATCGTACACGCCCTTGAAATTCTTTCCCGATCCTATGGGCCAGTTAACGGGGCAGGTATCGATACCCAGCTCCTTCTCAACATTATCCATCAGATCAAAGGAATCCAGCGCATCGCGGTCCAGCTTGTTAATAAAGGTAAAGATCGGTATGCCGCGCATCGCACAGACCTTAAAGAGCTTCCTGGTCTGGGGTTCAACGCCCTTGGACGCATCTATTACCATGACAGCGGAATCCGCAGCCATCAGGGTACGGTATGTATCCTCCGAGAAATCCTGATGTCCCGGAGTATCCAGGATGTTTATGCAATATCCGTCATATTCAAACTGTAAAACAGAAGATGTTACGGAAATACCACGTTCCTTCTCTATCTCCATCCAGTCAGACACCGCATGTCTGGCGGTAGCCTTTCCCTTTACCGAACCTGCCAGGTTTATAGCTCCGCCATAGAGCAGCAGCTTTTCCGTCAGGGTAGTCTTACCTGCATCCGGGTGGGATATTATCGCGAACGTCCTGCGCCTGTCGATCTCTTCTTTTAATGTTGCCACTTCCAAAAAATCTCCTTACTTTTTCATAATTCCTCAATATATATGCCCGAATATGATACCATATACATTATATAGATGCAAGCGAAGTACCCGCGATCTTCTGTTCCACACCCAGGTATTCAAGCACTGTAGCTCCGAGGTCTGCAAAGCTTTTACGCACACCGTAATTCCCGGGTTTTATGAACTCCGGCGCCCCGCAGGCCACAAAGGGCACATACTCCCTGGTGTGATCGGTGGTCTTGGTATAACCGGGATCGCAGCCGTGATCCGCCGTAACTATCAGCAGGTCATCCGCTCTCATCTTGCCCAGCATCTCACCAAGCTTCTTATCAAAATAGGAAAGCGCATCACCGTAGCCCTGGATATCCCGGCGGTGACCGTAGATCATATCCGTATCCACCAGGTTGGTGAAACACAGGCCGTGGAAGTCCTTATCCATGTATTCAAGCGTACGCTCTATACCTTCGGCATTATTCTGGGTATAAACATACTCGGTTATGCCCACGCCGGCAAAGATATCCCTGATCTTTCCCACACCTATTACATCCATCCCCGCTTCCTTTATCTGATCCAGCATGGTGATGCCTGTGGGCTCCAGGGAGAAATCATGGCGTCTGGGGGTACGTGTATAATTACCGTTTCCCTCTCCTATAAAAGGCCTGGCTATGACCCTGCCCACCGCATATTCATCCTTAAGTATACGTCTTGCTATACGGCAGTATTCATAGAGCTGCTCACAGCTCACTACATCCTCATGGGCTGCGATCTGGAATACGGAATCCGCAGATGTATATACTATCAGCTTGCCTGTCTTAACATGCTCATCTCCGTATTCATTTATTACGGCAGTACCGGAATAGGGCTTGTTCACCAGCCAGCCCCTGCCTGTCTGACGCTCGAATTCATCCATCACTTCCTTAGGAAAGCCGTCAGGAAAAGTAGGCATGGGGTTCTTTGATATTATACCTGCCATCTCCCAATGACCGGTAGTGGTGTCCTTGCCGTTGGATGCCTCTGCCATCGAAGCATAAGCCCCTTCGGGAGAATCCACGCCTTCACACCAGTCTATCCCGTCAATATTAAACAGCCCCAGCTTCTTCATATTGGGCATGGCAAAACCTTCAGCCCGGGCTGCACTCTTTAAAGTATTGCTGCCCGCATCACCGAAGGCTGCCGCGTCCGGCATCTCTCCTATACCGCAGCTGTCCAGCACGATAACAAATACACGTTTCATCATCCAAGCCCTCCTTCGTATGTCTTATCACTTTCCGGATATCACGATCCCGTCCACCGCGATGTACGGGATTACCGATCCTCCGTCGCATATCAGTTCCTTTGATATCCCGCGGATATGATTGAACATCTCTGCAAGATTTCCGTTTACCATAGTTTCGCTTAAAGCACACTTTATCTTTCCGTTTTCTATAAGAAAGCTGTTTTTAGCTACTCCGGAAAAATCCCCGTTGGTACCGGGTTCCCCGCCGGAAAAACCTCCCATAAGTATGCCTTTATCCACAGATGCTATGATCTCATCCAGGCTCTTATCTCCGCCTTCTACTACCATCTCACCTCCGGTATTCTTTACTACCGGGCGCCCGGTCTTATTTGCAGCATACAGATTGAGCCAGTGGGTCTTCAATACGCCTTTATCTATTATTTTTACGGTTTCTGCCCTGAAGCCGTCCTGGGTACCGCGTTCTCCCGTCACTATACGTTCATCAAAAGGATCAAAGGTAACGCTTAACTGCTCATCCACTACTTTCTCTCCAACCTTATCAAGCCATAGGCTGGTGCCGTCAATAATGCAGCCGCTGCTGATATAGTTTCCCCCAAGCATCCACAGGAACTGGCATGCGCAGTCGGGTGTCATGACAACGGTCCCCTCAAACTTGGAACCTATGGACTCAGGATAGATACTGTCGCATACAGCCTTAAGCCTTCTCTTTACATCCGTCATCTCGATAATAGGTGTATCCAGATCTTTGGTCGAAAACCCGATAAAATCCACACCGCTGTTCTTATCGCCTTCCCCTGCACTTATTTCCAGAGAGAAGCTGTACTTTGCTCCGATGCCTTCAAATTCCGTACCGTTGGAATTGCGTGAGAACCAGTTCCACTGATCTATCACGGCAGCACCACCCGCTATCTTTATCTTTGGATAATCCTTATTAAGCACTTCAAGAAATTCCTGCACCCTTTCGATAAAGCGGTCAATATCCGGCTCTTTAACCCCCTGCTCAAAAATATCTTTTCCCTGGTCCGGAGCGATATCATGGCAGGGATCTTCACTTGCAGATCGCGCTGCTGCCAGACTGTCTTCAATAAGCTTTTTAAGCCCTTCCTCAGAGATATCATTACCGCCTACCGATCCCATCTTATTATCTTCAAAAACTTTTATGGATCCGTAATTATCAAATACGGTACGCATCAGCTTAAAATCCCCGTCCTCGAGATTAAGCTCCTGCTTTTGGGATTCCGAAAGCGTATATGTATATTTTTTAACTTCACTGTTCTTTATCAGTTCATCAAAGGTATCGCCGATATTTCTTATATTTGACATCCTATCTTCCTCCTATCGTTATCTTGCAGCGTATATGGGGACCGCCCATACCAACAGCCATGGGCTGTTTCTTTCCGCAAAAACCGGATGATGACCATTCCACTTCATCAGATACCATATCCACGCTCTTAAGCATATCAAAGGCTATGCCTGATACAGTGGTATCTAAAAGGGCTCTTCCCAGCTTGCCGTTCTTTATCTCATAGCCGCATATTACGCCGAACATGAACTCACCGGTAAGATCTGCCTGTCCGTTACCGGACTGGATAAGATAATATCCGTCATCAACAGATGCGATCAGTTCCTCCACGGTATTCTTTCCGGGCAGGATACAGGTATTGCGCATACGTATTATAGGCTCATCCCTGAATGTCCAGCCTCTTGCATTACCGGCAGGCTTCATTCCGTATCCAGCCGCACTCTCACGGTCATTCATATAACCTACAAGAATGCCGTCTTTGATAAGAACTGCATCTTCTGCTATGATACCTTCGTCATCAAGATATACAGGAAGGGGTGCAAGACCTCCGTTATATGTGTGGGCGAAGTCTACGAGATTAACCAGTTCCGAAGCAACTCTCTTGTTAAGGCAGGGTCCGGCAACACTGCCGCCGCGTACCAGATCCGCTTCCACTGTATGTCCCACTGCTTCGTGGGCCAGCATACCGCCCATCATGCCGCCCAGCACCACGGTCTTTTCACCGGCATCGGGATATATGCCTTCTCTTTTATCCAGGATCCATTTATAAAGCTCATCGATCTCGGGATAGTATTTTTCCGGCGCGGAAAAATTATCATAAAAGCTTCCAAATCCGCCAAGTGCCTTGAACATCTCAACGGGTGTTCCTTCTTTTGTCTCCGCAGTCATCTGGATATAAACATAAGCGCGGGGTGTTACAAGATGTCCGTTTGCCGCATCCGATGAATAGATTATCCTGTCCTGTGAATCCTCCGCATATGAGATGCAGCGGCTGGTAAGCTCCGGGCAGTTCTTTTCAACATATGCATCAAGCTGCCTGCAGACCTCTATTATCTCTTTCTGCGCAGCATCTACGATATCACGGTTTAACGCCACACTGCCGCTGCATACGGATGCCGGCAGTGCTATGCTGCGTGATGAATGCTTTGATAAGAACATGGCATTCTCCGTAGCCGCCTTTATTACCTTTTCCGCTGCTTCAGGCGAATACTCAGCGATCGAAGCAAATCCGAAAACTCCGTTACGGTTTACCCTTGCGTTGATCCCCCTGCCTTCAGAGCGGGAATTGTTAACCAGATTTCCTTTAAGTATAGTCACGTTGCGATTCCGGTTCTCGTGTCCTCTCAGAACAGTCTGCACTCCGTCTGCAAACAGTCCTGTTTTTGATCCTATGATATCCTGCAGCATAACTACCTCCTTGATATATTGTTTTTGTGATCAAAATGATTTACTGATATTATATACAAAGCCCGGCCAAAAGAAAACAAAGACTTCCGCAAATACACACTTTACATCCTGTATTTTTTCAGTGTCATGAGCCTGATCTTTATTATCACCACCGCCAGTGAGTAAAGAAGCATATGAAGCAATATAAGAGAGTTCCCCGCCGGTTCAAATCTGTCCGAATTACCCAGCAGCAAAAAGCTGTCCATGACGGGCGGCATCAGGATATTGAGCACTTTAAATACCGCCAGCGTCTGAATAAGGCTATGTTTGCAGACTGCCAGGACTGATACCAGTACCACCAGGCATATGCCGTACTTTCTGCCGATGATACGGGGGTGGACACAATCTGCAGTCTCGATCCCGCAAAGTCCGCAAAAGAGGATGGTCGCCCCGCCCCAGATCACATCTGCCGCTGTCATCGCTCTTGTAAAAAATCCCGGCCAGGAGACAGCCCTCAGAACAGGTGCCACGGCCAAAACAAAAACAAAGATAAAGCCGATCCCCAGCTGCAGGACTTCCCTTGAAATATAATATGCCGGCAGATTCTCACTGTGGAGCAGCATGACCTCTTCAAAGACATCATTTTCCTTATCATTCAGGGCCAGTGATATATACGCCCCCAGGAAATACATAAAAACCGCAGATATCAGGTAGCTGCTGCAGACATATGCCGGGGCAAAGCTATACATTACCCCCAGAAACGCAGCTGTGCATATTGCAGCCACTATCCACACGGGATTTTTCTTTGACAGCCTGCGCCTTATATTGTATAGATTACAGATGCTCTTCAATCCCTGCCAGCTCCCATCCTTCTTCATAGAGTTTCAGTACCGTTTCTTTCAGTGCGGCACGTTTCACTTCTATAAGATACCTGTTTCCATGATCCTTCATATCTGCCCGGGGTGACATTCCCCCGCTCTTTCTTACAAATACTTTAAACAACGAATCCCTTTCATCATTATCCTTAAGATAAAGCTTTCCTTTATTTATGGTATATTCATGGTCGGACAGCTCATCTATCAGCTTCTTTTCGTGGCAGGACATAAAGACCGTAACGCCATTTTCCCGCAGCCCGTTGATCTTTTGGATAAAAACATCCTGGGATGCGCAATCCTGACCTGACAAAGGCTCATCCAGAAGCAGAACCTCTTTAGGCGCAATAAGTGCCTGGATAACCCCGACCTTCTGAAGGCTGCCCTTTGACAATTCATTAAGTTTAGTGTGGATCATCGATTCCAGAAAGAATTCCTGTATCAGACAGTCAACTGCTGCCGTCTCTACAGACTCCATCCCGGCAATGGCATACAGATAATCCGTCATACGGATATCCATGCCGGGAAATTTCTCAGGGACAAAGGAAAACCTTATTTTCTTATGGCAGCATACAGTTCCGCTGCTCAAACTGATCAGCCCCGCGAGTATCTTAAGAATGGTACTCTTGCCGCACCCGTTATGGCCCGTAAAAGCTATTGACTCTCCCGCGTAAAAATCATGTGTGATATGATCCAGAACACAATTACCGTCATATGATTTGGTTATATTGTCCAAGGTGATCAGCTTATCCATAAATGATAGGATAACACAGCCGTCCCCTCCTGTCTATCACACCCCGGATATACCTTCCCAAAAAAGTTTGCTTTTTTCGAAAAAAAGACTTGCTTTTTTCTGAAAGCTATAGTAGAATACCCAATGTTGTACGGCTCGTTGGTCAAGCGGTTAAGACGTCGCCCTCTCACGGCGAAAACAGCGGTTCGATTCCGCTACGAGCTGCGCGTTAGTCCCGAAGGCAAATGCCTTCGGTTTTTTTTATCCTTTTTCCGGTGCTTTTATCCCCCTTTGTGTGGCTGCAATTCATGTTTTCTCTATTTGCAGTCATTTTCCCGGGCTGCTTTGTGTGACTGCATTTCATGTTTTCCTATCTGC
>JAFYCS010000078.1 GCA_017539565.1 Lachnospiraceae bacterium
AACTGGTAAGCAAGCCGGCTGCAAAGGCAGCAGCAAAGCCCGCAGAGAAGAAGGCAGCTCCCGCAAAGGCAGCAGCAAAACCTGCAGAGAAGAAGGCGGCTCCCGCAAAGGCAGCAGCAAAGCCCGCAGAGAAGAAGGCTGTGCCTGCAAAGGAAGCAGCAAAGCCTGCAGAGAAGAAGGCTGAGCCCGCAAAGGAAGCAGCAAAGCCTGCAGAGAAGAAGGCTGAGCCTGCAAAGACAGCAGCAAAGAAGCCCGCTGCAAAGAAGCCCGCAACAAAGAAGAAATAAGACGGTTTAAGAAGCTGTTTTATAGCTGACCAAACGTAAATGTCATATGAAATAAAAAAGCTGTATCCGCGGATACAGCTTTTTTATACATATATTGTTTGATCTTTAAAGGGCGGGGGAAAACCTCAGCGCCTTTTATGCCTCAGCGGCATTATCCAGAGAATTGACAGCCTCTAAAATGTCATCTACGTCAAAGCCGTGTACCATGGCTGCTTCTTCAAGGGTCTCACCCATGGAAGCGGGGCAGGAGAAGCAGTACATGCCTGCCTGCATCAGTACCGGAGCCAGATTGGGATTGAGCATAAGCGCATCCGTTACCAGCATATCCTTTGTGATGATGGTTTTATCGTCTCCGTTTTTTTCTGTATTCTCTTCTGCGGTATCCTTAGCAGCTTTTGTTTCTTCTTTTTTTCCGAAACCAAACATATCAATACATTCCTTTCATATATCTGTTGTTCCCAACGAACTCACATTCTAACATAAAGCACCCGTTACTGCAAGATTGACAAGCTTTTTTTGCAAGCATATAATATTATGGATTATATCCATTCTTATGCGAGGGAGGCGTACGATTATGGAAGGTTTTGATGATCAGAATGTATCTAATGTACCGGAAAACCCTGTAAATACCGGAAATCAGGCTGTTCCGGAAGTGCCCGCATCGCCTGCGGACAGTACGCCGGCTATGGGCAGTGCTCCGGCTACAGATAATATGGCCTTTACACAGCAGGGAGACACATCCGGTGCGCCTGCAGCTTCACCTTCACCGATATTCGGAGGCGGTGACGGGCATTCGGAGTATATGAATCCTGTATTTATGCAGGCTCCGCCCGTTAACGAACCACCCAGGAAGAAGTTTAAGGCTCTGCCGCTTATCCTTGGCATTGCTGCTGTTTTTGTTATAGGCATAGTTGTGGTACTTGTCCTTATGCGTGATGTGATCGCAAACAGCATGGCCAAATCCAGCAAAACTCCCGAAGAATACATGCGTTATGTTGTAGAAAAACAGCCCTGGAATAAGATGAACGAAGGTTATGATGAAGTATTCAAGCAGGTATCAGATATGGATAATATGAAGGTGGAAGGAGAGATCCGCCTCAATATGTCTGAGGATATGCTTGAAGTTGCTGAGGGTGCGATAGAGGATGCTATTATAGACAGCAGGTCTTACTACTATTACAGCCTTGGGGATGATTTTGACCTGCGTCTGGATGCATGGCAGGATATAGCACTTAAGTTTGAAACCCAGCGGTCCGACAGCGGTTTTTCCGCAATGCAGGCAGTGCAGCTTAAGGATAAGGATTATCTTCTTTCATTAGAAGAGATGTATGATGCCGGTAAATCAACCGCTTACCTGCGTTCGCCCCAGTTAAACGAGGATTATGCATGCGTAAAGCTCAGTAACTTCCTTAAGGAGGATGAGCTTGATATGATCAATCAGCTTTTCGGCAGCAATAAGAATGTATATGCGGCTCTTCCCGATTCAAAGACCATGAACAAAATGCGTGAACGCTATATAAATGCGATGCTGGATCAGATCGAAGATGTTGAGATGGAAGATGACACCATGGAGATTGACGGTCAGAGCATGAAGTGTACGGTACTCACATTTGAATTGGATGAAGATCTTCAGAAAAGCATGCTTGAGGCCATGATATCGGAGCTTAAAAATGACGATGATCTTGAAGATATGTTCTATAACATACTCAAAGAGACACCCGGGACCACTGATATGGATCCTGATGAGATATGGGATCAGTTCGTTGCCGAACTTGAAAAGGCAGAGGATCAGATAGACGACTACAAGGCTTCGGTAGAACCGGATATATCACTGTATGTTGATAACAAAGGAAATATCGTTGGTTTTAAAGCAAGCCAGTCAAAGGATGCAGTACTTGCCGGTTATATCCGTAAAGGGAACAAGCTGTGGGTTGAGCTCAGTGCTGTTTCCGGAAAGAAGAAACCTTTGACTATTACCGGCGAAGGCAAGATAGGAGTGTCCGGCCTGAATATGGACTGCCTGGTGGCATTACATGATGATGATGACGATTTTGAAGTGCCCTTCTACCTTGAAAATGTAGGCGTAAACGGCGGTACTTTCCGTATGGATATGGAGCCCTTCTGTGATACTATCCGTGATTCGGTCAAAGATGATACTGTGGAGGATATCCTTGACATGATCGACGGAGAACTGGTCATCACCTCACAGTATAAAGACCTGGAGTCCAAATGTTCGATGGCAATTGAGAATAAGGGCGAGACACAGCTGGGTATCAGTTATCTGGTCAAGATTTCCAAGGGAGATGATATAGAATTTCCTGCAAACAAGCAGACCGTTAAGGTAAACAGTGCGTTAGAGGTTATGCCTTATCTTGGGGACTGCGATATAGAGAAGCTGGCAGATGCCCTTGAGAAGCTGGGGCTTCCCGAGGAATATGCGGATGAGGTCAGAGACAGCGCAGATATGCTGAAATATTATTGATAAAAGGAGAGAGCCTATGAGCAGTTTTGTGGTAGCAGGTATCACCCAGGTCGAGACTATAGTTAATGTTGAAAAGCTTCCCATGGAATATACCCCTATGACCAGTGCGCCCAATTCGATCCATATCTCTGCGGGCGGAGATGCCTATAACGAAGCTCTGGCTCTTACATGGCTGGGAGACAATGTTCATCTGATGTCTGTGGTGGGCAGGGAACAGGACATGAGCCTGTTCAATCCCCCCGGACGAAAGATCTCCATATCTACGGAGTATATGCTTCCTCTGGTTGAGCATATACCCATGCAGGTTATAATCTGTGATAAGGAGAGAAACCAGCAGATTTTTGAGGATATCAAGGACCTGCGTGATATAGATTATGATATGTCAATGGTGGCACCCACCGTGGCGTACAGCGACATGGTGGTGCTCTCCAATGCTAATTTCTGCCGGCCTTTTATTGAGGTAGCTAAGCGTTATCACAAACCTATATGCGTTAATATTCATGAGTTCCTCCGTGAAAAGGAACAGTATAACGAAGATTTCCTGAGTGCGGCATCGGTACTCTATTTCAGTGACGATACCATAACAGAGGATCCTTTTGACTTCGTAAAGAGCATAGCCGATAAATACGGCACGGATATCATTATACTCGGACAGGGCGCTAAAGGTCTGATCCTATATGACCGTAAGCGTAATATAAATGTCCACTATAATACCGTGCAGACCAATGATGTTGTCAATACCGCAGGCGCGGGTAACGCGTTGCTGGCCTGCTTCCTGCATTTTTATATGGAGACGGGGGATTCCACATCCGCGATCAAGGATGCGATGCTCTTTGCATCATACAAGATAGGTTATGTGGGAACTTCGATAGGTTTCCTCACGGTGGAGCAGCTGGAGCAGTGGAGAAACCTGATCTGGGGTATCAAAACTCCTGTGACGACTTAAGCTCTTCAAGTTTCTTTACTATAGAGCCCTTCATAGGCGAATCAAGCTCCTGCGCGTTTTCTGTGAGTGCTTCAAGCTTGGCTTTCTGTCCGCTTTTTACATACAGCTCGCCCAGCAGTTTGTATGAGGCGCTTACATCGCTCCTGCTTTTAATGGCGTATTCGAGCAGAGCTACGGCTTCGTTTTCATGACCTGCCTCAGAGAGGTAGGAGGCGTACATCTGCAGGGCGCGGACCAGGGAAGTGTAGTTCTGGTCAAAACGCATAAGATCAGGCAGATTGGCTGCACCGTAGCGGAGTTTGAGATCTGTGTTGCTGATACCTGTGAGATTTACGATCTTTTCGGATCTTAAGTTTTCAAGTATACGGCGGGCTTCTGAAGCGTCGTGTGAGTCTTCGTCGGAAGGATATCCGAAGAATTCTTCGGGAATGACCAGGTATTCCAGATCGTCTATAGGCTGTCTGCGCACTTCGTTGGCTGCGCGTTCCCTTTCTTGGAATTTTTCGAGCTTTTCTTTTATGCTGTTCTCACCTTTTTTGCCTGCTACGGCAATGGCGATCACCAGTATAAAACAGCTTGCTAAAACCGGCATAAACATATAAAATATACTCCGAAATGTGAGGTGATAATTATGTTCAACATGAATAACAAAAACCGCAAGGTCTTTACGACCATCATGATAATCATACTTACCCTGGCAATGGTGCTGCCCACTATAGCAGCGGCACTGGCCAACTGATAGTGTAAATCATTTTTGCACAGGATGCAAGGTATGAGGACGGAGGAAAGAACCGTATCCGGAGCAGGCTATGACAGGGATCGCTTAAGCAACAGGGTGGTTGCCGTGGTACTGTTGCTTTTTTGTATAGCGCTGATCATATGGTATGCCATACGCACCAATGTTACTGAGGTAAAGACTTCAGAGCGGCCGCAGGGTGTGGTTACCGTGACGGACATGGACAGGATACCCTTATATGAAAACACCAGGGTCGGGGATGTGGATGTTTCAGGACTTACGGTCGGTGAAGCACGCGAAAAGGTGCAGGAGCACCTGGACGGTATCTTTGATACCCAATTTAAACTGAGGGTAGCGCAGGATAGGGAAGTAGAGGTCAGCTTAAGACAGCTCAGTGCTTACTGGGTCAACCCCGAAGCTATTGAAGAAGCGGCGCATTTAAAAGATGGCCGTGATGTGATCGCGCGTTACACCCTTGGCAAGGACCTGGAAGAGTCGGGGCTTGAGATACCGCTTGAAGTGAGCCTTGAAAAAGAAGCGGCCATTAACTGGCTTACTGCCAACTGCAGTATATACGATGTGGAGATGACAGGATCGGAGCTTGTCACGGTAGATGGAGCGGCAAAGGTAAAGCTGGGACGTGTGGGCCAGACCCTGAATATATCTGAAGCAGTGGCGCAGCTGATGAACAGCGGCTATGACTTTGTTAAGAACGGTGAGACGGTTTTTGTACTGCCTCTGGAAGAGTTATATCCGGCGTCTGTCCCTGAAGGTTATGAGGATTATCCCGGGATCAACGAGCTGGTCATGGAGGCCGAAGCAGCAGCCTATTCCGATACTACAGGCGGTGAGGCAGCGGAGCCGTGATATATGATATAGTAGTCAGCGGGCCGGTGGGGCTTGCGGGTATGCTTGCCCTGGCACAGAACAGCCGGGCGGTCCTTGATGAGAGATACAGCACGCATTATATAGATAAAGCATTAAAAGCGGCGGATGAAACGATGATGCTGCCGCAGCTCAAAGCAGAGCTTATTTATGAGATAAGGGAAGGCGGTATATATGCCGCACTCTGGGAGACAGCACAGGAATTGCATTGCGGACTGAGGGTCAGTCTTTATGATATACCGGTCAGACAGGATACCATTGAGATATGCAATACACTTGATGCGGATCCCTACACACTTGATTCAAAAGGACAGTATCTGATATATGTGCAGAACGGCTTAAGTGCAGTGGAGGAGCTCAAGGCATCGGGCTTTAGGGATGCGGCACTTGCCGGGCACAGTACAGCTGATAAAAAAAGGCTTATCATTTACGGGGATGTAGAGAGATTCCTTACACCACCCGGAAGAGGATGATAAAGAAAGGAGATTAACAATGCTTAGAGAAGAGATCTTAAAAAATATAGAGAGGGACAGCCGTGTCGATGTTCACGAGCTGGCGGTACGTCTGGGCGCGGCGGACGCGGAAGTTGTTAACGCGATGAAGGAAATGGAAGATGAAGGCATCATCTGCGGATATCATACGATGATAGACTGGGAAAAGACCTCCATGGAGAGCGTTACTGCCCTTATCGAAGTGCGCTGTACGTTGCAGAGAGGCCAGGGCTTTGACCGTATCGCAGAGCGTATCTATATGTATCCCGAAGTTAAGAGCGTGTATCTCATAAGCGGCGGCTATGACCTGCTGGTCACCCTTGAAGGCAAGTCTATTAAGGAAGTCAGCAGCTTTGTGTCAGACAAGCTCTCTACACTTGAGAATGTACTGAGCACTGCAACGCACTTCATCCTCAAGAAATATAAGGACCACGGAACCATTATGGCTAAACAGAGTCCTGACGAGAGGCAGGTGATCACACCGTGAGAGACCCGTTATCAAACACAATAAAAGGCATCAAGCCCTCCGGCATACGTAAATTCTTTGACATTGCCAGTGAGATGAAAGACGTCATCTCCCTGGGCGTGGGCGAGCCGGATTTCGATACTCCCTGGCATATAAGGGATGAAGGTATATATTCGCTTGAAAGAGGACGTACTTTCTATACGTCCAATACAGGCCTTAAGGAATTAAGATGCGAGATAAACAATTATCTCACCAGACGTATAGGTGTATCCTATGATCCCGATAATGAGATAATGGTCACTGTCGGCGGATCCGAAGGTATCGATATCGCGATGCGCGCAATGTTAGATCCCGGAGATGAAGTGCTGATACCCCAGCCTTCATATGTTTCCTATGAGCCCTGCTGTGTGCTTGCAGGAGGCAAGCCGGTGATCATCAATCTAAAAGAAGAGAATGAATTCCGTCTTACGGCGGCTGAGCTTGAAGAAGCCATTACAGAAAAGACAAAGCTCCTGGTACTTCCTTTCCCCAACAACCCTACGGGTGCCATCATGGAAAGGAGCGATCTGGAAGCTGTTGCGGCAGTGATCGAAAAACATGACCTGTATGTGATCAGTGATGAGATCTATTCAGAGCTGTCCTATAAAGGGGACCATGTATCCATCACACAGCTGCCCGGCATGAGGGAGAGGACCGTTCTTATCAACGGCTTTTCAAAGGCTTATGCCATGACCGGATGGAGACTGGGTTATGCCTGTGCTCCGGAAGTGATACTTAAGCAGATGTTAAAGATCCATCAGTTTGCGATAATGTGTGCGCCTACCACCAGCCAGTATGCTGCCGTGGAGGCACTTAAGAACGGTGATGAAGATGTTGCGCAGATGAGGGATGCATATAACCAGCGCAGGCGTTTCCTTATGGAGCGCTTTAAAGAGATGGGGCTTCAGTGCTTTGAACCCTACGGCGCGTTTTATGTTTTCCCCTGTATAAAGGAATTCGGTTTAAGTTCCGATGATTTTGCCATGCGTTTCGTGAAGGAGGAGCATGTTGCGGTAGTTCCCGGAACTGCCTTCGGTGACTGTGGCGAAGGATACCTGCGAATATCCTATGCGTATTCGATCGAGGCACTTAAGCTGGCTTTGGAGAGGATGGAGAAATTCTTAAAGAAGCTCAGGGCAGAATAAGGAGGAAAAAGAGATGGCGAAGACTGTATATGATGAGCGTAATATAGCCATGATGATGGATCTGTATGAGCTCACGATGGCGAACGGTTACTTCCTTCAGGAGGCTTCCGAACGTAAGGTGGCATTTGATGTTTTCTACCGCCGTAATCCGGATGGCGGCGGATTTGCGGTATTCGCCGGACTTGAGCAGATACTCCAGTATCTTGAGGGTCTTCACTTCGGTGAGGAGGATGTGGAGTATCTTCGTTCCTTAAATCTTTTCGATGATAAGTTTCTTGAGTACTTAAGCAACTTTAAGTTTACCGGTGATGTATACGCGTTCCCCGAAGGATCCGTAATGTATCCCGGAGAGCCTATCATAACAGTTGTTGCCGACCTGGTACAGGCTCAGATAATAGAGACGGAGCTTCTGGCGCAGATCAACCACCAGAGCCTTGTGGCTACAAAGGCCTGCCGTATAGTACGTGCAGCAGGCGGCAGGGCGGTATCGGATTTTGGTGCCAGACGTGCGCATAATAACGATGCAGCCATCTACGGTGCCAGAGCCTGCTATATCGGCGGCGTAAACGGTACGGCTACCGTAAGTGCCGGGCAGGATTTCAAGATCCCCGTAAGCGGGACCATGGCACACAGCTGGGTTATGTTCTACAAGGACGAGCTTACTTCTTTCCGTAAGTTTGCAGAGATCTATCCCAATAACTGTATACTGCTGGTTGATACCTATGATGTGTTAAAGAGCGGTGTGCCCAACGCCATCAAGGTATTCCGGGAGATGAAGGAAAAAGGCATAGAGTCAAAGAACTACGGTATACGCCTTGACTCCGGCGACCTTGCTTATCTTTCAAGAAAGGCAAGGAAGATGCTGGATGCGGCAGGCTTTACCGCTGCAAAGATAGTAGTTTCCAACTCGCTTGACGAGTATACGATCCGTTCCATTATCGATCAGGGCGGACGCATCGATGCTTTCGGTGTCGGCGAGCGTATGATCACTGCAAGGTCCGAACCGGTCTTCGGTGCAGTCTATAAGCTTTGTGCCGTTGAAGAAAACGGTGTGATGCAGCCCAGGATCAAGATAAGCGAGAATGTCGAGAAGGTCACCAATCCCGGACTTAAGCGGGTTTACCGTGCATATAACGCAGAGGGACATTCCATCTGTGATGTACTGGCCAAGTATGATGAAGAGGCATCCTCGATAACAGCACTTATCGATCCCGACAAGCCCTGGAAGAAATACAGTGCTACCAATCTTACCTTCAAAGAGATGCAGCAGTGCATGATGAAGGAAGGTGTGCGCTGCCTGGAACAGGAAAGCATGAAGGTGATAAGAGACCGCCTGAAACAGCAGCTTGAGAACGAGCTCTGGGAAGAGGAACAGCGTTTTGAGAATCCCCATTCCCATTATCTTGATATGAGCCCAGCTTATTATCAGGAGAAGATGAAGCTCCTCGAAGAGGGCAGCTGCTCATAAAAAACTGTTGACATCAAAAAAGTGCAGTGCTAAAATGCGTAACATAACAAACCTGTGATGCGGAAGTAAAGGCGATGATGCCTCCACAGAGAGTCCGGGAAGGTGAGAGCCGGATGAGAAACAAGCCGTCATAATGGGCCGCGGAGGGTGCAGTCAAAGGCGTGAGCTAAGTATACTGCAACGTGAGGGCATACGTTAGTTGCCGGGGATATGAAGGTATCCCGCAAAGAGTACGGCAGCAAGCCGTAAATCAGGGTGGCACCGCGGATAGTGTATTTTAAGATTATTCGTCCCTGACAGAACTGTATGTTTCTGTCAGGGATTTTTTTATGCAAAGTGAAAGGAGATGAGAGCATGAACATCACGCCGGACATCGAAGAAGTAAAACGTTTGTCAAAAGACGGGAGCTACGACGTACTGCCTCTGAGCACATCGATACTCTCGGATTTTACAACGCCCATCGAGACACTGCGGATACTTAAGGCAGCATCAAAGCATTGCTACCTTCTGGAATCTGCACAGTCGGTGGATAAGTGGGGACGCTATTCATTTTTGGGATACGAGCCCAAGCTGGCTGTAAGCTGCAGGGATTCAAAAGGCAGCATCGAATATGCTGACGGCAGGAAGGAAACGGTGGATATGCCGGATCCCTCAGCTTATCTCAGAGGGCTCTTATCTCATTACAGAAGTCCTAAGTTCAGTGAACTGCCTGCTTTTACAGGCGGCCTTGTAGGATACTTCTCCTACGATTACCTTACCTACAGCGAGCCCACAACACGCTGTGACGCCGAAGACAGCGAAGGTTTCCAGGATATGGACCTGATGCTCTTTGATAAGGTGATAGCTTTTGATAACGTAAGACAGCAGATAATACTGATCGTAAATATCAAGCTTGATGATGTTGACGAGTCCTATAAAAAGGGCTGTGAAGAGCTTGAATCCATGGTACAGCTCTTAAAGGCCGGCAGGAAGAACGTTGAACAGCCCGGAAAGCTTCTTGGTGAAGTGGAGCCGCTGTTTGGCAAAGAGCAGTACTGCGAGATGGTTGAGAAGGGAAAGAACTACATCCGCGAAGGCGATATCTTCCAGATAGTACTCTCCAACAGGATGAGCGCTCCTTTTGAAGGCAGTCTGTTAAATACATACCGCTGCCTGCGCACCATAAATCCTTCGCCTTATATGTTTTACTTTTCGGGTACCGATGTGGAAGTGGCAGGTGCTTCACCCGAGACACTTGTAAAGCTTGAAGACGGCATACTCCATACCTTCCCTCTGGCAGGTACCAGACCCCGCGGTAAGACGGAGGCGGAAGACAAGGCACTTGAGGAAGAGCTGCTTGCCGATGAAAAGGAACTGGCCGAGCACAACATGCTGGTAGACCTGGGACGTAACGATCTGGGAAGGATAAGCAAATTCGGCACAGTAGAAGTTGAGAAGCTTCATTCCATAGAGAGATATTCACACGTTATGCATATAGGTTCCACCGTCCGTGGGGAGATACGTGACGACAAAGATGCACTGGATGCCATAGAAGCGGTTCTTCCGGCAGGTACACTTTCCGGTGCACCCAAGATCCGTGCCTGCCAGCTTATAGGCGAGCTTGAAAACTGCAAGCGTGGCATTTACGGCGGGGCCATAGGCTATATAGACTTCGGCGGTAACATGGATACATGTATCGCGATCCGTATAGCGTACAAGAAGAACGGCAAAGTCTTTGTACGTACAGGTGCCGGTATAGTTGCGGATTCCGTTCCGGAAAAGGAATATCAGGAATGCCTCAACAAGGCGGGAGCTGTGGTAAAGGCTCTCAAGACCGCAGAAAGTGAGGTGCTGTGATGATACTTCTTATAGATAATTACGACAGTTTTTCATATAATCTTTATCAGCTTGTGGGAGAGATAAATCCCGACATTAAGGTTATACGTAATGATGATATGACCGTGGAAGAGATAAGGGCTCTGGCACCGGACCGCATAATCTTATCACCCGGTCCCGGAAGGCCCGAAGATGCAGGCGTCATCATTGACTGTGTTAAGGAGCTGGGCGGGGTGATCCCTATCCTGGGTGTATGCCTGGGACATCAGGCCATATGTGCAGCTTACGGTGCTACCGTAACATACGCAAAGCAGCTTATGCACGGCAAGCAGTCAGTGGCAAAGCTTGATACGGACAGCTTATTATTCAGGGGCTGTGACGAAAAGAGCCCCGTTGCACGTTATCATTCACTTGCAGCAGATCCGGATACCATGCCGGACTGCCTTAAAGTAACGGCAAGAACGGAAGACGGCGAAGTAATGGCCGTTGAACATAAGGACAAACAGGTCTACGGTGTACAGTTTCATCCGGAATCAATAATGACACCCGAAGGCCGCAGGATGCTTAAGAACTTTTTATCATAGTACGAGGAGGAAAACAAAATGATCAAAGAAGCAATCGTAAAGATCGTAAACAAAGAGGATTTAACCTATGATGAAGCCTATACCGTAATGAACGAGATCATGAGCGGTGAGACTTCCGCAACACAGAATGCGGCATTCCTTTCCGCACTTTCCACAAAGAGTGCAAGAGCAGAGACCACCGATGAGATAGCAGGCTGTGCTGCAGCCATGCGCGAGCATGCTATCCCCGTAAATACCGGTATGGATATATTTGAGATAGTCGGTACAGGCGGTGATAACGCGGGCAGCTTCAATATCTCCACCACTTCCGCACTGGTAGCTGCATCCGGCGGGATGAAGGTAGCCAAGCACGGAAACCGCGCAGCTTCTTCGCTCTGCGGTACCGCAGACTGCCTTGAGGCTCTGGGCGTAAACATCCAGCAGGAGCCCGAAAAGTGCATAGAGCTTTTAAAGGAAGCAGGCATGTGCTTCTTCTTCGCACAGAAATACCATACTTCCATGAAGTATGTTGGACCCATTCGTAAGGAGCTGGGCTTCCGTACCGTATTCAATATCTTAGGACCGCTGACCAATCCCGGCAGACCTTCCATGCAGCTTCTGGGCGTGTATGACGAATATCTGGTAATGCCTCTTACACAGGTGCTCATAAGCCTTGGTGTAAAGCGCGGTATGGTAGTTTACGGACAGGACAAGCTGGATGAGATTTCAATGAGCGCTCCCACCACCGTAAGCGAGATCCGTGACGGATGGTATAAGTCCTACGTGATCACTCCCGAGGATTTCGGCCTCAGCAGATGTACAAAGGACGATCTTAAGGGCGGCACACCTGCAGAGAATGCAGAGATCACAAAGGCTATACTTAAGGGTGAGAAGGGACCCAAGCGTGATGCGGTCCTCATGAACGCAGGTGCATCACTCTATATAGGCGGAAAAGCCGATGACATGGCTTCCGGCATCAAACTGGCAGCACAGCTCATCGACAGCGGTGAAGCCTGCAGGACCCTCGAGAAAGTGATCGAAGTAAGCAACAGATAAGATTCTTCGGGTTGCTCCCGGTGACATCCTGAGCGAAAAAGTGAGGCAGGAAATCTGTGATTTCCGTAGCCGAACTTTCCTACTTGGGGATCTTACGAATGGAGAAATAAAATGACTATATTAGACCAGCTGGCAGATCACGCCCGTGAGCGTGTGGCCGCAGCGAAAAAGAATATAATCCCGGAAACACTCCGCCGCGATGCAGAGTCGCTTCCCAAGGGTGAATTTACATTTGAACAGGCACTTAAGAAGCCGGGGATCAGCTTTATATGCGAGTGTAAAAAAGCATCCCCTTCAAAGGGGCTGATAGCACCGGACTTCCCTTATCTTCAGATATCAAAGGATTACGAAACGGCAGGTGCCGATGCCGTATCGGTACTAACCGAGCCCAAGTGGTTTCTTGGCAGCGATGAGTACCTTAAGGAAATAGCAAAGGCTGTATCCATACCCTGTATCCGCAAGGACTTTACCGTAGATGAGTATATGATATATGAGGCCAAGACTTTTGGCGCGAAGGCAGTACTGCTTATCTGTTCCATACTTGATAAAGCCCGTATACGTGAGTATATTGATATCTGTGACTCATTGGGACTGTCCGCGCTGGTGGAGACCCATGACGAAGCGGAAGTTGAGATGGCACTGGATGCGGGCGGACGTATAATAGGCGTCAACAACCGTAATTTAAAGGATTTTTCAGTGGATACCGGTAACAGCAGACGTCTTCGCAGCCTTATCCCTTCTGACAGGGTATTTGTATCGGAAAGCGGTGTAAGCACTGCGGATGATGTGGCGGCATTAAAGGCAGCCGGAGTTGATGCCGTACTTGTGGGCGAAGCCCTCATGCGCGCAGCAGACAAGAGTGCCAAGCTGAAAGAACTGAAAGGGATCTGAATGAGGACAAAAGGACAGTCCCCGTATCCTCAGGAGTGTATATTATGACAAAGATCAAACTCTGCGGCATGACCCGGCATGTGGACATCGCCGCCGTAAATGAGATAAAACCCGACTACATCGGTTTTGTCTTATGGGAACCGTCAAAGCGCTATGTATCAAAGGAAACGGCTGCGGAACTCAAAAAAATGCTGGATCCGGATATCAAAGCTGCAGGAGTATTCGTAAACGAGAATCCCGAAACTGTCGCCACTATAGCAAATGAAGGTATCATAGATCTGATCCAGCTGCACGGCGACGAAGATGATGATTATATCGGCCGACTGCGTAAACTGACGGATAAACCGGTCATTCAGGCAATACGGATCGTAACGGAAGAGGATACGAAAAGGGCTGAACACAGTCCGGCCGACCACATACTGCTGGATTCGGGCAAGGGCGGAGGCAAGACCATAGATTGGGATCTGGCGGCAAAGATAAAACGTCCATATTTCCTGGCAGGAGGACTGACCACAGACAATGTGGGGCCGGCTGTTGAAAAGCTTCACCCATACGCGGTGGATGTCAGCAGCGGCATAGAAACAGACGGACATAAGGATCCGGCTAAGATGCAGGAATTCAGTGCAATGGTACAATCAGCTGAAAGGAGAAAATAATGACAAACGAGAAAGGACGCTTCGGCATACACGGCGGGCAGTACATCCCCGAAACCCTGATGAATGCCGTGATCGAGCTGGAAGATGCTTACAACAGGTTCAAGGATGACCCTGAATTTAACAGGGAGCTCACTGAACTCTTTAATGAATACGCGGGCAGGCCTTCACGTCTGTACTATGCGGAGAAGATGACAAAGGATCTGGGCGGCGCGAAGATCTACCTTAAGAGAGAAGATCTGAACCACACCGGATCCCACAAGATAAACAACGTACTTGGTCAGGCCCTGCTGGCAAAGAAGATGGGCAAGACCAGGCTGATAGCTGAGACAGGCGCCGGACAGCACGGTGTGGCAACCGCCACGGCAGCAGCTCTTATGGGCATGGAATGCGTCGTGTTCATGGGGGAAGAGGATACCAAACGCCAGGCCCTCAATGTATACCGTATGCGCCTGCTGGGATCGGAAGTTATCCCTGTAAAGAGCGGTACAGCAACCCTTAAGGACGCCGTGAGCGAGGCTATGAGGGAGTGGACCAGCCGTATCAGCGACACCCATTACTGTCTGGGATCCGTAATGGGGCCTCATCCCTTCCCGACCATTGTAAGGGATTTCCAGGCTGTCATATCACGTGAGATAAAGCAGCAGATGATGGAAAAAGAAGGCAGGCTTCCCGATGCCGTTATAGCATGCGTGGGCGGCGGCTCCAATGCAATGGGCAGTTTTTATAACTTTATTGAGGACAAAGACGTTGCGCTTATAGGCTGTGAGGCTGCAGGCCGCGGTATAGACGGCTTTGAGACCGCAGCTACCATAAATACGGGCCGCCTGGGCATCTTCCATGGCATGAAGAGTTACTTCTGCCAGGATGAATACGGCCAGATAGCTCCCGTTTATTCCATAAGTGCAGGTCTTGATTATCCGGGTATAGGACCCGAGCATGCATGGCTGCATGATACCGGACGCGCACAGTATGTACCTGTTACTGATGATGAAGCGGTTGAAGCATTCGAGTACCTGTCCCGTACAGAGGGTATTATCCCGGCGATAGAGTCCGCACACGCAGTGGCTCATGCAAGGAAGATCGCTCCCTCCATGGATAAGGACAAGATCATAGTAATAACGATATCAGGCCGTGGTGATAAGGACTGCGCGGCGATCGCAAGATACAGAGGGGAGGACATCCATGAGTAAGATAGCAGAGGCTTTTAAGAAGGGTAAAGCATTTATACCGTTCATTACCTGCGGGGATCCGGACCTTGATACCACTAAGGCTGCGGTAAAGGCCATGGTGGAAAACGGAGCGGATCTTATAGAGCTGGGTATTCCTTTTTCTGATCCTACGGCTGAAGGCCCGGTCATCCAGGGAGCCAATGTCCGCGCCCTTTCCGGCGGTGTTACCACGGATAAGGTCTTTGATATGGTGCGTGATCTCAGAAAAGATATAAGCATACCGATGGTATTCATGACTTACGCGAACGTAGTATATTCATATGGGGTAAAGAGCGGAAATGAAAGCGGTGCAGAAGCCTTCATAAAGACCTGCGCCGAAGTGGGCATAGACGGCCTGGTACTTCCCGATGTCCCCTATGAGGAAAAAGAGGAATTTACTCCGCTTTGCGATAAATACGGTGTGGATATGATAAGCTTCATAGCACCTACTTCCGAGAACCGCATCGCCATGATAGCCAAAGAAGCGAAAGGCTTTATATACATAGTATCCAGCCTTGGAGTAACCGGCGTACGCAGTGAGATCAAGACAGACCTTGAGTCCATAGTGAAACTGATACGCGCCAATACCGACGTTCCCTGCGCCATAGGTTTTGGCATCTCCACTCCGGAGCAGGCTGCAAAGATGAGCAGCATATCCGATGGAGCAATCATAGGCAGTGCAATCATCAAGCTGCTTGAAAAGCATGGTAAAGAAGCTCCCGGATACATAGGGGAATACGTGAAGTCCATCACGGATGCCATGAGATAAAAAAGCAGGTATGTCACAGGTTGAAAACACTTAAGGCTTTGGTTATAATAATCCGAGATCGTATTCCTGGAGGTTTTGATGGATACTACCGGCATGATAAGCCTTGACAAATACCTGGAGCGGAAGGGGAATTTTACTTTCCCGGATGCCTACAGATCGATCAGACCGCTTGTATTATCTATAGCTAAGGATGAGGGAAGAGCTTCCATACATGGAGAGATCGATCCGGCAAATATGATGGTACAGCCTGATGGATCTCTGATACTTACCGATTCCGGCTTTACCTGTGATTATGAGGATGATGTATATGCTGTATGTGCCGTGATCTATAAAATGATCACCGGTATCACGGCGGCAAATGCGCTGCAGCGGTCAAGAGGCGAAAAACTGGATCCCCCTTCCCAGAAAGGTGCCCTTATTTCATTTTATGAAGAACAGGTACTGCTGATGGGGATGGAGATTGAAAAAGAGAAACGGATAAAATCTCTTGAAGAACTGGATATCATGATCAGTAATCCGCCGGTAGACCACTTTGATAATTCCATATTTGACAATGGTTCACAGGGGGAAGAAGCAGCAGATAAGTCAAAGACCGATAATAAGAGGTTCAGGAGGATCCTGACTAAATATGCCGGTAACAATAATGCCGTTAACCTGATGAAGCATAAGGGGGGCATAGGCGGCCTGATAGTGCTGGCTCTCACGGTTATCATACTGATCACGGTTGTAAAGTATGCTCTGGATGTGAAGGAAAACAAATCTGCAGAAAATGCCGTAAGTGAAGAGCTTGAAATACCGGGATTGAAAGAAATAACCGCTCATGATATATACCTGGCTTTTGTAGGAAAAGCCGAAGGGCGGCTGGAAAAGTGTTATTGCGCTTTTTATACCATTGATGGGGGAGAATACTGTGTCTGTGCTTATATCCATGAAGACGATAATCTGATCAGCAGGAAATGTATCTGGGGCAGATGTACTTCCGGTACGGAAGATACGGAAAACAGTTATTCGTTTACTGTGGAAAACAATGAAGAAAAGAACTTCATCAATGTAAATAATAATGGTGGGGAGACTATTATCAGCATCAATAATATTGAATACAGCTGTATATCTAATGAGATGGATGAGATTTCGGAAAAAGAGTTTCATAATATCGTCGATCTGATGTACTGACAGAAAAATATCATTTGACATAAACCGCCGGCTATGATATTATTTGTTTTTGTGACGGGCCACTAGCTCAGTCGGTAGAGCACTTGACTTTTAATCAAGTTGTCGGGGGTTCGATTCCCCCGTGGCTCACTCACAAAGGAACGAAGCACTTGCTTCGTTCCTTTTTTTGTTGCTGACTACCCCGTATAGTGATAGAATCTGATTTATAATGTGAGTTTATATGCAGCTGTATGGGGGGAACAATGGGAC
>JAFYCS010000079.1 GCA_017539565.1 Lachnospiraceae bacterium
CAGGAAAAGAAGCATGAAGTCAGGGGATCGGCTAACACAAATCGCGAAAGGAGAGGAAGTGTTAGCCGAAGGATCAGGAAAAGAAGCATGAAGTCAGGGGATCGGCTAACACAAATCGCGAAAGGAGAGGAAGTGTTAGCCGAAGGATCAGGAAAAGAAGCATGAAGTCAGGGAATCGGCTAACACAAATGCTTAGAGCCAAGGAATGTGTTAGCCGAAGGATCAGGAAAAGATGCTTGAAGTCAGGGGATCGGCTAACACAAGTCGCGTAAAGGAGAGGAAGTGTTAGCCGGATGATCAGGAAAAGAAGCATGAAGTCAGGGGATCGGCTAACACAAGCCGCGAAAGGAGAGGATCTGCAATGGCATTAGGTCATAGATTCATGTGTTTTGGAAAGCAGAGTTTAGAAAGTGAATTATTCAAGGCTGCCGGAAAGTGCACTTATGGAGTATTTAATAATTCCGGCGGGAATGTGAAAAAACGGCCGAAGCCGTTTTTTTATTTGCCCGGTTTACTGATTTTACTATAGTAAGCCAGCAGGCGATCCATAGATGAAGTATCTTTTCTGCATAATTCTATAAGACGGAATAAATCCGGATTCTCTGATCTGTTTATAACAAGTATATCGGGAGCCGGATCGTCGGTTTTACCCAAAAGATAATCCACGGAAGTATCGAAACATTGTGCGATAATGTTTAGAGTCTGCATGGACGGGGTCCTGTATCATGTTGACGTGCGTATAAAATGGGCGTACAATCAACTGCGAGGAGTGGCAAATGACTTCCAAAGAACTCTTGAAAAAGCTTATGGCGGATGGATGGTATAAAGTGGATCAGGAAGGTTCGCATGTACAATTAAAGCATCCGGACAAGCCCGGGAGGGTCACTGTACCGGTTCATTCAGGAAAGGATATAGCACCCGGGACATTAAACAATATCCTTAAGCAGGCAGGGTTAAAATAGTATGATGGAGGATGCATATGAAGACACTTACCTATCTGGCTGTTTTGGAGCCTCAAAAAGAAGGCGGGTATAGTATATCATTTCCGGATCTTCCGGGGTGTTTCAGTCAGGGAAATGATCTGGAAGAAGCCCGGATGATGGCGGAGGAAGCAGCGAGTCTGCACATATACGGTATTGAAGAAGATGGTGAAGAAATACCGGTGCCGTCAACCGTTCTGTCACAGGATGATGTCAAAGGAAATATAATACTTGCAGTTACGATACATCCTGATCTGTATAGGATCAATAAGGATAATGAACGGGTAAAAACGAATGTTACTCTTCCGGCATGGCTGAAGAGAGAAGCAGAGATAAAGAAAGTGAATTATTCAAGGCTGCTGGAAAGTGCGCTTATGGAGTATTTAAAGATTCCGGCGGGTACAGTAAGGAGTATTTAAAGATCCCGGCGGGTACAGTAAGGGGTAATTAAAGATTCTGGCAGGTACAGTAAGGGGTATTTAAAGATCCCGGCGGATACTGTGAAATAAAAAAACGGCTGAAGCCGTTTTTTTGTTGTTGACAAATTTGGTTTATAGGTATAAACTACAATTAGTTTACACCTATAAACCATGACTGATCTACAGGAATAAACCACACTGGTTTGTATCGACAGAACACGATTAGCTTACAGCGACAAACAGGATCCGGTATCCAGCGATAAACCACAGTTAATTTACAGCGACAAACAGGATCCGGTATCCGGCGATAAACCACAGTTAATTTACAGCGACAAACAGGATCCGGTATCCGGCGGTAAACCACAGTTAGTTTGCATCGATAAACCACAGTTAATATACAGCAATAAACCAAAGGAGCGGATCATTATGAGTGATATAGAACTGGCAGCAGTACAGGAACGTTTTGCGGATATCGTGTGGGCCAACGAGCCCATAGCGTCAGGAGACCTGGTGAAGGTATGCGCGGAAGAGCTTAACTGGAAAAAGCCCACGACCTATACGGTGTTAAGAAAGCTATGTGAAAAAGGGCTGCTGCAGAATGTGGACGGCATAGTCACTTCCCTTATGAGCAAAGAGGAGTTCTATTCAGCAAAGAGTGAACAGATCATAGAAGATTCCTATGACGGTTCACTGCCGGCTTTTATCGCGGCCTTTACTTCACGCAAAAAGCTAAGCAGCAAAGAAGTGGATGAGATACAGAAGATGATCGACGGATTCAGGAATAAGGGGTGAGATATGAGTGCGGTATTTTTAAAGATACTTAACCTGACATGGAGCGCCTCCTGGCTGATACTTGCAGTGACTGTTGCGAGGCCGTTATTAAAGAAGGCACCCAGATGGGTGACCTGCCTTTTATGGGGACTGGTAGCAATAAGGCTTATATGCCCTGTATCCATCGAAAGTGCATTAAGCCTCCTGCCCAGCGCAAAGGTGGTTCCGGAAACTGTGGATGTGCAGCCGCGGATCGATACGGGTATCACCGTGATCAACAATGCGGTAAATCCTGCAGTAAGTGTTGCATATGCTTCCGCAGAGGAGACAGGCGTAAACACCATGCAGACTCTTGTATCTGCAGCAAGCATTATCTGGATCACAGGTGTTGCCCTGATGTTCCTTTATGCGCTCATCAGTTATATCACTATCAGAAGAAAAGTCGGCGCATCCGTAAGACTTAAGGATAACATCATGATATGTGATGAAGTAAGGACGCCTTTTATCCTGGGGCTTGTAAGGCCGCTGATATATGTGCCTTCAGCTCTGGAAGGGGAGCGCATGGAGCTTGTATGCGCACATGAGAAAGCCCATATAAGCCGGCATGACCACTGGTGGAAGCCCCTTGGCTTTGCGCTGCTCTCGGTATACTGGTTCAACCCTCTCTGCTGGCTTGCCTATATCCTTTTATGCAGGGATATAGAGGCGGCCTGCGATGAAAAGGTCATAAAGGACAAGGACAGGGAGTACATGGCAGCCTATTCCCAGGCCCTTCTTGACCTGAGCATATCGGGAAAAGTGATCACCGCCTGCCCCTTAGCTTTCGGGGAGACCGGGGTTAAGTCCAGGATAAAGGGGATTTTGAATTATAAGAAACCGGCGTTCTGGATCATCATCATCGCGCTGGCCGCATGTGTTATCGTAGCGGTATGCTTCCTTACCAACCCGAAAAAAGATGAGGCAGATGATATCAATGCCCTGGAAAATATGGATGTGAACTATACTTATGAAAACGGAGTGTATGTTGTAGACAGTGACGGAAACAGAAAAACTTATCAGTATAAAAAAGAGTTAAGAGGGCGCAGTCCCGGTGCTGCCCACGACGGCATGTACATCGTTCTTACCGATAATGCAGATATCACATTCGAAATGGTATCCCGCAGCATGTACAGCAGCGATTCAAGAGACTGGCTGGATGATACTAAGATAATCGGAATTCATGCACTGGATGATAACGGGGAGATCATCGTATTTGATGAAGAAAAGATGGAGTATTACGACTATCTCTGTGAACAGCTGACTGACACTATCAATTCAGCCCCCGGCATGCCGCAGGTGTATGTCAGCTGGAGAGAGAAGGATGAAGATAGGGTAGAGATACTGTGCTTTCCGCAGGAATACTATACAAAGATCAGCAAAGAAAAGTATGACAGCCTTAAAGCCTTACTGGAAGCTTCAGCGGGCGATGACACAAGCATAATCATAGAAGACTTTATGGTTGAAGGGCTGGAGCCTGATACACAGGATATTCCGGCTGCAGGGATCGCAACGGATCCGGAATTATGGCAGCCGCCGGTGGTAACGGTAATATATGCCGGAAACGTATATGCCACAACACAGGGGAGCTTCAACTGGTCGTATGTGGATGAAAAGGGTGTAGGCCACGGAGGATCGGCAGAATGCGGACATCCCCTTGATACAGTGGATACCATGTCCCATGTAGATCTGCAAAAAAATACGGACACAGTGGGAATACATCTGGATCATGCGCCCAAAAAGATGAGCTGCAGGTACTGGGATTCAGAGTCTGCAGGCAAAAGCGATGCATATGATAAGAATTTTAAGGAGATCCTGTCTTTACCTGAAGGCGGCGGGGGTGTTATTGATGATTATATGAAGATCCCCACGGATACGCCCCTGGTATTCGAGCTGTACGGTGAATGGGAAAACGGCACTTCCTCATATTACTTTGCGATATTACCCACAGGAACGCAGATAGGCGACTGGATCGCTCTTAACCTGCCGGGCGGATACAATCTCAGCATATATTCGGATTACAACGGGTATTACGGCGGATCCTACATACTGCCCCAGGCGTATACTGCAGTAAATAAAAGCAGTGTTCCGGCGTCATGGTTATATTCCGGAGTGATCACCAGGCTGCCTGCGTCAAATGTACAGCTTACTTTTACCGATCAGCATATACCGTACTTTGATAAGGATTCCCATTTCTATATGGATAATCATACCGTTCAGGAATATATAAAGACTATCGTTCCGGAAAACCGCATCGACGGCTGGTATGCCCTGGAGTTTTCGGAGGAGCATGATCTGTATACCCCGGCAGATATAGAAGAGCTTGAAAAGCAGGGCCTGACCATCGGTGAAGATGAGAGGAGCAGCAGCTACTGGGTGTTCTGGTATGTAAAGGAAGACGCGGACACATATTACATGTTAAGCCTTGCAAAGAATAAGTTCACGCAGGAACAGGCGGAGGATATCGCAGTCGCAGCTACTATATTGAAATGATACGGCCGCTTTGTCAGATGAAAGCCGGCATGGTATAATCTTGCTTTGGCAGATAAAAACACAGAAAAAATGCAACTTGTACATCCGCATATGCAACTTGTGCATATTTTGCCACAGGCAGGATCACGATCTGATATGGTAATGCTATCAAAGAAAAAGGAGCATTACCAAAATGAAAAAAATCAGTAAACGTACATTAACAGTTGAACAGAAGAAGCTGGATACGAATCTCTGGATCATTGCACTGGCTACCATGGCAGTGTATCTGGCTTATGGAATGATCGGCGGGCCGCTGATGGCTTTTTGCAAGGACAGCAGCGTTTCCGTATGGCCCAGACTGCTGGTATCTGCCGGCTTGGAATTCGGCATGGCAGGATTTGGGATCACACTGGTATGTATCTTCCGTAAGATCCCCTTCGCAAGCTTCGGGCTTAAGAAGGAAAACACCCTTAAGGCAGTGGCCGGAACCATCATATGCTTCCTTCCCTATATACTTTACATTGTGCTTTCGGGACAGTTTGAGGGTTATGAACCCTTTAGCATCATGGTCACACCTGATCTGCATAAGGCAGGGATACTTACGGCCGTTGCCGGAACACTGGTTGTTGCCGTAGTATGGGGCTTTTTTGAAGGATTTAATTATGCGGTGATCGCAGAGTTCATTTCAAAGAGATACCCGGTAAAGAGCAGGTTTTTTGACTGGGGAGCCCTGGTCTGTACCCTGATGGGGATCATGTTTCATCCCGTTCACTTCGATACACTGGGAATGATCGATCTGGCAACCACCTTTGTGGCACTGTACGGGATGCTGATGATACGTAAATATACAAAGAATTCATGGGGATGTGTATTCGCATTCATGTTTATCTGGAATGCGATCTGAGATAACAAATGAAACTTAACCTGTACGAAGACAAAAACTGTAAAGAAGAGCACGTGGACGTGTATTTTACGAATATGCGTCCCGTTGTACGTCAGATCATAGATTCCGTTAATTCGGAAAGACCTTCTTTTTCGGGGAGGCCGGCGGATGAGGACCTGGATGACTGGGAAGAAACTATCCTGGGACCTGATGATATCTATTATTTTGACTTCGTGGACAGGAAGCTGTTCGCCTATACAAAGACCGGGGTGTTCCGCCTGATGAACACGCTTTCCTCATGTGAGGAGATGCTCTGGAATTACGGCTTTGTAAGGGTTTCGAAATCAAACCTTATCAACGTCTATAAGATCAGGCAGCTTAAGCCGGATCTGAACATGAAAGTATATGCCTTCTTCGATAACGGAGAGAGGATATGCATAAACCGCAGCTATAAAAAGGCATTTAATGAATATCTGCAGCTGATGAAGAGGAAAACCGTATGAAAAATTATTTAAAAACACTTCTTTTATATATCTGCATCTCATATACGATGGTTTCCGTATCGGGAGCAGTCGTGAATATCATAGGCGGGACACAGGCCAGCAATTCCAATACGCTGATAATGTTCGGTCTGTGCGTCATCGCATCCTTTGTCCTGTCATTAAATAAGCTGTTTGACGAACTCAGCCCGCTGGCGATGATCCTCCTGCAGTATGTTATAGTGATCGCGCTGTGTGCCGGCTTCCTTGGCATACTGAGTTTATTTGATCCCATAAGCCCGAAAGGATGGTTTGAATACTTCAGATCCTTTACCATTCCGTACATCATCATTGCAGCGATCTATTATTACAGCCTGTATGATGAGGCAAAGAAGCAGAACAGGATGATCAAAGATATACAGGACGGGATTGAATAAAATACCCCATTGTAGTAAAATACAACTTGCTATTTTTCGGCTTCTTTCATAAGATGAACGGAGCCGGTAAAGGGGAGGAAAAAGAGAAAAATGAAAATAGGATTCATAGGATTGGGAAATATGGCCGGAGCCATGATAGGCGGGCTGTTAAAGAAAGGCATAGTAGCACCTTCGGATATCTACGGTGCGGATGTTAACGCAGATATGGCAAAGAAGCGTGCCGATGAGTTTAAGATCAACGCAGGCACGGATAATAAGGAAGTTGTAAAGAATGCGGACTATCTGGTACTGGCTGTAAAGCCCCAGTTTGCCGCATCTGCTATAGAAGGTTTTAAGGATCAGCTTAAGGCTGATCAGGTGGTCATATCCATCATGGCAGGTAAGACCCTTGCATGGCTGTCAGAGCATCTGGGCAGCAATAT
This sequence comes from Lachnospiraceae bacterium, assembly GCA_017539565.1. Taxonomy (GTDB): domain Bacteria; phylum Bacillota; class Clostridia; order Lachnospirales; family Lachnospiraceae; genus NK4A136. Next base: position 6,900 of record JAFYCS010000079.1, read on the forward strand.
CAAGTGCGTACGCTGCATGCCCAATACCGCAGCATTGGTAGGGGAAGCCATCACGGCAGCTACCCCCAACGCTCTGGTAAGCGATGAGGAGAAGGAAACAGCACTTTCCATCTTAAGGGCTTTCGGACGTGCTTCCGTCGTTTCCGAAAATCTCATGGATGCGGTGGTAGGCGTCAGCGGCTCCGCACCCGCTTATGTATTCATGTTCATCGAGGCTATGGCTGATGCAGCCGTAGAGGAAGGCATGCCCAGGGCGCAGGCTTATGAGTTCGCGGCACAGGCAGTTTACGGCAGCGCAAAACTCATGCTGGATACCGGCAAGCATCCCGGCGAGCTCAAGGATATGGTCTGCTCACCCGCAGGCACCACCATAGCTGCAGTACGCGTACTGGAGCAGGAAGGCTTCCGCGGTGCGGTTATAGATGCGGTGGAGGCCGCAGCAGAGCGTTCACGGGAGCTGTAAATATTGGATAATAAGGGGAAAAAAGTAAGAGAGCTTATATTTTTCCTGCTCTACATATCAGGTTTTGTATTCCTTTGCAGCCGGTTGGTGATACACCAGCCGGCTTATATATTCTGGGAGACCATGCTGTGTCCGCCTGACGAGATGGACCGCTATCTGATCCCCCGTTTTATTTTTGAACACGGCAGGCTGCCCTTTGGCTGGGAGCAGGAAGTGGGTATCAGCGGCTACGGCGGTTCATATGCATATCTGCCGGGCTTAAGCTATATCTTCATGGCCTGGGCCATAAAGCTGGCTTCGTTTTTTACGGATCTGGAATCCAGATATATCTTTGTGGCCAGGATGGTCAATCTGCTGATGGGAGTGGTGAGCGCTTCCTTCGTATGGATATTGGCCAAGCGGCTGTTTAAGGACAGGCCCGCGGCTAAGCTCTTACCGGTCATGTTCATGTACCTTCCGCAGATGCTCTTTATCTTCAGCTACGTTAATCTGGATGCCTGCGGTATCATGTCCATAGTGATAATGAGCTATTTCCTGCTGGCAATGGGGCAGGACGGGGTTTCCTTTAAGAACAGCTTTGGCTTTGCAGTGGGCGCGGTCTGCTGTATCTTATCTTATTACAACTGTTATGCCTTTCTTCCGGGAAGTGCCCTGTATTTTATCTATTTATTCATAGAAAAGAAGGACGGGAAGCTTACGCTTAAGTTTAAGGATATGATGAAGTACGGCTGTTTCATCCTGCTGCTCTGTTTTATCGGAGCGGGCTGGTGGTTTATCCGCAGCGCAGCCGTGAACAACGGCGACTTCCTGGGACTTGCCAGCTTAAAGGCACAGCAGCTTAAGGACCGTGCCCGTGTAGGCCTGGTGATAGAGCCCGCACCCATGGAGAAAGGAGTGGGCTTCTTTGAGTTCTTAAGGACCCCGGGACTTTTCTTTTGGCTTTTCATCTCTTTCGTAGCTGATTACGGGGCAACCGTCCTGCATGTCACGAAGCCGTACTACATGGTATACGGCCTGATATTTGCCGCAGGGCTTATAGCGGTACTCGTAATGTTCATCAGTTCCAAAGTAAAGAAGGAGCCTGCAGCGGAAAAGGAGGCAGCGGCATCTGCAGATAAACGTCTTAAGGCATACACCCTGATGCTCTTATGCGGAGTCGTATTAAACTTCGGCCTGTGGCTGTTTTATGCATATGCCATGGACTTCCAGCGCCAGGGACGCTACGTCCTGCCTTCGGCCCTGGCATTGTTTACCTGTGTCTGCAGCGGCTATGACAGGATAAAGCTGCCGGAGAAGTTTAAGAAATTCGAGAAGTTCAGATCCCCGGTTATGATCGCCATTCTGGCGCTTCTGATAATACTCTGTCTGTATTTCATTTTTATGAAGGCCATTCCGGCCTACGATGATTTTACATTGCTGGCTTGACCCTTGACAATTCCATTTCACTGTGCTATTATGCCCTGCGAGTTAACAATTTCGTAACAAATACGAAACATTTACGTAATAAGTTGACATAATTCTGTAACAAGTTTACATAATTTTGAATTATTGTCAGGGAGCATTTGGTGAAGATGAAGGCAGGTAAGGGCCTGAAAACTGCATACAGATTTTCTTTGACAGCGGCAGCAGGTCTGGGCGCTATTATTATGTTACCTTTAAGCGGCAGGACTGCAGGTGCCATGTCCAGTGCCGAGGTACTGGAAGAGGCCAGCGCCGGTGCAGCCGATGTGGTGGAAGTGGATATAGTACCCACGGAGAAAGAGGTTCAGGAGATAATCGAGAAGAACAACGCCTGGAAGAATCCGGGATCTGTTGTTATGGCTAATGTATACACCTCTGTTAACGTCCGCAAGGAAGCCGATGAGACATCGGAGCAGATAGGTCTTTTATATAAGGACTGCGGCGGATATATCGTGGAGTATACCGACAGATGGACGCTGATAAAGTCCGGCGACATGGAAGGCTGGGTATGCAATGATTACCTGCTCTTCGGTGATGAGGCACAGGATCTTCTGGATGATGTGGGCGTGATGCAGGCAAAGGTCAATACCGACCAGCTGCGTGTGCGCAAGGAGCCCAATACCGAATGTGATACCTGGGGCCTTGTGGGCGTCGGTGAAGTATACGATGTTGTCGATGAACTCGACGGCTGGGTAAAGATAGATTTCGAAGGCGAAGGCGGATACTTAAGTGAGCAGTATCTGGATATCTCCTTCCACATGGATTACGGTGAGACCCTGGCAGCCATCAAAGAGCGTGAGGAAGCTGAAAAGCGTGCAAAGCTCGAGGCTGAGAGGAACAAATATTACGGCAAGTACGCGGCAACGGCATCGGATGTGGTCCTGCTGGGAGCACTTATCCAGTGTGAGGCAGGCAACCAGCCCTATGAAGGCCAGGTGGCGGTAGGTGCGGTGGTAATGAACCGTCTGCGCAGCCCGGCATATCCCAATACACTTTACGGTGTTATCTATGCGTCCGGTCAGTTCAGCCCCGCAGGCAGCGGCGGTGTGGACAGGAGGATCGCGGCAGGCGTTAATGCAAGCTGCCTCCAGGCGGCACAGGAAGCCCTGGACGGTCACTCAAATGTCGGCGACGCGACCCACTTCCGTGCAACAGGCTACCGCGACGGTATAGTAATAGCAGGACACGTATTCTGGTAAGGATCCTTTCCAGAGCTCTAAGGGCCTCTTCTTGTGCCTTTCCTGAGCGAAGCGAAGGATCTTTTTTTATTTGCAAATAACCTTAGTATAGTGTATTATTGAAACAGTTTTTTCATGACGGGAGGTACACATCATGGTCGATCTTAAAGGAAGACATTTTTTAACTCTTAAGGATTTTACGCCGGAGGAGATCTTTTATCTCGTTGATCTGGCTGCTGAGCTTAAAAGGAAGAAGAGGGAGCATGTGCCCGTAGATTCCATGCGCGGCAGGAACGTGGCTCTTATATTTGAGAAGACCAGTACGCGTACACGCTGTTCTTTTGAAGTGGCAGCGCACGACCTGGGCATGGGCTGTACCTACCTGGATCCCAAGAGCTCCCAGATAGGCAAGAAGGAGAGTATCGCGGATACCGCGAGGGTCCTTTCTTCCATGTTCGACGGTATCGAGTACCGCGGCTACGGACAGGAAATAGTAGAGGAGCTGGCACGTTATTCAAAGGTACCCGTATGGAACGGCCTTACCAATGAGTATCATCCTACACAGATGCTGGCTGACCTCCTTACGATACGTGAAGTGTTCGGGGATCACAAGGGCCTTAAACTGGCTTACATGGGTGACGCCCGTTACAATACAGGTAATTCGCTTATGGTACTGTGCAGCAAGATGGGCATGCATTTTGCGGCAGCAGCGCCCAAAAAGTATTTCCCCGATCCCGCACTGGTAGCCACCTGCGAGGGCTGGGCTAAAGAGAGCGGCGGCAGCATCACTCTTACGGAGTCTGCGGAAGAGGCTGCAAAGGATGCGGATATCCTTTACACCGATGTATGGGTATCCATGGGCGAGCCCGACGAGATCTGGGAGGAGCGCATCAGGGAGCTCTCTCCTTATAAGGTTACAAAGGAGCTTATGAGCAAGGCAAAGGACAGCGCCATCTTCCTTCACTGCCTGCCTGCATTCCACGATCTCAAGACCGAGACCGCTAAGGAGAAGGGCGAGCAGTTCGGCATAGTAGATATGGAAGTTACCGACGAGGTGTTCGAAGGACCTCAGTCCAAGGTGTTCCAGGAAGCAGAGAACCGTATGCATACCATAAAGGCTGTAATGGCAGCCACTCTGGGGGCGTAAGAAATGGCTACGAGCATTAAAGCCGCAGTATTAAAAGAAATAAGGAACGGTTCCGACCACGTGTCGGGACAGGAGCTCTGTGACAAGCTGGGCGTATCCCGCACCGCAGTCTGGAAAGTCATCAAGCAGCTGCAGGCAGAGGGTTACGACATAGAGGCTGTCACCAATAAGGGTTATAAACTTCTCTCGTATCCCAACATCATGTCGGGCAGCGAGATCATGAGCCGTCTGAACACGCAGTGGGCAGGACAGAAGGTATACTTCCATAAGGAGACCGAGTCCACCAATGACGACGCGAAGTATCTTGCCGAGGAAGGCATGGATCACGGTTCCCTGGTGGTAGCCGATTACCAGAGCGCCGGTAAGGGCAGACGCGGCCGCCAGTGGGTATCGCCTCCCGGAGAGGCTATATACATGAGCCTTCTGCTGCGTCCCACCTTTTCGCCGGACCAGGCCTCCATGCTCACTCTGCTGATGGCCGTCAGCGTGGCGGAGGTTATAAACGGTCTTTATTCCGACCTTAAGGTAAATATCAAATGGCCCAATGATGTGCTGGTCCAGGAACGCAAGGTCTGCGGCATACTGACGGAGATGAGCGCGGAGCCGGACTACATCCATCATGTGGTCATCGGTGTGGGCATCAATGTTAACCAGAACAGCTTCCCGCCGGAGGTGGAGGAGATAGCGACATCGCTGCGCCTGTGCCACGGGGAGATGATAGACCGCGCGCAGATCATCGTCGGCGTGATGGAATATTTTGAATACTATTACGGCATCTTCGCAGAGCGCGGGGATGTGTCGGATTTTGTGCACATATACGACAGTTATCTGATCAACCGCGGCCGTGAGGTGAAGGTGCTTGATCCCAAGGGCGAGTATACCGGCGTGGCCGAGGGTATCAATGATAGGGGTGAGCTCATCATCAACAAGAGTGACGGTACGGCAGTTACCGTGGCTTCGGGTGAAGTGAGCGTACGGGGGATATACGGTTATGTCTGAAAACAGAAGCGTGCTCTGCGGCGCCAATGCCTATGAGCAGAAGTATTACTTCAATAAAGAACAGTACGGCAATCTCCCGCAGTCGGTGCAGGATGAGCTGCACATAATCTGCGTACTCTTCACAGAGGAAGTGGGCGGCATCTTCACCATCGTATTTGAGGAAGACGGCAGCGTATCCATGGATACCCAGGCTACTGAAGAGGACTGCCTTTACGATGACGTATCCGCAGGCCTGCTCATCGGACAGATACGCACTAAGAAGAGGGAGCTCTTTGAGGAGCTGAGCCTGTATTACAGGACATTTGTGTTAAAAGAAACTTAAGGAGGAACAACCATGCTCTTGGTAGTCGATGTAGGAAATACAAACATAACATTCGGTTTATACAATAAAAAAGACCTTACCGGCAGTTTCCGCCTGATGACACGCACGCCCCGCACTTCCGACGAATACGGTGCGGCCCTGCTTGAGATGCTCAAGTACAACAAGGTGGAGCCTAAGAAGGTAGAGGGCGTGATCATATCTTCGGTCGTGCCTAACGTGATGCATTCGCTCACCGGCGCCATCGAGCGTTTCCTGGATATAAAGCCCATGATAGTAGGGCCCGGACTTAAGACCGGCATCCATATCGTTACGGAGAATCCCAAGGAGATAGGTCCGGACCGTATCGTGGATGCTGTGGGCGCTTTTGAAAAGTACGGCGGGCCCGTGCTGGTACTGGATTTCGGTACGGCTACAACCTACGACCTTGTTAATGCAAAGGGTGAGTTCATCGCAGGTATCACCGCACCGGGCATCAAGATAAGTGCAAAGGCCCTGTGGGAAGATACCGCAAAGCTTCCCGAGATAGAGATAAAGAAGCCCGATTCGATACTGGCGCAGAATACCGTCACCAGTATGCAGGCCGGACTTGTATACGGCCAGATAGGCCAGACCGAGTATATAGTAAATAAAGTAAAAGAAGAGGCGGGACTTACGGAGATGAAGGTCGTGGCCACCGGCGGACTTGGTTCCATCATAGCCGATGAGACCGACGTGATCGAAGTATATGACCGCACCCTTACACTTGACGGCCTGCGCATGATCTACGAAAAGAACGCAAAATGAAGATAGGAGATCTGATACTGAAGGATCCCTATATCCTGGCTCCCATGGCCGGGGTTACCGATCTGCCCTTCCGTATCCTCTGCAAGAGGATGGGGGCAGGTCTTTTGTGTATGGAAATGGTCAGCGCAAAAGCCATACATTACAGGAATAAGAACACCGAGGCCCTCATGGCCATAGATGAAGCAGAGCGGCCTGTATCACTGCAGCTTTTCGGATCGGAGCCGGAACTCATGGCAGAGGTGGCAAAGAGTATAGAAGACAGGCCCTTCGATATACTGGATATCAACATGGGCTGTCCTGTGCCCAAGGTCGTCAACAACGGCGAAGGCTCGGCGCTTATGAAGGATCCGCAGCTGGCGGCGCGTATCGTAAAGGCCATATCCACAGCCATAAAGAAGCCTGTTACGGTAAAGATCCGCAAGGGCTTTGACGAGGCGCATGTGAATGCCGTCGAGATGGCTAAGTACCTGGAAGACGCCGGAGCTGCGGCGATCGCCGTGCATGGCAGGACCAGGGAACAGTATTACAGCGGCGCGGCCGACTGGGATATCATCCGGCAGGTGAGGGAGGCGGTCAGCGTTCCGGTCATCGCCAACGGTGACATCAACAGCGCGGAATCAGCTAAGCGCTGTATGGAAGAGACGGGCTGCGAAGCCCTCATGATAGGCAGGGCCAGTCAGGGTAATCCCTGGATATTCAGGGAGATCAGGTCTTACATGGAGACCGGTGTGATCCCTCCCCGGCCATCAAAGGAAGAAGTGGTGGAGATGATACGCGAACATGCGGCGCTCCAGCTTAAGGTAAAGGGCGAATACATAGGCATAAGAGAGATGCGCAAGCACGCGGCCTGGTATCTGGCAGGCTTTCCCCATGCGGCCAGACTCCGCAAGGCAGCCTGTGAGATGGAGAGCATGGCAGACCTTGAGGCACTGCTGGCACAGCTTGACACAGATAAACAGAATAATGTATAATACCTTGGTATTTTGGGCGGGTAGACGCCCTGTTGTGTTGTTTAATTAACGAAAGGAAGAGGCGGTCACAAAAATGGCAGAGAAGAAGAATTATCTGACAAGAGAAGGCTTACGCAAGTATGAGGATGAGCTGCAGAATCTGAAATCCGTACGCAGAAAAGAGATCTCACAGAAGATCAAGGAAGCAAGAGAGCAGGGCGACCTTTCAGAGAACGCAGAGTATGATGCAGCCCGCGACGAGCAGCGCGATGTCGAGGCACGTATCGAGGAGCTCGAGAATATACTGAAGAACGTTGTCATCATGGATGTTGAGCAGCATGACGGCGAGATTGAGGCCGTAGTATTCGGCTGCACCGTTAAGCTCAAGGATCTTCAGAAGAAGAAAGAACTTGAATACACCATCAGGGGCGGCACGGAGGCAAATGTGCTCAATCACATCATCTCCAACGAATCCCCTCTGGGTATGGCACTTATAGGAGCAAAGAAGGGCGAGAAAGTTAAGGTGGAAGCACCTGCCGGCCTTTTGGAATATGAAGTATTGGATATTTGGGTTGGGTGATAAACTGATATGGCAGAAGAAAATCAGAACAAAGCGCCTGCAGCAGAGCAGGATTTAAACCAGTTAAGAAAAGTCAGAAGGGAGAAGCTGGCCGAATTACAGCAGGCCGGACAGGATCCCTTTGTTATAACGAAGTATGACCAGACTCATCACACCGATGAGGTGAAGAGCCTCTACGAAGAGCATGAGAAGGAAATACTTAAGAGCTACACGGAGATGGAAGTTCCGCCGGAGCCCGCGGAAGGTGCGGCTGACGATGTGGTGGCTGCATACCGCAGTGCCAAGAAGGAAGCATACAACGCACGCCGCGCAGTACTTGATGCATCACCGATCAACGTATCAGTTGCCGGACGTATGATGTTCAAGCGTGTGATGGGCAAGGCTTCCTTTGCAAATATCCGTGACCGTCAGGGCGATATACAGGTATATGTATCTAAGGATGCCCTGGGTGATGAGGCATATGCAGGCTTTAAGAAGTCTGATATAGGCGATATTTACGGTATCAAAGGATATGCTTTCCGTACAATGACCGGTGAGATCTCCATCCATGCAACGGAGATGACCCTGCTGACCAAATCCCTGCAGGTACTTCCGGAGAAGTTCCACGGACTTACCGATACCGATACACGTTACCGCCAGCGTTACGTGGATCTTACCATGAACCTGGATTCGCGTGACGTGTTCATGAAGCGTTCAAAGATAATCTGGGAGATCCGTAACTTCCTTGCAAAGAAGGATTTCATGGAAGTGGAGACCCCCATGCTGGTTGCCAATGCAGGCGGTGCGGCAGCAAGGCCTTTCATGACCCACTTTAACGCCCTGGATGAGGACCTTAAGCTTCGTATTTCACTGGAGCTTTACCTTAAGAGACTTATCGTAGGCGGCATGGAGAGAGTATTCGAGATCGGCCGCGTGTTCCGTAACGAAGGTGTGGATACCAGACATAATCCCGAGTTCACCCTGATGGAGCTGTATCAGGCATATACCGATTATAACGGCATGATGGACCTGACTGAGGAGATGTTCCGTCATCTGGCACAGAGCGTACTGGGAACCACCACCTTTAAGTATGGTGATATAGAGCTTGACTTTGGCAAGCCTTTTGCAAGACTGCGTATGGCAGATGCCGTTAAGCAGTATACAGGTATAGACTTTGATGATCCCGCACAGGTACCCGATGATGCAGCTGCAAAGAAGCTGGCTAAGGAAAAGGGCGTAGAGTACGAGGAGCGTCATAAGAAGGGTGATATCCTCAATCTCTTCTTTGAAGAGTTCTGCGAGGAGCACATGGTGCAGCCTACATTTGTTATGGATCATCCCATCGAGGTTTCGCCTCTTACCAAGAAGAAACCCGGCTACGAAGGCCATGTAGAGCGTTTTGAGCTCTTCATCAACGGCTGGGAGATGTGCAACGCTTATTCAGAGCTTAACGATCCCATCGACCAGAGAGAGCGTTTCGCAGCACAGGATGCCAATGCGGCAGCAGGCGACGATGAAGCAGAGCACACCGATGAGGACTTCCTGAATGCACTTGAGATAGGTATGCCGCCCACCGGTGGTATCGGCTACGGCATCGACCGTCTGGTAATGCTGCTCACGAACAGCCCTGCCATAAGGGACGTGCTGCTCTTCCCGACACTTAAGAGCTTGAGCTAATAAAACTCAGTAAAATCAATGGTTTGCGGCACTTCGGTGGCTTGGAAGTAACACAGAAGTCACACATTTTTCAAACCTTGTGAATACGGATTAGGACGAATTTACAGGGTGTACCGGATAATCAATCGAATATTTTGCAAAATCAAGGACACTTTCTAAAAGAGAAA
>JAFYCS010000080.1 GCA_017539565.1 Lachnospiraceae bacterium
ATGTTCTGCTTGAACTTCGAATCCTCGATAAGTCCGCCTATGGTGGAACCGCGGTAGCCGCAGCGGATTATAGCGAATTCTACTCCGGAGGCTGCTACCTTATCCCAGTCTATATCATTCTGGTAGGTGGAAACATCTATACCGAATACCGCATCGGTTCCTGCCCACTTGCCGGTATGTTCCGTATCGTCCGCATCGTCCCTGGCCTCATTCTCCCTGGTGTCTTCTTTGGCCACGTCCACATCTGCTTCGCTCAGTATGTATTGTTCAATGTCCTCTATTACCGTATATTCCAGCTCGTCGCTTACCGACACATGCATCGGATCCTCGGGGATCCTGTATCCTTCAACTTCTTTAAGCGCCACATAATAATCGCCTGCGCTCACTCCGGGTATGTAGATCACTCCGTCCTGATCCAGATCCTTATACTCTCCCAGGGGATCCACATCTACATAAAAAGGAAAGCCCTTAACAGGTTCACCCTCCGCATCCGTAATGGTGATACGGATATCCTTTAAAACACTGCTGGCCTGCAGGAAAAGGCGCTTGCTGTTATCGGACTCTTCGCTTATCTTTACCGAGCTTATTACTGACTCGCTGTCAAAAAAAGTATCGTCTTCAAGAAAAGCGCGATAAGGATCATCCTCAGCTGTCTGCTGCACGGTTCCGCTGCCTGTCCCGGACTGTTCCGGAGGCCGGTTGGCACGCCATACGATCAGCACTATCAGCAGTAAAGCCGATATTGAAGCCAATATAGCCAGATTTCTTACACGCTTATCCACTTTTCTTTACAGTCCGCCTGCCACTTCCTTAAGGTATTGTCCGTATGCCGTCTTCATCAGAGGCTCTGCCAGTTTGAGCAGCTGCTCCTTGGTGATGAATCCGCGCTTGTATGCTATCTCTTCTATACAGGAGATATAAAGCCCCTGTCTCTTCTGGAATGCCGCAACGAAATCTGCAGCGTCCAGGAGTGCATCATGATTTCCCGTATCCAGCCATGCAAAGCCGCGGCCCAGTGTCTCCACATGAAGGTCACCGCGCTCCAGATATGCATTGTTTATGCTGGTTATCTCTATCTCACCTCTTGCGGAAGGCTTTACATCCTTTGCGATGGCCACAACGTCGTTATCATAGAAATACAGGCCGGGCACCGCATAATTACTCCTGGGATGCTCGGGCTTCTCCTCTATGGAGATCGCCATTCCGTTCTCGTCAAACTCCACTACGCCGTATTCCCTGGGGTCGCGTACATAATATCCGAAGATCGTAGCGCCCTTATCGCGGGATGCCACCTCACGCAGCAGCTTTGAAAAGCTCTGTCCGTAGAAGATGTTGTCACCAAGTATGAGTGCCACACTGTCGCTTCCGATAAAGTCCGCACCGATTATAAATGCATCTGCCAGTCCCCTGGGCTGTTCCTGCACGGCATAGCTGAACTTGACTCCCAGCTGGCTTCCGTCGCCGAAAAGCTCCTTAAACACCGGCAGATCCCTGGGTGTTGAGATTATCAGTATCTCTCTTATCCCCGCAAGCATCAGTATTGAGAGGGGATAATAGATCATGGGCTTGTCATAGACAGGCATGATCTGCTTTGATACGGCTTTAGTTAACGGATAGAGTCTGGTGCCGGAACCGCCGGCAAGTATTATACCTTTCATTGAGTTTATCCCTCCCCAATAAAGTACTAAGGTTCTTTACACATTGTACATGGTCTCGTAATACTTCTGGTAGTCACCGCTGGTGACATTCTTCATCCAGTCCTCATGCTCAAGATACCACTGAATGGTAAGACGTATGCCTTCCTTGAACATGGTATCGGGCTGCCAGCCCACTGCTGCCTTGATCTTGTCCGGAGCGATCGCATAACGTCTGTCATGGCCCTTGCGGTCCTCAACGTAAGTGATCAGATCCCTGCTGACATTAGCCTTTCTGGGATCGGAATCCGGCAGTATCTCCAGCAGTGTATCGATTATTATCTGGACTATCTCTATGTTCTGCTTCTCGTTATGTCCGCCTACATTATAGGTCTCGAACAGCTTGCCCTGCTCCTGCACCATATCGATGGCCTTGGCATGATCCCTTACGTAGAGCCAGTCACGGACGTTCTTTCCGTCACCGTATACCGGAAGCTTCTTTCCGTTAAGTGCATTGTTTATCATCAGCGGTATCAGCTTCTCCGGGAACTGGTAAGGTCCGTAGTTATTGGAGCAGTTGGTGATATTTGCGGGGAAATGATAAGTATCCATATACGCCCTCACCAGCATATCCGATCCGGCCTTGCTGGATGAATAGGGTGAATGGGGTGAATAAGGAGTTGTCTCATAAAAGTAACCGTTGCCCTCGGGAAGGGAACCGTACACCTCATCGGTGGATACATGCAGAAACTTCTTGTCTTCGGGATAGGTCCCGTCTTCCTTCTCCCATGCTGCTCTTGCGCAGTTGAGCATTACCGCGGTACCTAAAACGTTGGTCTTAACGAATACCTCGGGATTCTTGATACTCCTGTCCACATGGCTCTCTGCTGCGAAATGCACCACGCGGTCGATGTCGTTCTCCGCAAAGATCCTGCTGATGGCGTCCTTATCGCAGATGTCGGCTTTTACGAAAGTATAATTATCCCTTTCATCAACGCCCTTTAAGTTCTCAAGGTTTCCCGCATATGTCAGTGCATCCACGTTGATGATACGGATCTCATCACCGTATTTTTCAAACATATAGTGGATGTAGTTGGAGCCTATAAAGCCTGCTCCTCCGGTTACAAGGTAAGTCCTCATCATCTTCTCCCTTCGATCAATAGCCCATATAACTGTAATTCATATCCACATTCCCCTTTATGCCCGATATCGAGCCCTTTGAGGAATACTGCCATATATCATAATGTCCTGCGTAATCGGTCTGGCTTGTATAGTGAGCCAGCCAGATCTTATATCCTCCGATAACGCCCATATCCAGCGAATAACCGTACCAGCTCTTCGATGAATATACACCGCCTGCATAGCCGCCGTTGTTGATGGTCTCGCAGAAGGCTCTTGCCACTGCAGACCTGGTGGCTCTGTCGAGTCCGTCGGCCCTGCCGTTTTTATTAACGGTAAACTCCACATCTATAAAGATGGGGTAGGATACGCTGTATCCCTGAGCCAGGCTCAGGCACATGGAAGCTTCTTCCACCGCCTCCACTTCATTAACCGCCTGGGTAAAGAAGTACAGGCCCACTTTGATACCGGCTGCCTGGGCACCTTCTATGTTTGCCCTGAAGGTGGGATCCTCCACCAGTACACCTGTGGATGATCCGCGGTATCCGCAGCGGATGATGGCAAAGTTGACTCCGCTGGCCTTTACTGCATTCCAGTCGATGGTACCGTTCCACTTGGAAACATCTATGCCCAGTATGCCTTTTCCGCCACCGGAATTGCCTCCGTTATTATTGCCTTCATCAGGCTTGCCGGTCCCGTCAAGCACACCGTACTCATCAAAATGATACTTGACTCCCTTTATGATCTGGTCCCCGGTCACTTTGTTACCGTTCTTATCAAAGTAGTAGGTCTTTCCGTCCAGTGTCTGCCAGCCGGTATAGACATACTCTATCTCGGATGCCACATAGAACGCTTCTGCCTTATAGTAATCGGCATAAACGGCTTCTTCGTACTTATCGTCTTTCTTTACATACAGCTGGTTGCCGTTCTTATCCTTAAGCTTTGTGGTCTTGTCCTTCTTGGGATCCTTCTTACCGTCCTTATCGGTGGGTGTAGGTGTAGTGCTCACACCCGGTGTAACGTCGGGATCATCAGGCTCCTTTGTAGGTGTAGGCGTGGGATCATCGTCATCATCTCCCGGTGCAGGTTCACTCCCGCCCGTAGGTATGGGTATGGGGGTAGGGGTTGAACCCGGTGTGGGATCGTCGGATCCGCATATCGTCGAACCGCCATTCGCGGTACCGGCTGCTGCCGTAACAGGCTTATTATCCCTGCCTGCAACAACGCCTTCGCTGTAATCCGGCTCGGGGATGTCGGCTTTATCCACGGGCTTATATCCGTCGGAGCCTTCCTTAGCTGTCTTTGTAGACTCTACCCATTCAACCGTATCTCCCGTAGTCGGGGTGGGGGGAGGTCCTTCCTCAGGCTCCTTACCGTTTCCGGTATCCTCTACCGCGGCATTTACTTCGTTTTCTTTCTTTATCTCTTCTTTGACGTCTATCTTCTGGTAGCTGATGTTTTCCTTAACGGTGACGGTTCCGGGTACGGAAACGAAATCATATCCGTCCCTGTCTACTACAGCCAGTTTGTATTCACCGCCCGCTACGTCTTTCTTATAGATGATGCCGTCCCTGTCCTCGTCGACCAGGCGCAGCTTCTCACCGTTGGCATCGGTCAGCACCACCTCGAATTCCTCATCGGTGACCAGACGCTCTGTCCCGCTGTTGATAAACTTAAGTTTTATATCCTTTGCTACGGATGTAAAACTTAGCTTCACATATATCAGGGCATCGGGATCCTGCACGGTATCCGGATCCGTCTCTTCGTCATCTTCAGGCACCGCGCCGCTGCCGTGATCGGCATTTGCCATAGCCATAAGGCCGCTCTGGCCCGCAGTACCTATACTGTTTAAGCGTTCGCCCACATCATACATATAGGGTTTATTCTCGGCTACACTCCTGTTTTTGTAGGAAGCCACGCCTATTATGACGCACAATGCGATAAAACTGAACACCGCTATAGCCACCGCGAATATATTGGCAGGAGTCTTTCTCATGATGGGTGCTGCTTCGTTGTCACGCTTTGTGCGTTCCTCTTCAAGGTGCATGATCTCGCCAGTCTCAAAGAGTCTGGCGTCTGCTTCCTCATCTACCGCGGCACCGGCATCAGCCTCATCTGTTTCAGCTTCCGTGTCTGCTACGGCATCAGCCTCTGCGGCGTCTTCTGCTTCAACATCTTCACCTTCAGCGTCTTCTCCGGCCTCATCTTCATCGGATACCAGGTATAAGCCTGTTGCCGGATCTATCTCCGCATCAAGCTCATCGTCATATTCTTCTTCCGGGGCTTCCGCTTCTATAGCAGGATCGTCTATGTATTCATCTTCATCGTATACGGCATCGGGATCATAGTCATCCCCGACGTATTCCGCGTCCGGATCGTCTGCATAATCTTCACCCTCATATACAGCATCCGGATCGTCAACATAACCGTCTTCACCGTACTCCCCGCCGGGAACATAATCCTCTTCATATGCCCCATCCGGACCTGCAGCTTCATCTGCAGGCATCAATTCTCCGGTATTCCGGTCTATCTCTTCCATCAGCCCGCTCAGCTCCGAAGTGCTGTCCAGGTCCATGATCACCATGGTATCATCAAGGGCATGACTGTCGATCACCCTGGTCTCACCGTCGGGTATCTCTATCGCCGTCTGTGTTTTCTCTATTGCTTCTGCCAGGGCTTTGATATCCGCCAAAGGCTGGGTATTCTCCATGCTCAGGGCTATCTCGGCGCTCACATCAGTGAGCAGCTGGGTATCCATGGTCACTTCTTTGGGCAGCTCCTCAGCAGGCGTTATCGCCCCTGTCTTATCCAGATCTATGATATCCGGATCTTCGTTCAACTTATCGCTCATATTCCTCCCCCGGAAAAGCCCGGGCGGCTCTTCCTCTGCGGCCCCTTAAGACCGCGTTCCGGATCTTATATCCAAACATCTTATTATAACATGCGTGGCACCCTGTCCGCAAGTATCAGAGGTATTCGTCCCTCTTTGCGTTCCTTAGGTTCTCCACTATCTTTTTAATGTCTGCGGTGCTCTCCTTATTGCATATGAGTATCGCATCCGGGGTGTCGACTACGACCGTATCCTTAAGGCCGACAGCAGCTATCAGCTTGTCCCCGCCCTCGATTATGCAGTTTTCCACACCTGTGGATACCACGTTCCCGGATATAAGGTTTCCGGCTCCGTCAAGGGAACGCATCCTTCCCAGGGCCAGCCAGCTGCCCACATCATCCCAGCCGAAATCACCGGGCAGTACACGTATGCCGTCTTCCTTCTCAAGCACACCGTAATCGATGGATTCGGAAGGCATGGTATCAAATTCCGCATTTAATACACTCTCCTCAGAAGCGCTTCCGATGGATGCTTCTATCTTTGCAAGGCCCGAATAGATCGCGGGCAGGTATTTTTCGATGCATCCCAGTATAGATGACACCTTCCATACGAACATGCCTGAATTCCAGAGATACTTTCCGTCTGCCAGATACTCCTTTGCCCTGTTAAGATCAGGCTTCTCAACAAAACGCTCTACTTTATACGCATTCTTCCTTGCGCCTTCACTGAGGTATCTGATATAACCGTAGCCTGTCTCGGGTGCGGTGGGCTTGATACCCATCGTTACCAGGCAGCTTTCCTCCTCTGCGGTCTCAACAGCCTCCGAAAGGACACTCCTGAAGGTATCCTCATCCTTGATAAGATGATCACTGGGCAGTACCAGCATTACCGCATCATCGTATTTCTTTCTCATATATACGGCACCCAGGCCTATGCCGGGTGCCGTATTACGGCCTACAGGCTCGCAGAGCACGTTGCATTCCGGCACATCCGGCAGCTGCTCACGTACCAGCTTTTTATAGTTCTGATTGGTGGAAATGAATATATCTTCCGGCTTGACCAGCGGGAGAATACGCTCAACGGTCTTCTGTATCATGGTCTTGCCGTCGCCTGTTAAGCTTAAGAACTGCTTGGGGCAGTTCTTCCTGCTCCTGGGCCAGAATCTCTCGCCTTTTCCGCCTGCAAGTATAAGTGCTGTGATCTTCATTTTGTTTACCTCCAAATAATAAGATTCCCAAGTAGGAAAGTTCGACTTCGGAAATCACAGATTTCCTGTCTCACTTTTTCGCTTCGCTCAGAATGACACCGGGAAGCTTGAATTGTATCTTTATTTATTTTATAATTATCATCATCAAAATAATCACAAGGAGGAGAAGTCATGATCTCCATCGTTGTACCTACTTATAATGAGAAAGACAATATACGCCCTCTTCTTGACCGCATTCACGGCGCTCTGGGAAAGATCCCCCACGAGGTGATATTTGTGGACGACTCCACCGATGAGACCCCTGAAGTGATATCAGGCATTGCCGAAAACGATCCCACCGTGGTGCTGCGCCACCGTGATGACGAAAAGGGACTTGCAACAGCCGTTGTACTGGGCTTTAAACTGGCAAAGGGTGATTACGTAGCCTGCATGGATGCGGATCTCCAGCATCCGCCCGAGGTCCTGGTTGACATGTATGCCGCTATGCGTGCCCATGCCGATATGGCTATACCCAGCCGTTTCATTCCCGGCGGAAGCGACGGCGGTCTCGATCTGTTCCGTAAGATCGTATCCGGAAGCGCAAGATATATGGGAAAGATCATGCTTCCCTGCCTGCGCCGCATAAGCGATCCCACCAGCGGACTGTTCATGATACGCCGCGAACTGCTTGAGGGAGCAGAGCTTAATCCCATCGGCTGGAAGATAATGGTGGAAGTCATCGCGATGTGTCCCGTCAAGAAGGTTCTGGAGACTCCTTATGCCTTCCACGACAGGGAGAGCGGCGAATCCAAGCTTTCCACAAAAGTTACCATTCAGTACATACGCCAGCTCTTCAACCTCCGCTTTAATGCAAAGAACAAAGGACGCGGTATGAGAGTGGCACGCTGGAGCCCCAGGAAACTGGCTGCCAAAAAGAAAGAGGCGCTCAGCCTTTGATCCACTGGGCCCACTTTTTACGGTAGTCCTCAGGGCTCATGTTTTCATTATCCATAAAGAGGCTTCTTAATTTTTCTTCAGAACCTATGCCGGATTCAGCAATGACTTCCTGCATAGGTTTTATTGTGAAGCGCAGAAGCTCCTTCGCCTTATTCAGCATGCGGTTAGCCGCATATCCCTCTATACTAATGCCGTAGCGCGCATTGAAGAACGCATCCAGGCTGTCCATATCCGCATCATAACGCTTCATCAGCGCTTCCTTTATGCCTTCGATGGTAGGTGCATCCTTACTTAATTCTTCGTTAAGTGCTTCCCTTATGCCATCAAATACCGGGGCGTCCTTCTTCTCTCCGGCCAGCTGCAGGCAGAGCAGCATAAGGTTAGTGATCACGCCGTCCGCACGCAGTTCAGACTCAGGACTGTTCTCTCCTTTATCCGCAAGCAGCATGCCTATCAGCTCCGAAGCCTCCGCTTCATGACGTCCCAGTACCAGTACGGGCTGATCATTGTTCTGCTTCCTGAACAGGGGATAAACGGCTTCTGCCTTGGCGCCGTCGAAATGGACCCAGGCCAGCTCCCAGGGTGAGCTTACACTGCTCTCATGCTCGTAATGCTCCCTGCAGTCCAGGAAAACGGCATCTCCCCTTTTAAGCTCATAGGTCTTTCCTTCATATCGTACACAGCCTGTGCCTTCACGCACATAGAAGAAGAGGAAAGATTCCACATTCTCACGGATGGATGCGTGGGGCTTAAGGCTCTTTAAACAGCCCGCCTCCTGCGCATAGCACAGATGCTTGCGTGCAAAGGATGAAGGTGTATAGAAGTAACGTTCCGAGCTTGTAATGCCCTCCGCATCAAACAGTTTCTTCATCTTCGCTCTCCTTTCTGCGCCAGTCCGCCAGTGTCTCATCTATGGTCTGTTCAAGGGGTATCTGAGGCTCCCAGTCTGTTGCCGCCTTTATCTTGCTGATATCCGCTTCTATTATCGGGACATCCACGGGCCTTATCTTGGCCGGGTCCGTTTCCACCTTTATATCCGCGCTTGAACGGCTGATTATCAGATCAAGTATCTCCCTTATCTCTACCGCATGTCCGCTGCCGACATTATAGCTCTCACCCTTTACCCCGCTCTCAGCCAGAGCAGCATAAGCCCTCACCACGTCACGCACATCGGTAAAATCCCTCTTCGCAGAGAGATTACCAACATACATAACAGGCTCTTTCTTGCCAAGCTCTATATCCACTACCTGCTTGCAGAAATCGGAGACCACAAAGATGGGCAGCTGCCCGGGACCTATATGATTAAAGGCCCTCACCATGATAAGCTCCAGATCGTATGCATCTGCATAGATCCTGCCCAGCATGTTCTGACAGGCCTTTGTTGCGGCATATATATTGCCGGGGTCCAGAAGAGTATCCTCCTTAATGGGAGTATCCCCGGGTTTGATATGTCCGTATTCCTCGCCGCTGCCCACCATTATAACCCTGGGTTTGTAGAACAGTTCCCTGAGGGCTTCCAGAAGGTTAACGGCTCCTTTTACATTAACATCTACGGTCAGCTGGGGATTCCTCCACGCTACGCTGACCGAGCTCTGAGCTGCCAGATGGTATATCTCATCCGGTCTTTCGGAGAAGAGCAGGTCAATTATGCTCTCCTTTTCAAGTATATTAAGTTCGCAGACTTTAGCAGGCATCGGCACCAGGACCTCGTGCGGCAGCTTTGTGACTACCACATCCATCCCCTTATCATCATGCAGATGCCTTACAAGGTACTTGCCGACGAAGCCGGCCGCACCTATAACAAGCGCTTTTTTATGAGTTTGTTGCATATTTGATTTCCTGCTTCACCAGAGCCATATCCGTGGCTATCATACGCTCGACCATCTGGTCAAAGCTTATCTCCCTCTTCCAGCCCAGCTTTTCTTCGGCCTTTTTGGGATTACCTATAAGCAGTTCTACCTCAGCAGGGCGGAAGAACTTAGGATTGACCTTAACGACTACTTTACCGGTATTTACATCCGTACCGATCTCATCAACGCCGCTTCCGGTGAATTCAACCTCCATGCCCGCCTTGGCAAAGGCGATCTTTGCGAAATCCCTTACCGTACGGGTCTCGCCGGTAGCAACAACGTAATCATCGGGCTCATCCTGCTGGAGCATCAGCCACATGGCACGTACATAGTCCTTGCTGTGGCCCCAGTCACGCTTTGCATCCAGATTGCCCAGTTCCAGGCAGTCCACCAGGCCGCACTTGATGCGTGCTACCGTATCGGTGATCTTTCTGGTAACGAATTCCTTGCCCCTGCGCTCACCTTCATGATTGAAGAGTATGCCGCTGCAGGCAAAAAGTCCGAAGCTCTCACGGTAATTCTTTGTGATCCAGTGGCCGTACAGCTTGGCAACACCGTAGGGGCTGCGGGGATAGAAAGGTGTGTTCTCATCCTGGGGGATGGCCTGTACCTTTCCGAACATCTCGGAAGTGGATGCCTGATAATAACGGCACTTGGGATTTACGGCCCTTATGGCCTCAAGTATGTTGGTAACGCCCACTGCGTCTATCTCTGCGGTGGCGATGGGCTGGTCCCAGCTGGTAGCCACGAAAGACTGTGCTGCAAGGTTATAAACCTCATCGGGCTGTGCAATTCGCATTGCGCTGATAAGGGATACCACATCCGTCATATCGGCATAGATGAAATGTATCTTGTCCTTGATATGTGTAACGTTGCCGTAGTCCACAACGCTCTTTCTTCTTAAAATACCGTATACTTCGTATCCTTTCTCGAGCAGAAGCTCCGACAGAAAGGAACCGTCCTGTCCGTTTATACCTGTGATAAGTGCTCTCTTCATTACTCTTCTCCCTTTTTATGATTATGATAAGATCCTTCGCTAAGGATGACAAGCCGGATTTATCGCAGATAATTATACTGCAAACCCGTGCTAAAAGCAAATTTCAGGCATCAAATGCCCATATCTTCCAATTGCCGTCCACGTTTATGAAGAATACCCTGAAAAGCTGGTCGCCGCCGGAATAATCCTTACGCTGGCCGTTGATCGTGGCATATGCATGGTAGAAAAAGTCTATTCCCACACAGTTACCCGCCCAGCGGATGGGTCCCCTGGTCTCCATCAGGCCGTAATCGTGGTTGGTATATGCCAGACCGTAGCAGGTACTGTCAAAGGCTTTCTGCAGCATGGAATAAGCCACACTGTCAGATGATGTATAGGCCGCACATGCTGCGAACCTGCCCCATACGGGATTACCGGGTGCGGTACCGCCGTTGGCCTCCGCCGCCTCTTTCTGTTCTTTATAATCCCTCCAGCCGGCGCCGCCGCTCATGGTATAGTTCATATATGCCTTAAAGAAGCCTTCTGCCCTCTGCATCAGGTCATCTGCGGGTACATCGTCAGCCAGGGCCAGGTAACAGTCATCATCCTCCGACCAGATAAAGCTTTCGGAGTTTTCGTAGCTTACCTCCCCTTCGGTCAGCATGTCCTTTATATCATATATGTTCCAGACGATCTGGTCCGTCAGGACGTTCTCTATACTGCTGTAGGGGAAATGATCCTCAGTCTCTTCCGTGGGCTGCGCGGGATTTCCGTTGACCAGCAGCCCCATGCCTGAAGGCAGCACATCTTTAACCTCGTGATCACCCTTAAGCACCAGTTCCACCGAAGCCTTGTTCCAGTGTCCTGTCATATCCCTGCTCATAAAGACACGGGCCGCATCCTTATCACCTATCTTTATCTTATATACCGGAGTTTCCTCATCATACATAAGATCCAGGTAGTACGAAACCTTTTCTTCGGCCAGGGCCTTTGTGAAATATCCTTCTACCGCTTCCCTGTCCTCGGGATCGTCCGTCCTTGTATCCATCCACAGGGATGTCCAGTCCGACACACTGATAGTATCCGCATACTTTTCAAATGCTGCCTGGGCCTCTTTTGTTTCATCTTTGGGAACAGGAGTTGGTGTGGGTGCTGCAGCAAGGGCCTGCTGCTTCGCATCTATACCCTTCTGATAATCAGCCAGTTTTATCCACAATACCAGCAGGATAACGGATGAAATGATGATCAGCACTGCCAGATATATGAAATATGCGCCCAGTACCTTCGATCTCTTACGGCGCTTTTTCTTCTTACCGGCAGCATTCTTAACGGGAGCCTCATCCTTACGGACTGCTTCCGTATATTCAGGTGCCGCTTCATTCCTTCTGACCGGCCTTCTCTCAGATGCTGCTCCGTTCCTGTCTGCGGGTCTTCTCTCAGTTGCAGCTCCGTCCCGGCGAACGGGCTTCTTTTCGGGAGCCACGCCGTCCTTTCTCACAGGTTTCTTTCCGGGCGCTCCCTCATCTCTGTTAACAGGTTTTCTTTTCGGTGCAGCACTATTCGGTCCCGCCGGCTTCTCAGCCGCTGCCTTTGCAGGCACTGCTTCTTCCTGCTTCACAGCCGGATCCTTTTTTATCACGTCCTTATCGCTCATGGAGTATCCTCCGCTGCCACGATTTCTTCACCCTCTGCAGGCATGACCAGCATAGCGGTAGGCAGGTAACGCATACCCAGAAGGTTAGAGCCCCTGGTAACCTGCTCACCATGGAAGAACATTATTGCCGAGGTTCCGCCGTCCAGCATGGAAGCGTTCACCGCACCGTAGCGTACAAATATATCTCTCAGATCATCTGCCGTAGCTCCAAGGCTTCCCGCATGACGACCCTCTATTACCAGCAGGAGCATAGTGCCGTCCTCCCTCTGGCCTATGGCCGTTCTGGGATTGACACCGCTGTTCAGTCCTTCCTGGGGTACACCGTCCTTTATCAGCACAAGGCCGTCATAAAAGCTGACAGCCGATACACAGCCCGCATCCAGAGCCTGCTGGGGTGTCCAGTTACCTAAAAGCAGCCTGTGGTCGGCGCTTATACCTATTACATTTTTATATACCTGATCGGTACCGTAGCGTATCACACCGTTTTCCAGTACCATACCGTCGGGGCAGCCGCCAAGACCGCTTCCGCCCGGATCGTAAAAACCACCGGCATTGGTACCGCCAATGGCACCGTAATCTTCGATAAACTTGCTGAGCAGCTTGCCCACACCGCCTGTACTGTAGCTGGGCAGGGTACCTATCACGACCCTGGAAGGATCGGGGACTATCATTATCATTCCCTTATAGATACCCTCGTTTACTTCTTCTATATAGGGTTCCCCGTATACCACCTCATCCTGGGTGGCAGCCAGATCTGCCTTATCCTCTTCCGAAAGCTCCTCAAGGTCCGCAGGGTCATAGGCCAGGGCTGCACGGTATTCCTTTACAGGCTCGGTCTTTACCACTGAATCTTCATTTCCCTTTCCCAGGATATCGTCCACGGTATCGGAGGGCAGGAACCAGTAGGGCAGGAATTTGAGTGCACTGGTCTCCTGACAGGAGTGCACAAAAAGCTTACCGGCATCCTCGGAGGGTCCGTAGACCAGCACCAGGCACACCAGCAATATGAAACAGAATAATGCAGCAACAGTTGTAAACAGGTATCCCATGCAGATACCCGCTATCTTAAGTACCTTTTTCATCATGTAAAATATATCGCAGTCACTATGTTATGTCAACTAAAAAACGGGGGTCAGGAACTTTGCGCAAACCGGCAGATTATGTGCCGGCCTGTGCAAAGCTCCTGACCCCCGGTATATTACTTATTGACCTTTGATACCTCTTACCTCAAGCAGCTTGTTCTTGAGTTCGGTCTCCATACGTGCCATCTCTGCCTCGGCCTGCTTACGCTTCTCGCGGCCTTCAGCCTGTATACGCATAACCTCATCGAAGGTAGAGATAAGGCTCTGATTGGTCTTGTTAAGGGTCTCGATATCAACGATACCTCTCTGGGATTCCTTCTCGGTCTCTATGGTAGCAACCTTGAGTGCCTCAGCGTTCTGCAGCAGCATCTGGTTGGTGACATCGGTAACGGCACGCTGTGCCTTTGCTGCCTCGGTTGCATTGTGAATGCCCAGGGCGATGACCATCTGGCTCTTCCACAGAGGAATGGTATTGACCACAGTGGAACGGATCTTGTCCACCATCTGGATATCGTTGGACTGTATCATACGGATCTGGGGAGCAGTCTGCATTGCTATGGTACGGGTCAGCTCCAGGTCAACGATCTTCTTGGAGAAACGCTCGCACATTTCCTGATAATCCCTTGCAGCCTGTGCATCCTCGGGCAGTCCGCTCTGTCTTGCCTTTTCCTGCAGCTGGGGCAGTATCACGTTCTCTGCCTCTGCCAGTCTCTTCTTGCCGGCCAGGATGTACATGGTCAGCTCCTTGAAGTACTGCAGGTTCATGTCATACATCTTATCCAGCATGGCCGAATCCTTCATCAGTCTGGCTTCATGCTGCTGCAGCATATCAACGATACGGTTTACGTTGACTTCTGCTTTATCATACTTGGTCTTCATAAGGGCAACCTTATTGGTCTGCTTCTTAAAGAAGCCCATTATTCCCTTTTCTTCCTCTTCGTTAAAGCCCTTAAGCTCTGCAACAACGCCGGTCAGGAGCACACCGACTTCTCCCATATCCTTGGTCCTAACATTATCAAGGGCCTTGTTGGAGAAATCTGCCATCTTCTGCTGGGTAGCCGCACCATAAGTCATTATCGTGTTGCTGTCGGTAATATCTATCTGTGTTGCGAAATCCTCAACCATCTTTCGCTCTTCAGCGGAAAGCTGTGACATCTGCGCCTGTGTGGCATCCTCTGCTGTAGGTGCCGGAGCCGTCTGTCCCAGCGTAAGCTGCGGTGTGGGAGCTGCTCCCATTGACTGCTCAAGTGTCAGCTGCGGTGCCGGTGCTGAGGGAGCCGCTGCAAAAGGATCCAGTGTAAGCTGCGGCATGGTTGCCTGATTTCCCAGTTCGCTTATAGCCTGGCTGTTACCCTGCTCAAGCCCCTGAATTGCCTGCTGCATTCCGTTGTCATCCATTTCCTGTAGTCCTCCTTTTATTATTAACCGTTCTGAGTGATATTATCCGTCTTTGGTGCTGCCGGTCCCGTAGGGAAACTCGGTGCCTCAAAAGGCATGGTCTGTTCCGACGTGAAGTTATGGCCTGTAAGTCCCTCCTGGGTAAGCAGCTGCTTTAATACCTCCGCATCCGTGGAGATATCCAGGCTGGTGTCGTCAAACAGATCGTCAAACATCTTATCAAAAGCATTGTTCATCAGATCGATGGTGCTTTCTATCTCTTTCTTTGACTTCTCGATATTGGCGCTGGTCTTATCCTGGCTGCAGAGATCGATATATGAGTATAACAGCTTGACCATGGTAGGCAGATAATAGTTCATCAGCCTGTGGAGGTCCACCGTAAGTGAAGGCCTCTGCTTTGCACGGTCCACAATCATGCGTACCGAATGCTCCATACGGTCCAGCTTCTCGGTGATAAGCGGATCTGCGATCTTCTTATTGCAATCGCGTATCTGCTTGATATACTCTTCACCCTGGTCAAAGATCTCTTTCTGCTCCTGGGTGTAGCCTCCTTCTTCCTCTTCCCTTTCCTTTTCCATCTGCGCCGCGTTCATCATGGCTTCACGGTACTGCAGATAAGTCTCGTTGCTGGTGATGATGGCATCTTCGCCGTCTTCCATATGGCCCTGCCTGAACCAGCCTTTTTTGATCATCTTCTTCAGGTCTTTACGGACCTGTTTGGGAGTCCTGCCGGTTATCTGTGCCAGGGTTTCCACATCAATGTGGGTCTTATCTTTAAGAAGAGCAACATATTTTTCAAAGCGCTCTGCCAGGTTTAAGGTACTGAGTCCGTCAACTGCCAGGCCCAGACATCCCAAAGGCAGCAGGCAGAGGATAAGTGCCACTATCTTTAAAAGAGTTCCTCCGATGACTATCCAGCCGCCAAAGAGCAGCCCCAGGATCCCGAAAAACATAAATCCGAGTACTACACTCAGTGTTGAACTCAGCTTGGTACTGGAAACATCCGCATAAAGAGGAGACCCCAGAGGCGGGACAGGCATGTTTTTGCCCTGCTTTACCGGCTGTCTCATCTGCTGGGACGGGAAATTCGGGTTAAAATTTACACCGTTGGCAAATGCCGCATTCTGTCTCTGCTGGTTTATCTCATGTATCTGTCTGTAGGTCTCTGTATTCTTCCAGTTATTGCCGTCTACGGGATTCTGATAGCCCATCTGCCCGGGCTTCACCACACGCTGATCATTACCTGTAAAGCTGGTGTTGACCGTACGTCCTATATTTCCGAACAGTTCCTCAAGCTCTTTGGACACATCACGGCTTAAGTTACTGTAATCACCGCTGGTAACGGCCTGCTGCACGGTATTGGCTACCTGCGAAACACCGTTCTGGACCACATCTTTCATTTTTGAAGGATCATAATCCCCAACTGCCATCGTAGCTTCCTTTTATAATCAAAAAAGTCATTCCGGGGCCTTCCCGAAGTTCATGATATTATATCACAATGCTTATGGGGTTTGCAATGCCCTCTGTTTGCCGCGTCTAACTCCGCGCAGGTAATATTCGCAGCCGGACAGGTCATGCTCTTTTGCGTATTTTATCACATCTTCCGTTATGGCATTGTTCATATTCTCGGTACCGTTATCGCTTTCGAAGAGCTTACGCCGGACTTCCTCGGAGAACTTATCATAAAGCCCCCTTACATACAGGGCGAACTCGTCCAGATACTTGTATTCATTATATTGATCCGTAAATCTAAGGTAAAAGACACTCTTTGCGGTATCGGTCTGCTTCTCTGTAAGCGGTGCGATATCCGCGATATCCCTTAACTGCTTTTCATACTCATTATAATCCCGGGGTTCCTTTGTGAAATCGAAACCGGAATAGTAAGTCTTCCCGGCTATCACGGAAGGAATGCCCACACAGGCAAATTCGCCTCCCGCATTACCGCCTATGGTGACCAGTACATCAGCGATATTCCGTATGCTCTCCGCACTGATACTGTCATCCAACATAAAAAGATGATCCTTTTTATGCCTTGCAAACATATCTTCTATTGAATCCGCCGATTCATGATAGAGCTTTCTGCTGGGGTGGGGTTTTAAGATCCAGTTGACGTTCTTAACATCCTCTGCGGTCTTTAAAGTCTTTTCCAGCCAGTCATAATAATCCCGGAAATAGATATCACCGTAATTGAACACCGCATCCGTGAAGGTATGGGCCATTATCACTACGTTCTTCTTTTCCTTATCAAGACCCAGATATTCCTGCATCTCTTCGCGGCTTAAGACCTTTTTGCCTTTAAAGGCCTGACGGTCTATATCACGTCCGCTCTTTCCCGCAAAGCGGTCCTTTATCATCTGATCGGCTTTCTCCGCCACGGAGTTGCCGTACTGCGCGTACTTTTCCTTAAGCCATTTATTTGCCATCTCCCCGCGCCGTATGATGCGGCCGTTTGCATCCGTCTCTATCAGCTCCTCTGCTTCCCAGCTTGAATTATAGACGCTTGCGCCGTACTTTTTAAACAGCATTATCATGGCACCCTCATGATATGCCAGATCGTCTGCTATAAAGAACAGCGGCGGGTGATTTTTGATATATCTTTCCAGCGAATACAGCATCCACAATATATGCAGTATCTTTCTTATAGCTGTCTTGTTCCTGACCGTCCTTAATGTTGAAAGATCGGAACTTCTGATGATATCTTCATATAATGGTCCGCCTACGGGAAGTCCCATTGCCTTAAATTCCTTGAGCTTTTCTCCGGATGCGTTTCCAAGTACAAGGCCTGCCGTCTTTACCATCGACTTAAACGCAGAAGGGATATCACTCTTTAACATCTCTTCAAGGAACAGGCAGTCTATCCCCATGCTGCCCACCATCTTTTTCCATCTGCTATTCGGTCTCCAGGTTATGGCTACTACCTTTGCACCGCTTTCCTTTGCCAGTCCCTTTGCATAGATAAGCTTGGGCAGTACAAAGCAGGTCTGCAGTCTTACCATGGATAAGTTGATATATATGGTCTTACCTTCCCCGGCGTTTTCGCTGCCAAGCTGCCGTGCGCATATATCTCCCAGGGTCTGTGCCAGTTTTTCATTTACAGGAAAGCTCTCTTCTCTCATTTCTTTAACATCTTCCTTTTCAGGTCTCCCAGTTTATGTCTGACTTTCAAAAGAAACGGCTCTTTCTTTTTTTCTTCTTTATATCTTATGCTGCTGTCCACCATATTGTTAATATCATCCCCTATGACACCGGCCGCGGCGGTCCTGTCACGGTATTTTTCAAATATGCCTTTCAGTCCGCTCTCATCAAGCTGCATCAGATTGATATATACATCACGTTCAAAACCCTGTCCGTGCCTGTCGGAATCAAAACTTATGATGTTAACGTTCTTTGCATCTTTTAATTCTTTCAGCTCATCAATATCCAGATCGTTTTTTGCCGCATAAAAACCGTATACCGGAACAGTATTATCCTTAAGTATATTTTTAAGATCCAGCTTATCTGTCTTTTCCGGATCCTTTATCGCTGCTTTTATAAAGTCATTTTCTTCCAGGTATATTTCCTTGCCATGCAGATCGATCTGCCCTCCCCAGTTGAATACGGCTTTTGCATTAAGGCCTATGCCGGCCAGCACAGCCATATAACCGCCTGCGGAATTTCCATAGGTATAGATATCATATCCTTTGCACAGCACTCTTAACATATCCACCGTTTTTTGTACTGTGTCATATTTTTCACTTATACCATATGTGTACCAGCACTTTCTTATATCCCTTACAAGTATTATGCGTGATACATATTTCATCATGACCGAAGCGACACCCGCCCATTCGTAACGGTCCTTTTCAATGACCGTCTTTCTGAACGAACTCTCCGTATTGGGATAGTAGAGCGCATTACCGGAAAAGAAGATAACACACCTGCCGTTATCCGCAAGTCCTTCGATCACTTTACAGTTGTCACCCCGGTAAACTTCGGACAGCAGGCTGTTGTCTTCGCTTAACAGAAGTTGTTTCCCAATATTTGAACCCATAATATCTTTATCATTGCGCATCATATATCACAGATATCTTCAGCAGTCAAAACTTGACCCATTCACCCGGAAATGAAATGGCGGCCATTGCAC
>JAFYCS010000081.1 GCA_017539565.1 Lachnospiraceae bacterium
GGGCCGTCGAGGATCATCTGGTCGCCTGTGTAAGCGTGGATTGTGCTCATGATACCGGACTTGATGCCAGCGAGATCATTGAGAGCCTTAGCCATCGGAGCCAGGCAGTTAGTTGTGCAGGAAGCAGCAGAGATGATCTTGTCATCCTTGGTAAGGGTGGTGTGATTTACATTGTATACGATAGTAGGCAGATCATTGCCTGCGGGTGCGGAGATAACAACCTTCTTAGCACCAGCATTGATGTGTGCCTGAGCCTTCTCCTTAGAGGTGTAGAAACCGGAGCACTCAAGAACAACGTCTACGCCCAGCTCACCCCAAGGGCAATTGTTTGCATCGGGCTCTTTGTAGATCTTCAGGGTCTTGCCGTTAACAGTGATGGAATCCTCACCTGCGCTAACGGTATCTGCCAGAGCGTACTTACCCTGTGAAGAATCATACTTAAGAAGATGAGCGAGCATCTTGGGAGAAGTAAGGTCGTTGATAGCAACAACTTCATATCCCGCTGCGCCGAACATCTGACGGAATGCAAGACGACCGATACGGCCAAAACCATTGATTGCAACTTTTACTGCCATTGTAATTTCCTCCATTAAATGAATTATGTTTGTGAACTTCTCACATCGCCCACAATTCTAATACAAAAGCCGTTAAAATTCAAGCGAAAAAAACAGTATTTTCAAAAAACGCATTCGCTGTAAAGATAAATCCGGACTTATGTTAATCTTGATTTATCTGAGGGCCCTCATAGGTATATTTTCCGTTCTTTATCTTTCCCGCCGCTTTCTCATTCTTCTTATTTACCTTTACAAGTTTTGTATCTGTCGATATCGTCAGATCCCCGGTAAGCTTGATATCGCTCGTGAAAGTCATTGTATGGCCATTGCCGTTGATTGTAAGCTTTTCATAGCCCTTCTTCGGAAGTACAAACTTACCCATACAGTTCACATCACCGATAAGATCAACGCTGAGTTCTTTCATCCCGCTCTTCACGTTGGTATTCACAGCATTTACGGCATCACTCCACAGGCAGTACTTACTGCCGCAGAATTCTATCGATTCTCCGAAAATACAAGCCTTCCCATTGCAGTATGAAAGATATGTATAAACAGTATTGGATGTCAGATCAGTACAGTCAAATACATGTTTAAGATTATCATCGGTAATGTTCTTCTTTTTGGACGAGATCACCTGCGTCCCATCCGGAAGGTGTTCTTCCCCGTCAAAAGTTATCTTCCCCGATACCTTCCCCTTAAGCACCAGCGGCTTAAAGCCTTTACAAAGGTAGATCTCTGCCCCTTCTTTACCGGACAGTTTCTTATTAACGGTAAACTTATCTCCGCTGCCGATAATATACTGCGCATTGTCAATGGTAAGATTATCGGCGGTAAGGACATTGGCCGAAAGCGTTCCGGCTACCAGCATATCCTTCTTAGCCTGTATTTTGGTTGAAGCCGCATCAAATCCGACACCCGAATAAACGGTCAACCCTTCCTTTGCGCTGAAACTCAGCTTTGCCGGCTGATCCTTCGCATTAACAGTCTTTATAGTCACATCCTCAATCGTCAGGGGACACTTGGCAGTAAACTTACTCCCCTTTATCACTATACTGTGACCGTTTCCGTATATTGTGACAGACGCAGGCTTCTTAGGAACAATCAGCGGCTTTTCCCCTGCCATATCCGTCTTCAGTTCCACAATGTAGTCCTTAGCCTCTGTCATCATATCAAAAGCTTCTTTTAACGAATGAACTTCGGTAGTAGCTGCACTGTCCTTTTCATAGAGCACTGCGATACCTGTTTCAGGGCTGCTCTTGCCGCCGGATTCTTTACCTGCAACTTTAAGCTTATATTCAGTCCATGCCTGACCGGCCGTATCTATCCGTATGCAGTAATCACCGGCAGAAAGCGTTTTGGTGATAACCGCTTCGTTTCCGGAATTATTGAACGCATATTCTATCTTATTATCTTCCTTGAAATTCTTTTTAAACAGGCCTATGCGGGAAGCCATTGCACTCGACAGATAAAACTCTACCGATGTCTTTTTCTTAAGGCTGAAGGTATAATGATCGGCAAAATCCTTTTCGATGCCGTCTCCCGAAGAACTGATAATGACTCCGTTATATTCTTTATTCAGTCCGATCTTTTTGGGCGCAATATCCGAATCCGGTTCAGCTTCCCACAGATCACTCTTTTCAAAGCCTATATTTATACGGTAAACATGATATCCGTTTTCATGAGCTTTATAAAACCTCAGAAGAAAACGCTGCCCTTCCTTAACTCCGAAAGACTTATTCTCAACGGTACTGAAGCCGTATTCATCACCGCCCTTGACCGTATCATCAAGACATACCGTCCCGTTACAATCCCATATGGTGATCCATCCGCTTGGAATGCCGCTGCCATCCGGGACACATCCCCGTATGCTTACCACACCGTCAGCTTTAGTCTCAAAAAAATAATAATCTCCGGCCTCACTGAGGACACCGTCTACATCCTCATCATATACAAGGTTCCACGGGTTCTCTATGGTACCGTCCCCTTTAGTCCGTGATCCTCCCGCTCCCTGTACCGTTCCTTCCTCTTCCTCATCCTGATCGGCTTCATCAGCATCCGCCGCCGTATCTTCATTATCCTTTTCTTCCGTTACGGTAGCTTCACCTGCAGTTTCTTCCGCAGACACAGCAGATTCTGTATCATCCGCAGCCATTGCAAAACCATTGTTTCCGATCAGCATCGCCGCCGTCATCACATATGCAAGACCTCTTTTAAATACATCCTTCAATTTCAATTCAGCTTACCTCTCTTTCCTGTAGTATAAGTTATGTACGCCAGATCATTTTACAATATGTATATTGTCTTTTCAAGTAAGCATAAATGAAAAGGAGATCCTGAAGGATCCCCTTTTCATCTGATATTTTACTGTAAATCTATACCGTATACTTTGACAGATCCGAATTGATCTCATCCGAATAGCGGTTCAGGTTCTCGGAGATCTCGCTTATATTGTCAGTCTCCGCCCGGAGCTTACTGCTCTCTGCCACTATCTTATTACTGAGCCCAAGGACTTCACTGATACCAGAAACCTGAGCCCTGGTGTTTTCCGCATTGTCCGTAGCGACTTCATTTATCTTCTCTATGCCCCCGGCTATCTCACCGATGCCGTCCGTAGCTTTACCTACATCTCCATAGATCTTTTCGAAAGATTCATTGGCTCCCGTCACACCGCTTAAACATGTTTCCATATCCTTTACGCATATATCAGCCATACGGTTGATATCCGCAATGTTCTTGGTAACACTTTCGATCAGCTTTCTTATGGTTACCGTTGCTTCCGAAGACTGGTTTGCAAGGGCTCCCACCTCTGAAGCTACTACCGCAAAGCCGCGGCCCATCTCTCCGGCCCTGGCAGCCTCTATGGAGGCATTAAGTGACAGCAGATTGGTCTGTTCGGATATTGCATTGATGGTATCCGTTATTCCTGTGATCTCCTCTATGGATTTAGCGGTATCACGGATAAGCGCTGTCAGTTCGCCTATTGTATTATTAAGCGTGGTGACATTCTGCGTCATGCTCTGCATTTCTTTCCTGCCTTTTGCCGAAGCATCAAGGGTCTCATTGCAAAGATTCCTTACCTCTTCCGCATTTCTGCTCAGCCGGTCTGAAGTCTTTGCAAGTCCCGCAGCAGAATCTGCCATCACTTCAATGGAACTGTTCATATCGTTCAGTGTGCTGTTCAGCTTCTCGATGGATTCGCCCTGATTGTTATTTGCTTCTGACAGGACTTTGGATATATCAAAGCACTCACCTGCCCTTATGTTCATCTTACCCGCTATATCCGAAAGACTGTTTAGAGTGCCTCTCATGTTTTCGATATATTCATTCAGGCTTTCCGAAAGCGTGGTAATCTCATTGTTTCCTTCAGGTACTATCCTTACGGTAAAATCCCCCTTGCTGATATCCGTGATACGCTTAGTCACGGTAGTAACGGGGTTGATGGCCCTGCTGATTATGATATATATAAGTGCAGATATAATACCTATCAGTATTATACCGCTCACGAATGTGATTATCATAACCTTAAGTATCGCATTGCTGAGAAGCGAGCTGGGTGCAGCACTTACAACTGCCCAGGACGTATCTTCTATATCCGTTGCGGTATACATATACGATCCGGTTGAAGCTTTAGCCGTAACGACCTTTTTCCCTGTAGCTTTCGAACCCTTGTCCATGGAATCGAATATGGGAGCAAGCCCCGCCGCAACAGGATCTGTGGTATCATCTATTGTCTGTCCAACACACTCCGTAACATTACTGATCAGTATGTCTTTGCTCTCTTTGTTGATGATATAATACTTTGTTTCATCAGAAATAGAATCAAAGGCGCTTACCTGCTCTACAACCTTATCAAAATTAATATCACTGCTCAGCACCACATTATCCCTGAGCATTACAGCACATGCCAGACAGGTCTTTCCGGTAGAGGCATCAACATAAGGCTCAGATGAATAAATCTTCCCGCCGGCCGCGAGAGCTCCTATATACCAGGGTCTGTCTGTAAACACAAAAGTATCATCAGGTATCCAGCCCGATCCGTCAAGGAAAGTCATGGTATCTCCATAGGCCATATAAATATCCTGTGAATCCGGATCAAGCTCTGTAAGCTTAAGGAGCATACTGCGTGCGTCATCGTAAGACAGGTCAGGGATGTTCTTCATAACATCCGCCGTCTGACCGACTCTTTCTTCTATATTGTTCCACCAGTTATGTATCTCGCCTGCATAAGTAATGGATTCCCTTTCCAATATGCCGTTCGTGAGTGACTGTATGTTATCCGCAGCCAGTTTGATGCTGATCTGTGTGATGATCACGATAACAACAGCCACATAGATGATGATACGGCTAAGCAGGGTTTTCTTTAAAGAAGTCCTTTTCTTCATTTTTGAATGCCTCCTCCAATGTATAGAACTCACATAAGATCAGAGTTCAAATTGTGATATTATCTTTCTGAGCTCAGCAACAGCAGCCTTACACTCCTCGACTTTATTTACACTGTCTGAGGTATCGTTAACCATATCCGAAGTCTTTCCTGCTATATCGGAGATGCCTCTGGTAGATTCGTTTACGGTATTGTCTATACCGTTGATGGCATCTGCAATACGTTCTATAGCATCGTTAAGCTTATCGATACTGTCTCTTATAGTATCCATGCTCTCGCCGAAAGTCTCTGCATCAGTACGGTACTGGACACTTACCTTGCCAAACTCTTCGTAATCGGAAAGAACGTTTTTCTCAAGGAAACCGGTGGTATCTGCCAGGCACTCCGACATCTGGCTGACGGCACTTACAACTTCATCCACTATGCTTCCTATATCACGTACGGCTTCTGATGTCTGTGTAGCCAGGTTACCGACCTCGGTAGCAACAACAGCGAAGCCCCTTCCGGCCTCTCCTGCACGGGCCGCCTCTATAGACGCATTTAATGCCAGAAGGCTGGTCTGTGATGATATCTCCATAATGGTGCCTGTAAGTGCATTTATCTTGTCGACTGCCTTTGAATCACGTATAGCCTTTTCAGACTTTGCTTTTACCGATTCGTAAATATCGATCGTTCTCCTGCTTGCCTTTTCGGTAGTAGTCGACAGCTCGTTTGCACGTTTGGATACTTCACGTGACAGGCTGCTGCCATCATCTGCAAGCTTTCCTATGCTGTGGGCACTTTCCTGTATGTCGCCTATATTGGCGGTGATACCGGCGGTTGTAGCTGCAGTTTCCTGCATGCCGGCTGCCAGTTCCTCTGCAGTAGCCGAATTATCCTCGCAGATATTTCCGACGTTCTTTATAGTCACATCCAGCTCATCCACATTGGCATTGATACTCTCTCCTGCACCTTCGATGGAGCCCACAGCATCTCTTAAGCTGTCATGCATACGCTCAACAGTACGCGAGATAACACCCACTTCGTCTTTTCTCTTTGCAAGTTCCTTTGTCTTTTCATCTGTAGTGAAATCAAGGCCGGCTATCTTATTGATAACAGGAACCAGAGCGCTGATACCTTTCATAAGGAAGGAGGCTATGATTATGATCGCGGCTATAGCAGCTATCAGGCATACCACTGCATAGAAGATCATATTGTTTCTCATATTGGCCACATCTTTAAGCATTTCTGCCTTGTCTGCCGTAACGATCACAATATTTCCATCATTTGTAAAGGAATAACCGGCAACCTTATCAACTCCCTTGTATTCATATACACATGAGCCGTCGGGAACTTCCTTTCCGGCCTGAAGATCCTCAACTATCTGCTTAACAGCCGCATTTTCAACAGGCTGGCCTATCTTTTCCGGAGTTTTGTGCCAGAGCATGGTACCGTCAGGTGCTACCATATATGCATAAGAGCCTTCCACTCCCGTCATCTCTATCTTACCGATAAGTGAATCATAATCGATCTTTATCAGCTCGTCATAATCGGATGTTACCAGTACTATGTTTCCTGTATCTGTAAAGGAATAACCCGCAAGCTTTTTGGATCCCTTGTAATCATAAATAACATATCCGTCTTCTACGGTCTTGCCGGCTTCCAGATCGGCAACTATGCCTTTTACAGCTGCATTTTCAACAGGCTGGCCTATCTTTTCAGGTGTGGGATGCCAGAGCATGGTGCCGTCGGGAGCTACCATGTACGCATAAGAACCGTCCGCTACGTCTATCCTGATATTACCGATGAGGGAATCATAATTGATCTTCATAAAAGCATCATAATCCGCTGTTACGATCACTATATCGCCCGCCTTGGTGAATGCATATCCTGCAAGCTTGGTAGCATCTTTATACTCATAAAAGATAGCTCCGTCATCAACAGTCTTGCCGGCCGCCAGATCGGCCACTATACCTTTTACTGCTGCATTCTCAACAGGCTGGCCTATCTTTTCGGTAGTTTTGTGCCAGAGCATGGTACCGTCACGGGAAACCATATATGCATAGGAACCTTCAACACCGGTAATGCTTACACCGCCGATTATGGAGGTCAGTGTGGCGTTATCCGGAAGTATACCGTAGAGTGAAGCCTGATCTACAGCATGGGCTGTATTTACTGCCAGATCATAAGCGTAATTCTTGTAGACCTCTTCTCCGAATTGTCTTGAAAAATCTATGGATATCGCTGCTTCCTCGGCAAGATTCTTGGTATATCCGCCATATGCCTCTTCTCCGAAAGAAGTAGCGAAATCAACCGCAACCGCGGTTTCCTGCGCGAGATTAAGTGCATAATTAAGGTATGTACTCTGCATCGCATTTGATGCGCTCACAACGCCGCTTATAACCTGTATCACAACAGCTATAAGCAGAACCCCGCCTGCAAACAATGCGATCCTGGTACTGAGCCTGGAAAAGAATCCTACGTTTTCCGCTGTATTACCTTTTTTACCTGCAAAAGCTACATTATCCATATTTTCTCCCCTCCTTGGATTAGATAATATATAATTATGTGTATTTTAACACAAAAAAGAGGTGATTTCCACAATAAAATATAAAAAATGCACAACCAAAAAGACACAGGGACAGTCCCCGCGTCTTCACTTTTAAAGTCTGCTTGTTACCCGGGGGTTTTCATGTTATCATCAGATATATTTGATCAAGGAGGAATTTGCTATGCCCATTACAGCAGATTGTCATCTGCATTCGTCACATTCGAAAGATTCCGATACCCCCATGAGGGACATGGTTGAAAAGGCCGTTTCCCTGGGATATACCGAACTGTGCTTTACGGAGCATATGGATTTTGATTTCATCTATATGCCCGACGAGGAACCCGGAAGCTGGGAAGTCAATACCGATGCTTATCTGTACGACCTGCTGCGCCTGCGCCAGGAATACGAAGGAAAGATCAAAGTGCTATTTGGAATAGAACTCGGTATGCAGACCTCCTGTTCCAGAAAGAACCTGATGTACTGTAAAGAGCACGAGTTTGATTTTATCATCGCATCATCACATCTTTGCAACGGCAAGGATCCTTACCTCAAAGAGACTTTCTTTGACGGCCGTCCCGAAAAAGATGCCTATCACGAATACTTCCGCTATATCTGCGACTGTATAAAAGGCTTCCAGAACTTTGACGTTTACGGGCATCTTGATTATGTACTGAGATACGGCCCCGAAAAGAACAAAAACTTTACTATGGCGGAATATGGTGACGATATAGATAACATCCTGAATCTGCTGATTGAAAACGGCAAGGGTATCGAAGCCAACACAAGCGGCTATGCATACGGAATGGGCGCGCCCCATCCCTGCCGGGAAATTCTTCAAAGATATAAGGATCTTGGCGGTGAAATCATAACGATCGGCTCTGATGCCCATGACTGCGAACACATGGGACAGCATTTCAGCGAAGTCACCGAACTCTTAAAGGATATCGGATTCAAATACTACTGCGTATTCGAAAACAGATATCCGGAATACAGAAGACTGTAATAAAGTGAGCCCCGTCCCCGGGGCTCACTCTTTTTTTATTCGACTGTTATCTGCGGTCCTGTGTAAGTAAACTTGCCTGTCTTGATCTTTCCTGCCACTTTCTCATTCTTCTTGTTAAGCTTGTACAGCTTAGCGGTATCGCTTATTGTCAGATCACCTGTGAGGGTTATATCACCCGTAAAGCTTAAGCTGTGATTCTTGGCATTGATCGTAATCGATTTGTAGCCTTTCTTCGGAAGCAGGAATTTACCGGCCATATTTACATCGCCTTTAATATTCACTTCAAAGCTTATCTCGGTCTTATTCTTCTTCGCTTCTTTGAGCAGGCTGTTCATTTCTGCAACAGCATCCTTCCAGACACCGTATTTATGGCCGTTATATTCTATAACTTCTCCAAATATGCAGACCTTTGAGCCGCTGAGATAATACAGGTAGGTTGAATGAGTGTTAGCCGTAAGATCCGAGCAGTCAAAAACTTTCTTTAAAGTTTCCGGAGAGATCTTTTTTGCGCTGCAGGACAATATCTGTGTTCCGTCGGGCAGTTTTTCATCGGCGTGAAATTTTATACTTCCTGATACGCTTCCTTTAAGTGCTATAGGCTTAAAGCCCTTGTAAAGATTAAGCTGTGTATCCCCTTCACCCGACAGTTCTTTTTTGACAGTCATTTTACATCCGCTGCCTAATGTAAGTGATGAGTCGGATTCAAATTTAAGTGTATCGGTGGTAAGGTTGTTTACTGATATCGATCCAAGGAGATCTAACCCATTCTTAACTGTACACTTGGTTGAGAGCGCATCAAATATTACAGCTTTAGCTACTGTAAAACCTTTCTTTGCATTAATGCTAAGTTTAACGCTCACGCCTTCCTTCTTTGCATGAACCGCCTTGATGGTCAGATTCTGAAGTCTTAAAGGGCACTTAGCCGTAAGCTTGCTTCCCTTGATCACTATGCTGTGTCCGTGTCCCATTATCATGACCGACTTGGCTTTTTTAGGGAATGTGAGCGGCTTCTCTCCTATCATATCGCTCTGAAGATCGATAACATAGTCCGTCTCTTCCGTCATATTCGCTATCGCTTCCTTAACCGAATTGTATTCTTTACCGTTCATGGTAAGCTTACCGGTAGCAGGATATTGTTCTTTAGCTGGTTTAGAACTTCCGCCGGGAGCTTTTATCTTAAACTCATACTCGCAATCAGCAACCCCCCTGATCTTTAGATAATACTTTCCTGGGGCAAGCTTTTTGCTGATGACGGTCGCGCCTTTATTGCTCAAATAGCTTTGTGCGATCTTATTTTCAAACTTATCATCCGAATATAATTCGGCCCAATCTCCTATCGATCCGCCTTTTTCATAAATCTTGACCGTACCTGCTTTAGTTACTTCAAATGAATAAAAGTCCGCATAATTTGATGCTTTATAATCTAAGGTTCCGTAGTATGTTGTATTGTTAGATATTGTCTTGTAGGATTCTTCGGAATCAAGTTCCTCTTCCCAGTATTCACTTTCCTTAAAATCGATCTGAAAAGCTCCCGTTTGCGGACCTTCCGAAGCCTTAATGTTATTCACGCCCACCTGTACGATATACGTGGTTCCCGGTCTCAGCCCGGCCTTTTTTGCCAGTACTTTCTTTTCGCCGGCCTCTCCTTTGACAACTCCTACATTGTGAATATCCCGTGGATTATCTCCTTGATGTACTACAACCGTAAGATCATGATCCTTATTGCCCTGGACATATAACTCAATATAGCCTTTCTGCTCCGGAGTAAATATATACCACTGATATTCCAGTGATTTAGATATTGAAACAGCAACTTCCTTACCAAATTCGAGCTTTTCGGGCTTATCAAGGGTTCCGGTCTCATCAGAAAACTCTTCCCCTTCCTGATCCTCCTCACCAGTCTGTGCATCATCCCCCGCTGTTTCATCTTCTGTTACAGCTTCTTCATCTGCTGCATTTTCCGATACAGCTTCTGTATCAGCCTCATCCTCAGAAACAGTTTCGTTTTCGGAAACGGCTTCATCTTCCGGTAAAACTTCGTTTTCCGATATAGCTTCGTTTTCGGATACCGCTTCATCTTCGGAAACAGCTACCACCTCTGTATCGGCATCATCAGACGCCAGTACAGGTGCATAGTTCCCAAGAAGCATCGTTGCAGTCATTAAGCCGGCGATACCTTTTTTGAAAACTTCCCTGATCTTCATCTTTATTCCTCCTTTTCTTTTTATGGTAAATACCATCATAGATCAGACTGCCTTGACTTTCTACCACGCCATCTTTGCATTTACGCTACTCTATGTAGCATTATGATCCGGGCTATCCATGAATAAAGAAGCTGATGTATTGCAAAGACCATGATTTAAATTTTATAATCTTATCATCATATCCGTGCAGCGGCAACCAAAAAGGACCTGCTAAATTGCAGGCCCTTCCATGAATAATTATCATTCTTCCTCTTCTGCCGGAGGGAACTTCTCTCTCAGCACGAACCACAGTGCACCGGTCACACATACAGATGAATAAGTACCGCATACGATACCTATTATCAGCGGCAACGCAAATTCCCTTATTGAGCTTACGCCCAGTATAAAGAGCATGATTACCATTATAACGGTGGTCAGTGAAGTAAATATCGACCTGGAAAGTGTCTGGGTTACAGACTGGTTGACCACTTCGGTAAGGGTAAGCTTCTTTTTCTTTCTGTTCTCATTCTCTGTCAGATTCTCACGTACACGGTCGAATATGACTATGGTAGCGTTGATGGAATAACCTACTATCGTAAGCATACATGCGATAAATGTTGAACTTACGGAATAACGTACCAGCGCGTAGAAAGTCAGGGTTACAAGCACATCATGTACAAGTGCCGCTACCGCACTGGCGCCAAAACGTATATCACTGAACCTGAACCAGATGTAGATAAGCATACATACCACAGCTAACAGTATGGCCTTGATCGCCTCAGTCTTCATTTCTCCGGAGATAGTTGAGCCTATAGTCTCTGTGGTTATCTTATCTTCGGGAACACCGAACTTGGAAAGCAGTACATTATTAAGGGTTTGCCTTTCATCTACGTTCAGCACCCTGGTCTTAAATACAACCTGGTTAGAATCATTAACCGTCTGCCACTGTACATTTGCATCATGAGTGATGGCTTCGAATTCGGGTATAACATTTGCTTCTATCTGCTCGCGGCTCATCAGCTCATTGAATGCAACGGTAGATGCTGTACCGCCCTTGAACTCCAGGCTGTAATTGAGCGCATCTCCCGTAGTAGCCTTAAATACTATCATGGCGATGATGCCTACTACAATGACACCGATAGAGATACCGAAGCAAAGCTTCTTCTTTCCAAGGAAATCAATGATCTTATCTTCTTTCTTGTTCTCCTTCTCCTTAGCGGAAAGACCGTAAAGGCCGGGAGCCTGAAGACCTATAGCATAGAAGGAGTTGACCAGCAGTCTGGTAACTGCCAGTGCAGTAAACATCGAAAGTACGATACCTACAGCCAGAGTATAAGCAAAGCCTTTGATGGAACCGCTGCCCATCAGCATCAGCACAACGGCTGCGATAAGTGTTGTGATGTTACCGTCGATGATGGCTGATAATGCCTTTGAGAAACCTGCCTTAATTGATGCCTTAACATCGCTTCCGGCCTTCAGCTCTTCCTTTATACGTGCGAATATGATGACGTTAGCATCCACGGCCATACCTACCGACAGGATGATACCTGCGATACCGGGCAGCGTCAGGGTCATCTCAAATAAGTTCATCACCAGAATGACCAGCATACAGTAGAGGCACAGTGCCAGTGAACTTGCAAAACCGGGTATACGGTATACAATGCACATAAGCAGTACCACCAGGATCAGACCTATCAGGCCTGCAATGAGTGAAGTCTTGATAGCATCACTACCCAGCTGGGCACCTACGACGT
This sequence comes from Lachnospiraceae bacterium, assembly GCA_017539565.1. Classification (GTDB taxonomy): domain Bacteria; phylum Bacillota; class Clostridia; order Lachnospirales; family Lachnospiraceae; genus NK4A136. The sequence continues at coordinate 12,406 of JAFYCS010000081.1, forward strand.
TGGAACGCAGTTCCTGAAGTTCAAGCTTAAGACCACCTATACGGATGTTCTGGGCCAGGTTCTGTGCTTCGTTGAAATCCCTCATACCGGTTATCTGAGCCTGTCCGCCGGATATACGTTCGTTAACGTTGGGCACACTCAGTATCTCATTATCGTAGTAGATAGCGATCGTTCTCTTAAGACCGCTCTGGGTCGTAGCTGCACCTGTAGCCTCCGCAAACTTTACGGATCCCTCTGAAGTAAAGGTAAGGCTTACGATATTCTGGGTCTGATTATACTCATCGGTATATGCCTTAGCTTCTGAACTTGCCACATCAGTACCGGAAAGGATAGCACTTCCGTCTGCAACTATCTCATCGATCGGACGGGTAAGCTCATATACGGCCTTTCCTTCCTCTGTATATACCTGCACACCGCTCTCATCAAGCTTTGCCTGATAGTTCATACTGCCGTCTGCACCGGTAGCCTTAATGAAGTACAGTGATCCGGGGCTTCCCAGTTCCTTAAGGATCGCATTTGCGTCAGTAACACCGGGTATCTCTATACTGATACGGTTGCTGCCTTCGGAATAAACATTAGCTTCCGTTGAATACTGATCGATACGTTTCTTTAATTTGAATACGGTATCATCCAGATCCTCTTTTGAAGGATTCTCCTCACCCACTACCTCATAGGTAATAGAAACACCGCCGGCCAGATCCAGACCAAGCTTGGTCTTTGCTGCCGATCCGACACCTGTCTCATCTACACCGTACATTACGAGATAAGCACATCCCGCTATGGCCGCTATAAAAATGAGAAGGCTTAAGAAACCCTGCCACTTTTTCATTTTCTCTCCTCCGTAATACTTTTATAAGATCCTTCGCTTCGCTCAGGATGACACACCTTTTCCCTTCGCTTACGTTCAGGATTACACACTATTCCTCTTCCATGGCCTGTGCCACTTTCAGCATGATCGCGCATTCTATGCGCTTACGCTGTAACTCACATCCTATCTCATAAGCGCCGTAAATGTCGCCTGAGAAATGCTTCGAATTGGCCATGCATCCGCCGCTGCAATAATACTTGGCAAAGCAGTCCCTGCACGCCGGTTTCGAATATACATTACAATTATGGAACTTGTCCCTGAGCTGTGTATTGACTATACCGTCTGTCACGTTGCCAAGCTTGAAATCTTCCTCACCGACAAACTGGTGACAGGGATAGATGTCTCCCCAGGGTGTAACAGATACATACTCACAGCCCGCACCGCAGCCCGAAAGTCTCTTATATACACAGGGGCCGCACTCCAGATCTATCATAAAGTGGAAGAAATTAAAGGGATTGCCCTCTTTCCTTCTCTTTAACATTTCATCTGCAAGTATGTCATACTGCCTGATAAGCACCGGAACATCCTCTTCTGTAAGAGCATAATCCATCTCGGGCGGTGCAACTACCGGCTCAACAGAGATCTGTTTAAAGCCCAGATCCGCAAGATGTATCACATCCGCAGCGAAATCCGTATTGAAATGGGTATATGTGCCGCGCACATAATAATTCATCTGGTCACGGCTCTCTGCCGCATGAATATACTTAGGTACTATCTCATCATAACTTCCGCCGCCTTTTCTGTAAGGGCGCATACGGTCATGCACTTCCCTGCGGCCGTCTATAGACAGCACCAGATTACTCATTTCCTTATTTGCAAACTCTAAAATGTCATCCGTAAGGAGCGTCCCGTTGGTCGTCAGTGTAAAGCGGAAGTTCTTATCATGCTCCTTCTCAATGGAACGGCCGTATGCCACCAGCTGCTTTACAACGTCCCAGTTCATGAGCGGTTCGCCGCCGAAGAAATCCACTTCCAGATTCTTCCGGCTTCCGGAATGTGCCACCAGATAATCAAGTGCCTGCTTTCCCACCTCAAATGACATAAGACCGCAGGGGCCGTAATACTCACCCTCTCCGGCAAAACAGTATTTGCATGCCAGATTGCAGGCATGCGCAATATGCAGACACATAGCTTTAACGACAGTCTCCCTGCCTGTATAAGCTTCTATCTGCTTTTCATAATCGTCCTTTGCAAACAGCCTCCCCTGGTTCTTAAGCTCCAGTATCTCCGCTAAGGCTTCCTTGCGTTCTATATCCGCAAGACCGCCTCCCAGTTCTTTGGCTATGGCATCATCTGTCTTCCCTTCTGAAAGAGCCTCTTCCACCCGGGGAATAAGATCATAAACAACATCATCCACCACATGGACGCTGCCGCTGTCTACATCAAGGACTATGTTATAACCATGACTTTTGTATCTGTGTACCATAATTTTCCACAATAAAACACGGGAAACAGTGGCTTGATACCGCTGTTCCCCAGTTTATGAATGTTCCTGAAGCCCTTAATTACTTAGAGCTCTTTACCTGCTCGCAGCTCTGGTTGCCTACTGTACAGCTGGTCTTGCATGCGCTCTGGCAGGAAGTCTGGCACTCACCGCAGCCGCCCTTCTGCAGGCTCTTCTTAAAATCTCTGGTATCAAGGCTCTTGATATGCTTCATTATTTTTTCCTCCGTTAAATGTACTTGATTTTTAGCACGAGCCACACTATAACACATTTCATATTTTTATGCAAGCTTGCATATAAGAAGTTTATCTGGTATTATTGTCCCGTTATGGAAACCCCTCAATTGATAAAACTTATCATATTGATCGTCCTTCTTTTGCTGTCCGCTTTTTTCTCGTCTGCGGAAACAGCCTTCACCACTGTCAAAAAAGTACGTCTTCTTCTTTTAAAAGAAGAAGGCAATAAGCGCGCCGCTCTGGTGCTCAAAATATTGGAAAAACCCGGCAAGATGCTGTCCACCATTCTTATAGGAAATAACGTGGTCAACATCTCAGCTTCCGCACTGTCAACAATGCTGGCCTCAGAGCTTTTTGGCAGTATGGCCGTCGGAATTGCCACCGGTATACTTACTCTTCTGGTGCTGCTCTTTGGCGAGATACTCCCCAAGACCCTGGCATTACGAAACAACGAAAAATATGCCTTAGGCTACGCACCATTTATCCGCGCACTTTCTGTAATACTGACTCCACTCATTTTTCTGATCGACAAACTTTCAAACGGCATCCTGCGTCTTTTAGGTGTAGACCCCAACCAGAAAGTCATACGCATTACCGAAAGCGAGCTGCTGGGCTACGTTGATGTTAGCCATCAGGATGGTGTCATCGAGACCGAAGAACGCGAGATGATCCATAACATGTTTGAATTCTCCGACGCCGTTGCCCGCGATATCATGATCCCCCGCGTAAACATGGTAATGGCAGATCTGCACGACAGCTACGATGATATCAAGGCTCTCTTCAAAGAGCATATGTACACCCGTCTTCCCATATATAAGGACGAGCCCGATAACATCGTCGGCATTATCAATATAAAAGACTTCCTTTTCCTTGAGGATCCCGAACACTTCCACATGAACAAGATCATGCGTGAGCCTTATTACACCTATGAATCAAAAAAGATCGCAGACCTTCTGAATGAAATGCGCAAGAAAAACCAGTCCGTCTGTATCGTTCTTAACGAATATGGCACAGCCGAAGGCATGATCAGTATGGAAGATATGGTCGAAGAGATCATCGGCCAGATAAGAGATGAATATGACGCTGATGAAGCCGAGCTCATAAAGCCGCTCTCCGACGGCGTATATTTAGTAGACGGAACCATGAACCTGGATGATATAAATGACCAGCTTGGCACCTCATACGAAAGCGAAGATTACGATTCAATAAGCGGTATGATCATTGAACAGCTGGATGACCGCCTGCCCGAAGAAGGCGAGACCGTTACACTTTCAGACGGTACTATACTTAAAGTTGAGAAACTGGATAATCAGAGGATCGAGACTGTAAGGTTAACACTGCCGGAGAAAAAAGGCACTGAAAACAGCGAAAACGAGGATACCTAAAAGATCCTTCGTCGCTGCGCTCCTCAGGATGCATTCCTGTCATTCTGAGTGAAGCGAAGAATCTTTCCCGATTATGATAATGCTACCACCAGTTTCACCCTGTCATGTATACCGGTCTTGTCATAGATCGAAGATATATAATTCTTGACCGTTCCTTCAGAAATAAACAGCTTATCCGCTATCTGTTTATTGCTTAATCCTTCCACCAGTAAAGATGCTATCTCCCGTTCCCTGTCCGTGAGTTCATCGTACAGGGTCTTATTATTGTTCTTACTCATCATAGCGGTAAGGCGTTGCATTACCTTGGGATCCAGCACGCTCACTCCGTTCATCAGCTGTGATATAGCGCCAAGTATTGCATCTTTTCCCGAATCCTTTAATAGATATCCGTCCGCACCGTTACTGATGGCTTCGGTGATATTGCTGTCATCATAGAATGTAGTGAGCACAAGGATACGGATATCGGGATATTTCTTTTTAAGGTGCCCTATCAGCTCTATACCGCCCATGCCTTTCATGTTAAGGTCCACCAGGGCTATATCGCAGCTGACTTTTTTTAAGACTTCCAGGCATTCATTACCGTCATGCGCCTTTCCCGCTATTTCCATATCGTTTAATGACAGTATGATTTCCAGACTGTCTAAAAGCATCTCTTCGTCATCTACCAGCAAAACTCTGTACATAGTCTGTTCCTTTTCATTTAACTGTTGATCACACTTCGGCCAGGTCCGTCACTACTGATCCGCATCCTTCTCTTTTCGCACGGGAAGTTCTATTGATGAATAAAAGCCGTCCTCATTTTTATATTCCGTATTGCCTCCGCAGCGTTTCGCATATGATGTGAGCTTCTTGAGCCCGAATCCGTTCCTGATCAGCTCATCGGAATTTGTTTCGTTAAAACCGCTGTGCCCGTTATCCTTAACCTCCAGGCGGATATGGGTAGAATCCGCTGTGATCTTTATCACAAAATGCGTCGCTTTGCCATGCTTAACACCGTTGGTCAGCATCTCACTTAATGCCCCGCTTAAGAATTCCGCATGCTCTTTAGGGAGCATCAGATTCTCAGAATACAGATCCTTAAAGCAGTCACAGGTGATCTGCGTATCCATCGTAAACTCGTTTATAATATTGTCAGTATAGCATAAGAGGTCTTTGATTGAAACATCCTCATCCTCAGTATCCAATGCCCTGACTGCGCTTCGTATCGATTCCAGGCTGCCGCGTATACGCCCCGATGCATCGTTCATACGTTTATGAGCTTCTTCGGGATCCTTCTCAAAAAGCATGTCCGCCGCATCCAGAGTCATTATCGCTGCCGTTATCGAATGCCCCACGCTGTTATGTATATTGCGGCTTATATTCTCACGTTCTAACAGCCTGGCATTCTTACGCTCGTAAAAACTCTGCTGCATGATATCAGCATTTCTTTTTATCTCGTGCATCTCTGACAGGCTGGCCCGCTGCAGGCGCGCTGCCGTGGCTTCTCTTTGTTTTTCGATCTTCCGGACTAATGTCTGTATCAGCATAATGATCAGTGATACACCCATAAGCATCATAAGATCCTTGATCTTGTATGCCAGAAAAACAGTATTATCCTCATCAACGCTCCTTCGAACTGCCATTTCCGCGATTATCAAGAAGATATAAGGCACCGCAGCAAGAACAAGCCTGATCCATCTGCGTTTTAACGGCAGCAGTATCAATACCAGTCCTGCATACCATTGCATTTGCCCTGCTGTCAAGACAAAAAACAAAGACAGTATCATCTGCAGAATGATAAGTATTTTATCCTTATCATCTCTCATGAATGACATAGTCGCCAGTATCATCAATACACTGCCAAGCAGCAGCAACGGAAACGCAGATGCCGATCCCGCGTCCGCTGCAGCTACTACAGTAGTTATCATTATGCAGAAATCCGTAATAATAATATGTATCATTTAAGCCTTTCTTTTAAAACCTCCAGCGCCTCATCAGGCCGGCATTCAATATCCGGGATTATGGGGTCTTCATCTTTAGTGATATCGACCCTGTGCCAGTCTTTTGTAGATACCTGGAAATATATACCCGAATTCGGCAGGTTATATCCTACCACCTCACCGTAACTGCCGGGCAGGTTTCCGCAGGGTTCTCCGACAATGGTCCCGATACCGTTATCCTGTATCAGCATCGCAAAGTCCATGGCGGCACTGAAAGTATTCACTGAAGTAATGATATAAACATCCCCGTCAAAAAGATCCGCCTTTTTAGGATTTTTAATTGTTTCCTGGGCAAAGGGTATCTTAAAGAAGTTCATTCTCCATTCAAATGCCCAGCCCTTATATTCATCAACATCCAGATAGCTTATAAATTCATCAGCTACCTGTGATGATCCTCCTCCGTTATATCTGAGATCTACAGCCACATTACGAATATCTTTTTCCCTGATCTCTTTAAACATTGCTGCCAGGGTTTGTTTATAGGTATTGTTAAATTTACAGGAATTAAGCGTCAGTACCGCAAGGCTTAAGTCTTCATCTATATCATAATATACAAAGTCCTCTTCATCTTCTTCGCGGACATTCACACCCATGTCCTCTTCGATAAAATCATAATAATCTTCGAGGGGGAGAAAGTCATCTGCTGTCACGGCACGGCCTACGGTTTCACCATTTTCCGTCTCATAATTATATATTATCTCTCCGTTTATATCTATACCAAGATATCTCAATCCTTCTAAAGTATTTGTCCTGTTCTTCAGCCTGCGTATCCCATAGCTTTCAGTCTCATAGCAGACCAGCCCGGGATGATCATTCAGGAAATCTTCATACCTTTCCCCGTTTATGCCGACAGGAATATAGCCTTCTGTCTTCATCCTGTATATGTATTTCATGTAATGCAATTCATTATAGCTTTCAGAACAGCTTGTATGTCCGTCATTCAAAAGTGCGAACACCGATTGGATCTCACGGCTCAGTTCATATGTAAGAATGCTGTCCCTGCTCTCAAGCCCTCTGCGTACCTGTTCTGCCTTAGCTTCCGCATCTGCAGGCAGTCCCTTGTAAGCAAGGGGATGCAGGCGCTTTAAATACTTCATGGCGTAGTCAAAATCTTCAATAGCCTCCCTGCCGCTCAGCATTTTTTCACCGTCACATTCTTTGCTGAAAGCATCAAGTCTGTTATATGAACAGTTCCAGTACGGATTGATCATAACCAGAAAGATCACATAAGCGTAGATAAATACATCCAGCAGTATAACTCCCGTCTTCTTTTGGGTCTTTTTCCAAAACAGTATCTGCAGTGCGATCAGCCATATTGCCGCCACAGCGATCGTAATCCCTTCATTAAGATCACATACATACTTATTTAACGGTATCAGCAAAAGTATTGCTGCATGCAGTAATATAAGTCCCATAGCTTTTAAAAACTTTTTCATCTTCATCTCCTTAAAACTCCGTCACATCCGCTTTGGACATTGCACGCGATTTCAGTATCACCGTAGGTATAACCACCAGCAGATTAGATATTATGAATGCCTTAACTCCAAGTGATGAGTAATACGGTAGGAACATTCCCTTAGGTATATAATAAAGTCCGTTTATCATGAAACTGAAGAACAGAACTATCAGGCCGCCAAGTATAACTCCTATCACATCCATGGCAAGCAGCTCTGATGCGATCTTTTTAAATATACTTCCTTTATTCATTCCCAGCGCCCTGTATACCCCGAACTCATAAGTACGCTTGATGAAATGTCCTGTAAGCACGGTATTTACAGTCAGGGCATGTATCACGGAAAGTATCACTATGCATAATAAAAATATATAATCAAAGGGAACCAGCTGTTCATCCAGCATATCAGACGTAAGAGCGCTTATATTTATCTTTCGCCCCGCTGCCTTTTCTTTGAGAAGATCACGCAGTTCACGCCCGGCCAGCTCCTTCGATATGATATTGGCACGATACAGGTTTTCGTCATGCACTACATAGAAGACCATATAACTGTTGTCATCTGTCAGGGCCGCAATGGTATATACTCCGTTTATATCCTTATCAACCGTATAATCCAGCCTGTCTCCGACCTTAAGGTCATATTGCGATGCAAGAGCTTTAGACATTATCACCGTCCTGTCCTTAACCTGCGACAGATCACATTCAAGCCCCAGATATTCAAAGGCAGTTTTAAGATCCTCCGGTGTATTGAAAACCATTGATGCCGCTCCCATCTCCACGCCCATGGTAGTATTCCAGTCCAGCCCGCCAAACCCTCTTGAACTGCGCTCAAGCACGATCAGGCTGTCATCTTTTTTCAGTTCCTCCATATATGAGGTATAATCTTTTAAGTCTTCATCCGAAGCATCGGCTCCGATCATGCAGATCTTTGCATCATACTCCTCATTCTTTAACCAGTAATAACGCAGGCTGCTGATGTAATTACCGGCCAGGAAAAGCAGCACTGTGCACATCAGGAGCATGACCAGAAGTGCAGTGCGAAGCTTATTCTCTTTTATATAATATATCGATGATAAAGGGTTCATTTTATTTCTCCATCTACTCTTTCAAGATTCTTCGTCGCTATGCTCCTCAGAATTACAGCTCACATGTCATCCTGAACGAAGCGAAGGATCTTTATTTATTTATGTCTCCATCCCACATTTCTATGATATCGTCGGCATCCTTAAGAATGCTCTTGTCATGTGTAACTACAAGCACCAGACGGTCAGCCGAATATTCCTTTAGTATCTTCATAACATTGTATGCGTTCTCATGATCCAGCGACGCTGTAGGTTCATCCGCGAATATCACCCTTGGATCGTTTATGACAGCTCTGGCAATAGCGACTCTCTGGCACTGCCCGCCGGAAAGCCTGGCAGGCTTTTTGTTAAACTCGCGCTCTTTAATGCCCAGCTCTGTCAGTATCCCTTCTGCTTTTTTTCGTTCTTCCTTATCACGGCTTTTTGCTGCCACCAGCACATTATCAACCGCTCCCATATAGGGGACCAGATAATGCTTCTGGAATACGAAGCCGAACTCGCTGCGCCTTAACTCTTCACGCTCCGCATTGGTACATGCTGTCAGTTCCCGCCCGTTATATACTATGCTTCCTTCAGTCGGCTTTTTTAATGTTGACAGACAATACATCAAGGTACTCTTACCGCTGCCCGAAGGCCCTATGATGCCTACCAGCCCTTTATCCGGCAGTTTCAGATCAAAGCCTTTCAGTGCGTACATCTTTTCTTCTTTTTCCATGTCATAGATCATGCAGATCTTTTTTACGTCGAACATCACGCGCTCCTTTCATATTAAGCTACACTTCTATCAAGATCCTTCGTCGCTTCGCTCCAAGTCTTTTATTCTTCTATCGCATCAATAGTCTTAACTGCATTTATACTCCAGGCAACAGGGATCTGCAGTATCCCCATTATCAGTACGTAGGTTGATATTATCCTTAATATCTGCTCCGGTATGATCACTCTGCATATCAGCCCCTTTGCTACGACCACAGTCTCGTGCAATACATATGCGCCTGTAAGTCCAAATATCAGTCCCAGTACTGCGCCCGTCCCAAAGATGATCGCCATCTCTCTCATTATCATTCCGTAGACTGCGCTGCGGCTGTAGCCTATAGACATATACAGGCAGTACTCATTGACACGGTTACGAAGGTAGGATATGTATGCTATCAACACCGAAAATGCCAGGAAGATCATTGCAACCAGGAATATCACGTTTATTACTTTATCCATCACACCTTTAACTTCCGTATCATAAAATCTCTTTGATTCCACACCGTCGCTGATGTCTTCCGCATCCGTTACATTTATGCCCAGCTTTTTGATCAGTGCTGTCATATCGTAAATGCTCTCATCTTTTTCTACTACGATATACCATCCGCTGTTGGTGTATCCATTTGGCGTTCCGACTACAGCCATATAAGGAGAGCTTATAACGCCCACTATCTTAAAACTGTCTCCGTAGGCATAAGGCATGTAACTGTCACCTATCTTCCATCCGCAGTTTTTTATGATCACCTCGTCTACCAGCATCTCCCCGTCACCCGAAGGCATACGGCCATCTGTCAGTTTTGCTTCCATATGATCCAGAAAACGCGGTATCCTTTCAGGATCCATCAGCGGCACTTCGTAGCCTATCATTCCAAAAACTGAATTGTAATTGGCATACAGTATCTGTGTAAGATAAGCATCCGATATCCCGTCTTCAGCCTTAAGCTTTCCGATCAGTTCTTCCGTCTTTTCATCATATGCAGCCTCAAGAGCTTCGTCGCTCTCATACTTCTCTTTGTTGATCCCGTATCCCTTAGTTGATATGGAAAGGAAAGCTAGTTTTTTGGGCAGTTCAAAGGAGATAGGTTCGAAGCTTTCTGTCGTGGTGTTTAAAAGCATTGCTATAACATACATTGCCACAAACACCAGAGTCAGTGCCAGCACCATTGCCCCTACCGGCTTTTTATTGTTCTTTATATAGTTCCATGCGGATAATTCAGATTTCATAAATAACCTTCTTTCATTTTTACAATTAGCTTCCGGCGGTATTTTTCTGTATTTTCTATCTTTTTTTTTCGCCATAGTCTTTATTTTTGCAAATTTTAGCTCCATAATGTGATAAATAACAGGTAGCGGTCATTCAGCGCGGTTGCCTTTCAGTTTATCGTACCTGATGCAGATATATACAGCTGCAAGAGGCAGGATCACATAGTCAAAGGCGTTTCCTAAAAATTCAATGATCTTCAGTACGGCAGGCTCTGTAGTCCAGCCAAACAGGCCGTGTGATATTTTGGGCGTAATGTCGCTGAAAGCATGGAGCAGCATTACCAGAGCCAGATTTTCGCTTAGCATATATATAGCTGCGATAAACAATCCCCAAAGGGCTGTGGCAGGAACCTGGATAAGTGGATTCTCTCCAAAGAAAATATTAGGAAGATGACTCAGTCCAAAGATCAATCCGGAAATCATGACTGTAAATAACCTTTGTTTCACGGTAGCTGTATTCCACTTAATAAGCCCGTCCATCAACAATCCCCTGTCTCTGGCTTCTTCATAAAAACCAACGGTAAACTGCTGAATTACCACTATTGTTAAGGGTGCTATGTTTTCCGGAACATATACATCTGCAAAAATGATCTTTACCAGCGGAAGCGAGATGTATATCAGGAAGGGAAGCATCATAAGCCAGATCTTCGGCATAAGCTTATTTGTAAAGAGTGGTCTGCGGGGGCTCTTGATAAGTATGATCGAAACCGTACCAAAAATAATCCTTAATACCATATCCGCGATCAATAATGTATTATAGTCAGGGAAAATATCCAGATACACCATAGCTATCTCGATCGCATAGAATACCAGCATGATGACCACTGCCTGTATGATCTGGTTTTTTATCACCTTCTTTTTGTCTGAATAGTCACTTTCAGTATAGACATTTTCTGTATGGGCTTTTTCTGTATGGTTCTTTGGTGCAGGGTAATTTTTTGTATAATCCTTTTCTATGAGTCCCTTTTTTGTAAGATCCATTTCTATCATGTTCTTTTCTGTATAATCCTTTCTTATAAGATACTTTTCTGTAATGAACTTTTTCTTCTGCATATCCTTTATGCTGTCTGCATTCTTTTTGGCAGTTAGTTCATATTATCTGTACTCTCACACCGTGAAGTTTTTTATCTATAGGTTAAGGCTGCGTTTTTTAGTCATTACATCCCTTACCTGTCGATGTTCACATAATACTAGATATGAATATATAAAAACAGTGACCGCAGTCATATCTTCATATGACCGCGGTCATGTATTCTAATACTTTAACGTCTTCGGCTAACACATGTGCCGTTTAGGGCTTTTGTGTTAGCCGATATCAGAGAATTTATGCTCTAATATTTCCGGTTAACACATATGCCATTCAAGCCCTTTGTGTTAGCCGATATCAGAGAATTTATGCTCTAATATTTCCACTCCGGCTAACACATGTGCCGTTTAGGGCTTTTGTGTTAGCCACTATCATAGATTTCAAACTCTAATATATCTGTTTCGGCTAACACACGCTCTGTTTAAGTCACTTATGTTAGCCAAATAGAAAAAATTCAAGCCTTAGTATAATAGAAAAGGCTAACACATCTGCCGTTTTCGACATTTGTGTTAGCCGATATCAAAGAATTCATGCTCATATATATCTGTTCCGGCTAACACATGCGTCATTTAAAGCCTTTGTGTTAGCCCCGGATAAGGAATTTACGCCCGTCTGAGCTCTGCAAGTATCCAGTCCCGGGAAATGATATCATATGCATTGCCGCAGTATAAAGGGAGATTATTTATAATCTCTCTGTCTTACTATCTCATACGCAAGGACTCCGGCGGCAACCGATGCGTTTAATGAATCCAGCTTACCCATCATGGGGATGGATACTTTATAGTCACATTTTTCTTTTACCAGCCGGCTTACTCCTTCGCCTTCCGAACCTATTATCAGCCCAATTGAACCGGTAAGGTTTGCTTTATACATCACATCTCCGTCCATATCTGCACAGGCAAACCACATGCCTTCTTTTTTCAAAGACTCTATGGTCTGAACCAGATTTGTAACTCTGGCAACAGGCAGATAATTCAGTGCTCCTGCGGATGTTCTGGCAACAGTGGGTGTAAGTCCTACTGCCCTGTTTTTAGGAATTACCACACCATGTGCTCCAGCCTGATATGCGGTACGGATGATCGCGCCCAGATTATGGGGATCCTCAATACCGTCAAGGAAAAAGATAAAAGGTGCGCGTCCGCTTTCTTCCGCCGCTTTCATTATGTCCTCAAGCTCCGCATATTCGTAAGCAGCAGCTATTGCGATCACGCCCTGATGCTTACCTGTTTGTGACAGCTGATCCAGGCGTTCCTTAGCTACATACTTTATAAGGCAGTCTGATTTCTTTGCCTCCCTTTTTATGGTAAGGACCGGACCATCCTGACATCCGTCCAGCACATAGATCTTATCTATCGTCTTGCCGCTGCGGAATGCTTCCAGCACTGCGTTACGGCCTTCTATCTGTGATTCACTGTATCCCATTTATTAAACTCCGTTATATATACCTATCCCTCTTTGGCTTCTGTACTTTTATCAAGATCCTTCGCTAATTACTGATCTTCTCTCTTATCCAGTATGTCTACCGCTGCTTTCATCAGCTCCGTTGCACGTTCATCACGGCCATTGATACTAAGATATCCTATGAGAGCCTCAAATCCTGTAGCCTTACGATATTCACCTGGGCTTGAACTTTTGGGTGCAGCATGTGCTTTGGCATTGCGGCCTCTGCGGTATACCCCCTCTTCCTCCTCCGAAAGCCCGTCCATAAGAGCCTCTATAGCCTTTGCCTGGGCAGCTGCACATACAAAATGCGTTGCAACCGCATGATACTTTTCAACAGGCATGTTGCCGCGGCTTTCCATTATATACTCGCGTATATAACGTTCATATACCGCATCCCCCAGATATGCATAGCCCAGTGCCGAATAGTTTTTCAGATCTTCTCCCACTTAACACCCTCTCTGGTATCCTTAATGGCTATACCCTTAGCGAGAAGCTCATCCCTTATAGCATCGGCCTTAGCAAAATCCTTATCTTTCTTTGCCTGTGCGCGCTCCTCTATTTTAGCCAGCACAAAAGCTTCCAGATCAGAGTCAACAGCTTCAACCGCCAAAGGCTCAAGCAGTTTAAGTGAGAATACTTCGTCAAAACTTTCAACCATCTTTCTCTTAGTGGCATCATTCACATCGGCCTTGAGCGCATCATACAGAACAGTAAATCCACTGGAAGTATTCAGGTCATCAGTAAGAGCTTCTTCAAACTTATTACGATATTCCTCAAATACCGCCTCATCAACTTCTCCGTCTGCAGAAAGCTCTGACGTCCGCTTACGCAGTTTCTTATACGCGTCGCTCATCTGATCCAGCACCTCATATGAAAACTCCAGAGGCTTTCTGTAGTGTGACTGCAGGCAGAAATATCTGTAAGCAAGGGGATCATAGCCCTTCTCTTCCAGCAGGGATACAGTAAGGAACTCGCCGCTGGACTTGCTCATCTTGCCTTTATCCTTTTCAACCAGATGATGAACATGAAACCAGTAACGGCACCAGGGATGTCCAAGGAAAGCTTCGCTCTGTGCTATCTCATTGGTATGATGAGGGAAAATATTATCAACACCGCCGCAGTGGATATCCATATATTCTCCAAGATGCTTAATACCTATGCACGAGCACTCTATATGCCATCCGGGATAACCTTTGCCCCAGGGACTGTCCCACTTGAGTTCCTGATCATCAAACTTTGACTTGGTGAACCAGAGAACAAAGTCGGTCTTATTACGCTTGTTGGTATCCTCGTCAACATCGTCACGGACACCTACCTTCAGGTCATCCTCATTCTGATTTGAAAGCCTGTAATATTTATCAAGTTTTGAAGTATCGAAATAAACATTTTCACCTGCCTGATATGCATAGCCTTTATCAAGCAGCACTTCGATCATATTGATGAATTCGGGGATGCAATGGGTTGCAGGCTCAACCACATCCGGCATACGCATGTTAAGCTTATTAAAGTCGGCAAAAAATGCCTTTGTATATCTGTCAGCAATATCCAGCACCGTCGTATGCTCACGTTTAGCGCCTTTGAGCATTTTATCCTCACCGGTATCCGCATCTGATGAAAGATGACCTACATCGGTGATATTCATAACACGCTTAACATCATAACCGGCATACAGCATGGTCTTTACAAGGACATCTTCACAGATGTAGCTGCGAAGGTTTCCGATATGCGCGAAATGATATACGGTAGGCCCGCAGGTATAGATTGCAGCCTTTCCTTCCTCATGCGGTTTAAATTCTTCTATCAGCCTGCTGGCTGTGTTGTATAATCTCATGGTATTCCTCCCTGTATTAAGATCTTTTTTAGGATATTCTTTCTCTTCCCGGACAGCCGTTACATCCTGCAGCTCCGGGACATCCGGCAGCGGTAACATCCGCTGAATAAAACTCCCTGGCAGTATATAAGAGACATACCGCCTCAGCTGCGATACCCTCGCCTCTGCCCGTAAAGCCCAGATGTTCTTCGGTTGTAGCCTTTATATTTATCTGGTCAGTCTCTATCTCAAGTGTCTCACTGTACCGCTTGCACATCTCATCGATATATGGTCTCATTTTCGGTGCCTGGGCGATTATCGTAGCATCTATGTTTTCGATAAAATACCCTGCTTCCTGCAAAGCATCCCTGACCTTTGCCAGCAGAATAAAACTGTCTATCCCTTTATAGGCATCATCCGTATCAGGAAAAAGCTTACCTATATCTCCCATAGCAGCTGCTCCGAGCAGCGCATCCATGATCGCGTGAGTCAGTACATCCGCATCCGAATGCCCTACAAGTCCCATTTCATAAGGTATTTTTATACCACCGATGATGAGATCCCTGTCGGGTCCCAGCCGGTGAACATCATACCCCATTCCTATTCTCATATGTACCTCCTGTAATTACCCTGAGGCCTTCGCTCAACATTCCTGCCGCTTTTACCTTTCTTTGTGCTTTCCGCACTTAAGATACGTCCCGCTTCCGCATCTGAAGGTTTTACCAGTCTTCCTCTTCTGTCATAATGCGTGAGCAGGCTTGTATTTCTGGCAGGGTGCTTTTTACCGCCTTCTGTCAATTCCTCCATCAGGGCATCGGGATCATTGCTTGATATAGCAGCTCTTATGCGGCTTTCACTGTCATTAACGCTGCTGACATCCGGTTCGGTATCCTCTGCTGCATCAGGATCTTTTTCTTCTGTCTTTTCACCGCCGTACCACAGATTAAGGAAAAAGCTTTTTATGGCTTCACCTATTCGTCCCAAGAGCTTCCCGAAACCGGATTGCTTTAGTTCATCATCCTCTCCTTCAAGCTCCTGTCTCTGCTCTGTTATCGGGGGTGTATACTCTTCTTTATCTTTTTTCTTCTGTTTCTGCGCAGCGGATCTGGGTATATCATCCTTTGGTCCTCGATCCCAGATAACTCCGCCATTCTGTTCTTCGCCCGGTAATAAAAAAGCCGGCGCGTCACCTTCAACACGCGCAGCTTTTTTGCCTCCCCTTTCATAAGGGGGTGTATATGTATTTCCGTTTCCTACACGGTCTATCATGCGTTATGTAATGGAGCTTTAAGCGCCACCACCAAGTAAAGGATTTGCATTCCCTGCAGCAAGAATAGGATTTCCTCCGCCGCCCAGCATGGGATTGGAACCTCCGGCAGGTGTCTGGGTTATATAAGGGATTGCTCCGTTAACAGGCGCATACGGATTACCCATTCCGGGACCCGCTGCAAATGCAGGTACGCTGGCTGCCTGGCCGGGTGTAGCTGCGTATGCAGGCTGTGTGGACTGCTGTGCATATGCAGGTGTAGAAGGGGTAGGTGTAAGCTGATAAGCCATTCCTCCGGGGCCTGCACCGGGCTGTACTGCATAGGGAGGCACTGAAGACTGTCCGCCTCCGTTTGCTCCTGCAGCAACATACGCTGCCTGCTGGATCTGATATGCTGTAGCCTGTCCGAAAGATCCTCTTTCAGGAGCTATATAATTTTCAAATGATATCTCACCGTGCAGACCGCCTGCAGGCTGGCGTGTACCATTCTTTAATTCTTTTTCAGCCGCACGCAGATTGGGTGATTCAAAAATGGATGCATTAGCCTTTTTCTCTTCTTCCTCCGCACGAAGCTTCTCAAGTATCGTAGGTCCGGAAACCTCACCGGAAAGAGCACCTCCACCGCCAACTCCGCAGTTGAGTGCAGCTGATTCAAACACACCGGTTACCGCAGGTGCAGGCTGCTGACGCTGCGCGTACTGCTGCTGATAAGGTGCCGCACTCTGTACGGGCCTTGCTGCAGTAAAACCGCCGGAACGGCTCAGTGATGAAGATGTCTGATATGCAGCTGCAGGAGCCTGGTATGCTGCTGCAGGAGCCTGATAAGGTGCTGCGGGTGCAGCAGGCGCAGGCTGCTGGTATAATAATGCCTCGGGGGGAATAGCCGCTGCTGCAGCTGCTGCTGCAGGGATCCCGCCTGCCGGTGCTGCAGGCTGATATGCAGGTGCTGCAGGCTGATATGCAGGTGCTGCAGGTGTAACAGGTGCCGCAGGCTGATATGCAGGTGCTGCAGGTGCCACAGGTGTTGCGGGCTGGTATGCCGGTGCAGCAGGGGCTGCGGGTGCAGGCTGCTGATATAACAATGCTTCAGGCGGAACAGCTGCTACAGGTGCCGCGGGAGCTGCAGGTGTAACAGGTATTGCTGCTACAGGTGCCGCGGGAGCTGCAGGTGCAGGTTCCTGATAAGCCGGCGCTGCTGGAGCTTCGGGTGCTGCAGGCGCTGCTGCAGGTACCTCACCGCTCTTTTTATAATTCGGATCATAAGCCGGCGCAGATGCCAGTACTCTGGGCTTATATGCCGGTCTGAATGTAGGTATCGTATCCTTAGGGAAGAGTGTCCTGGGATCTACCGTGGATACTCCTCTGCTCTCTGTCGTTGCAGGTGCGGGCTCTTCATATGTAGGTACTACAGGAGGATCAGAATCAGGATATGAAGGTTCCTCATAAGCCGGAGCTGCGGGTGCAGCAGGGGCGGGTTCATAGGAACGTACAGACTCTTCATATGCGGGAGCTGCAGGTGCAGGTGCGGGTTCAGGTGCCGCAGGTTTTAAGAATTCCAGTTCAGGGACTATATCTGTACCCGCAGAAGTCTTACTGTATACACTGCCGAAAGATATGGAACCGCTGACAGTGCCGCCCTTTTTCTTCATTTCCTTAACATATTTTTTAATGTTATACTTGCAACCGGGACAAAACTTGGCACTGTCATCCACAAAACGGCTGCACTGCGGGCAGGTAATATTCGCCATTGAAACTAACCTCCTGATTTCTTAAATGAGCAACAACAAAAAAAAGCATTAAGAGTCGCATATAGTATTATACACTACTTGCCTTCTTTTGCAAATGCTTTTAACTAATAAAAGTTTACAAAAAGAGCGGCGGAATTTATCCGTAAAAAAAAGCCCCTCTTTCGAGGGGCTTAAATTTATACCATCATTTTGGCTTTGCCAAGGAAACCTAAGTACATAAAGAAGATAACAAGTTCCATTATAGCACCTACCAGTGCGCAAAGTCCGCCGATAACAGGTATGAATCCGACAAACACAAGGATGATTGCAATAATGTAAAGCTTCTTAAAGAGCTCTGCCTTAGCCATACCCTGAGATGCAACTTCAAAGTTTCCGACAGCATTCGCAACGGTAACGGTTGCGTTTAAAACCGTATACATTACCATGAAACCTGCAAAGCCGTTTGCCGCACCCAGTATAGCTTTAAGAAGCTTCCAGATGAACTTGTCTCTGTTTCCGATCAGGCTTGTAAGAAGTGAAGCCACGATGCCGATAACCAGCCAGACAAGTGCATTCTTGTAACTGGGCTCATCCTGAGAAGCACTAAGTATACCCAGCAGGCCAAGTATGAAACCTGCGATCGCTCCTATAGCAGTTATTACACCAAAAAGTCCTGTAAGAACTCCTGTCAGTGCCGCAAGTCCTCCGCTCACAAAAGCCAGCACCAGGGTAGCGGCAGCAAAGATAGTTGTCAGAACACCTGCCACAGCCACTACTATCTCAAGTATCTGAGACAGCCACAATTGCTCCAGACCTTTCTTAACATTCGTGTACATAGTATTTATCCTCCCTTATTTGAATATTTGCGCCGGTCCGCCGCGGACCGCGACACACATCTCCAAAACAAGATTGCGGAAGCGCTCTGAAGAGCTCTTCCGCAGTATTTTTAAGTAGCGAGAGGGGGATTTGAACCCTCGACACCGCGGGTATGAACCGCGTGCTCTAGCCAACTGAGCTATCTCGCCATATTCCCGTCTGCTCTCACAGACGAATGCTATTCTACTCCGGTGCGTTCAAATTGTCAAGGACTTTTTGCTTCGGATAAGCAACTTTTTATTGCACAAAGTCATCATATATGGCTACATGGTCATAAATCGCACGCCATGCGCTGTGTGAATCTCCGGTCACACAGATATAACTGTTTCCGTCATTTGACTTTTCATAACTTACCGCACAGTTTCTGGACTCATTTACAAACCCGGTCTTGGCCCCAAGCACTTCACCGTGGGTATCCTTATCTTCTATCCTGCGAAGGAACCAGTTGGATATCAGCAGTCCTTCGGGATGAAATTCATTAGCCGCCGTGGTATATTTTTTGGCACCCAACGCTTCCCTGCACAGATCATTCTCAAGCGCAGCCTTCATTATCATAGCCATTGCCACAGGCGTACAATAATTCTGCTCGTCAAATACACCTACGGGGTTCGTAAAATGCGCCACATCAGCCAGCCCCAGTTCCGCGACCTTTTCGTTCATCATATCCACAAAGGCTTCCATGCTGCCTGCCGTATAATATGCCAAAGCCATTGCCGCATCCCCGCCGCTGGGCATTATCGTACCGAATAACAGCTCACGTACCGTCATCGTTTCCCCAACCAGATAGCCGACCTGCGAGCATCCATTTGAAAATACATAATCAGTTATCTCCTGGGTCATCGTAAATGTATCTTCGGGATCCTCCATATGTTCGGCTGCCACAAGTATGGTCAGGACTTTTGTCATGGATGCGGGATACATACGTTCAAAAGCATTACGCTGTGCCACCACGTGTCCGTCCTTCAGGTCTATGAGCACGCCGTAGCTGCTTATGACTTCCTGATTCCATATCTCACGGGACGATGCATCCGTATAGACTTCATATCCCTCATAAAACATATCGGGATGCGAATATTTGCTTTTGGGTGTCTCCTTCACCGGTTCGGGTGTAGGTGTAGGCGAAGGTTCCACTGCCACCACCAGACGCGTAGTCTCCTCAGGCACTTCTTCAGGTGCTTCCGCCTGTGCTTTTTTTCCTTTGCCTGCTATCATGCAGACTATGGATACCATCAATATTGCGAGCAGGCCTACAGCTATGCTGTAGCGGATCCGCATCTGTCTTAATCTCCTGTAATATCTTTCCGAACGCTGTCTTACGCGTCCTTCACTGTCAATGTATTCGCCCTTTTTAAGCCTCTTATTACTCATATATATCTTTCAAGTCATCATTCATATATTGGTTAACATAACAAAATGTATTTTAACACAGAAATCCCCGCATTACCAGCCAAACCTCAGGCAGTATTTTTGTTAAATACTACTAATGGTGGTAATTTCATCTTTCATTGCCGCTTATAATATCTGCTTTTATCCTGATCTTTGCCTGGGGATTTCCGGCATTATACTCTTCCACTGCATCCTGCAGCATGACGTTGACCAGATTGGCAAACTGCCTGTTTTTATTTCCGGCAAACATAAGATATCTGCCCTTTCCCATAAAGATGACTTCTGCATCAGCAGGCAGTTCCTGCCTTAAGATATCGGAAACGGCTTTATTATCACCGTCGCTGCTTATGCGGATCATAACCCCCCTGCCTCTTTCACCTTTTTCCTCAAGAGTCTTGATGTATTCAAGATATGCAACGTTAAAGAATCCTGTCTCTTCCTCATAATATTTCCGGGACCGCTTAAGATATAAATAAATATTCACAAGACCAACCGCAAATCCCAGTGCAACGAAAGAATGCGGGGTAAGTTCCGATATGGCCACAGCTGCTACCAGCGGCAGGATCATTGGCATAGCCGAAAAGAACCTGGCGCTCCCGTGTTCCTTGCGGTATTTTAATATCACCGCCAGTGATATCACCACATAACAATACTCTATTATCAGTATCACATTATAGAAAATACTTCTCTCACATCTTAAACCGGCATCTATCGTATATAATATACCCGTAAATGCATTAACGATATGGAGCAGGACAAATACGGGTACCGGCATTAAATACGGCCTGTAATGCCTTTTCAGATGGTCCCTGCTGGAATAAAGCTGATAATCCACAAACAACAGCCAGTGACAGAGTATGCTGACTATAGCTATCTCAAGTGCCGTCTGGGATATAACTGCCAGTGTGTATGCCCCGGCAAATCTCTTGTCATGCAGGAAATAGCATACAGCATTACATAACGCATCAGCCATACTGCTGAAAAGCATGCCCCTCAAAAGCCTGTATCCGGGTTCTTTTTTCCATATATGTGAAGACCTTATCAGTAATGCAGAGATCATCAGGATAGCAAGGACGTCCGAGCAGATCGTGATCCAGGGGCTGTTTAAAATATCCATGATCAGACACCCTCCTTCCTGCCGTATATTACCTTCATGCCTTTTACTTCAGGCAAAAGATAATCAGTCAGATTTTTAATATCCGAATCTCTTCTGCAGATCACCACTTCGGTATCTTCGGGATAATACTTAAGCGCCTGCCTGAGCGAAAAGACCATCATGGAGAAAAGGTCTTTTTTTGCATCACCCCCGGAAGCCGTAAATACTTCAAGCCTTAATCGGTCCGAAGGTGTTTTGTGTATCAGCAGAAAACCACTGACACGATCATCTGTTTCAACATAGCTGGAAACCTGCTGTTCAAACCAGCTCATGGATATGGTTCCCAGATCTTCCATCAGCTCACGTCTGCTGTGGAAGATACAATCCATTACCCCCCTGCGGAACGGTCTTACCATAAGGCTTCCCAGCTCTCTTATATAAGGAGGTGTCTTCCCCGATCTTGAAAAAGTTTTCTCATTCAGCTCTTTGAGGGTGACAACAATTTCCGAACCTTCTGTTTCACTTATATCAAATCCGGCCTTTTCAAATACCTTTTGTGTGATACCGGACTCATCCGGTTTCAGTTCAAAAAAACAGCTTACAGCATCCTCTTCACGGATCCTGTTCCGGAACTCCTCAAGTATCCGTCCGGCTTTATCGTCGTCTTCAGCATGCATGCTTACCAGCCGTGCCTCTGTATCCTTTTCATCATCGTCCAGATGGATCATCTCCCAGATCGCTGAGGCGATGACCTTACCCTTATCATCGGTCATCACGATACCGCGATAATATTCGCGTCCTATATTCTCTGTTTCTTCCCCACCTATAAGATCGTTATACTGTTCCAGATTATCCTCTGTCAGTTCAATGATATCGCCCATCAGCTTCTCCTTATGCACGCAGAAGTTTTTTGATCACGAGTACATTTTTACCGTCTTCATATCTGTAACTCACATCATCCATCATCTCTTTCACAAGATAGATCCCAAGACCGCCTATCTGCCTTTCTTCCGCAGGCAGGTCAGTATCGGGAGCCGGAGCCGCAAGGGGATCAAAAGCAACACCGCTGTCAGTAAAGCGCAGTATGGCCGCACCGTCTTCAACGCTTACCGCAACTTCGGCCTCTCCTTTTGTTCCCGGATATGCATAAGAAGCGATGTTAACAAACACCTCTTCTACGCCCAGCTCAATCTGCATAAGAACCGCCTCATCCACTCCGTACTCCGTAAGTACCTGTGATACAAATTCCCACACAGCAGGGAAGTTTCCGGTCTCAGCCCCAAATTTTCTTGATACGGATCCGGATACTTTCATTTCTTATCATATCTTTTTATGATGGTCATCTCAACAATATCTCCGCGCACACCTACACGCACATCGTCTGCAATATTTGCAACAACGGATTTCTCAAGTTCGTCCCAGGCTTCTTCCGACTTCTTCTGATTTTTTTCCTTCTCAACCATACTCCTGTACTGCAGAAGTGACCATTCAAAGTCCATGGCATCGATGCTGCCGTCAGTACGCGCTCCCATCATGCCGTACATAACACTGCCGTCATCATATTCATTCTGCAGTCCGTCAATGCTGTCGGGATCGTTGAGGGCATTAACCACGAGGTTTCTGATCATCTCCATGATGCCCACGCTGCTCTCGTTCTTTCCGCTTCCCGAAAGAGCTATGAGTTTCTTTTTCTTCCGGCGGTCCATATATGTATCTGCCCTTAAGCAGATATGGCATTCTCCGTCAACGCCTTCAAGCCAGAACTGCCCTTCAAATCCACCGGTGATGCCACGGACAAGCCCCATCATCTCTTCACTCAGCAGACGGATATATAAGCCCTGCTCGGCATCAAGATCTTCATACTGTGCGAAGCGTTCCGCTTCCTCAAGAGCCTTCTCTATACCGGCGCCTTCGCTGTATACCATTATCTTATCGGTTGTCATATCTTCTCCTTTATCCTTCGATACTGAAAATCTGCGCAAATCCGGTCACTTCAAACACCTTGCGCACCATCTCACCGGCATTCTTTATCACCATATCGCCGCCGGCAGCCTTGCATTCCTTCTGCGTTGCCAGGAGCGTACGCAGCCCCACTGAAGATATGTATACCGTATCGGCCATATCGATAGTCAGCTTATTCTTCCCCTCTGCTATCATCTCTTTCAGATCCTCTGACATTCCGGGATTGGTACTGATGTCGATCTTTTCGGGTGTTCTGTAGATTCCTGTGTTCATATTGTCTCCTTTCGTTTATGCACTCCGTCACGATCAGGTTCCCCTGTATTCAAGGCAGAGCATTGTAATATCATCTGATTGTTCAGCCCCACGGGTATATTCCGCGAGGGCATTACTTACTATCCCGATCACTTCTTCAGGGCCGGCGTCACGTCCGGTGTTCATCACCTCCACCAGCCGCTCTTCGCCGAAAAGCTCACCGGCAGTATTCATCGCTTCACTCACGCCGTCCGTATATACAAACAGCCTATCCCCCTTCTCCATCTTAAACCTGTGCTCCGCAAACGGCATATCCTCCATTACAGCTACCGGCGGGGAGTGTTTGTATATTATCATCTCATAACCGTCACCGTTACGCATATAAACAGGATGCTCATGTCCTGCATTTGCCGCCACGCCTTCGCCGGTGGATATACAGAGCACCGCTGCCCATATGGTAACGAACATATCTATATCACCCTTCTCGGTAAGATGCCTGTTGACACGGCTTAAGGCCTCCGAAGGTGATGCCCCTGCCTGCATGCTTATCTTTAAGAGTGACTTTGATACCATCATGAACAGTGACGCAGGTACGCCCTTTCCGGATACGTCAGCGATCACCAGTCCCAGGTGGTCATCATCGATCAGGAAGAAATCGTAGAAATCCCCTCCAACCTCTTTCGCAGGTTTCATCGATGCAAAGAGCTCAAACTCATGCCTTCCCGGAAACGCAGGGAACTTATCCGGCAATACATACTTCTGTATCGTTGCCGCCATAGCCATATCCCTGGCAGCTGCCGCCTGCTCTTTTCCCCTTGACACGTTGACCACACAGTACATAAGTACCATAACCGCCATCATCACCGGATATGCAACGGAAAGTCCGTATACGGCCACCGTCATTATGCTTACTGCCAACGGAGCCAATATGTACATGGCCATCGCCATCAGCTGATAGAGCCGCAGCTTTTTTCGTTCCCTGATGATCATCCACAAAGATATCAGTATCATAAAGAAACTGTATATCTGATGTAGAGGATATAAAGCCGATCTGGAGTACTCCCCCATCTCATTAACTGTAAAATACTGTCCGAAGAACAGATTGGCCACGCACATCGAAAGGCTGATGATCATGCCGATCAAAACAGCTGTATCCAGCTTCTTACGTATCTTATCATCCGGGTGGAGTATCTCTGTTATATAATGCCAGAAGAAAAAACAGGATATGGGCATGCACATGTAATATACGGTATTGACCAGTATATTACCGATGCGCTGCTGCGGCAGGCCGTTAACAAGCCAGGCCATCCCGTCCGTGAACAATGCCAGCAGCACCACATTTAACAGGTACTGATAATGCTTAAGGCGGTTATTAAAGAGCGTCCCGTCTATCATGCTGCATATGTAGATCAGGTAACCGACCACCATAGAAGCCAGATCAAAAGAGATATTGATCACATATGTCGACTCTAAGTTGCGCGGCTTACGGTGCATCAGCTCGATGATAATGATACCTATAAGAAATACACATACCAGGCTGTCGACAATGATCCTGCCCCTCATGCTCCTCTTTACGATATGACTCTTTTTCTTTCTGATATCGCTATCGCTCATCCGCGCACTGTTCCCTCTGCATATGATCCGTTTAATTATACAAAAAAACAGGCATGCCCGCAAGCACGCCTGATCGTCTTTTCTTATTCCCACTCTGCGGACAGCTCTCCGCCGGATCCTATCGACAGCTCTCCGAACCGGCACTCCCAGGTTTCAAGATTTAATACATCATATACGGGAATACCGTGAGACTGCGTGATCACATAGACAGGAAAAGTTACTTCTTCTCCCCAGATACAGTCTTGCTTGGGAAGGTACTGGACTCCTGCGTCAAATTCATCCACATGGCTTATCTCCCCGCCCGATAAAGTATAGGTGTCCATATAAGAAAAATCATACTCGTCGTGCGTTAATAGCAGAACAATCTTCCCGTCTTTGTGGACAAGATACGCCTCGTAATCATAGGGCTGGTCTTCTTCATCCTCTTTGATCTCTGTCAGATTATTATTAAGATCCACAACCGCGCCTAAATTTAGTTTAAAATGATAGTCCCCTCCGCGGTTGGGTTCTTTCAGATCATATACACGTATGCTCTCACTTATGCCGTCATCTTCCGCATCAAAAACAGTCGTGCAATCCTTAGGAAGTTTCATTACCCACTCATCCGGCTCTGTAGTCAGGGGTCCGCCGGTAAAGATATCACCGTTTACATCCTCCGAAAAAAGTACCGTTGCGGATGCCACCCAGGGCATAAAAGTGAACGTATCAAAGTAAAAGCTTATGCCCTGCGGTTCCAGGACCCAGCTATACTCTCCCATATCCATGTATTCGAGCATTTCCTTCCTTGTCCGCCCGGCATCGACAGGGTAATCCTGCATGCCCATAAGCCCCTCGTGTACCGCCACACTAAGCTTTTCGGACAGCAGGTCATAAAACGCCTCTTCATCTGCCACCACATCGGAAAACTCAACTTCCGATCCGTCTTCAACATAATAGTTATATGCCCTTACGCATACATCATCATATTCGCCGTTAAGATCAAAGTAGGTATTCTCATACATAAAGCTTAAGACATTTTCATCCGCCCTGCGGGTATATACCCTGTTATAAAAGTATTTGGGATACTCTCCCATATCTTTTTCATGTTCAAGCTCTGCAGCGCTCATGGCGCTTAACAGCTCCGCATAACCCGAACAGCTCTCGCCCAACATCTCTTCCGTATGGAAAGCAACCTCCTCAAGGGAATCACGCAGTCCCGGATGTGACTTTCCGTACTCTATGCCGGTATGCAGCAGTTCGTATGTATACGCGAGCTCATAGCCGTTTTTATCCGCATCAAAATTCTTATAACGCTCCGACATTACAAGTTCCGGCACCTCCTGCGCTGACTTAACAGACGCCTGTGTGGGTTCCGGCTCTGCCTCCGTAGGTGTGGGCTCCGCTTCCACGGGTGCCTCTGTGGGAGTGGGATCGTCCTCATCCTCTTCTTTGGGTATGTACGGCCCTCTGGGGTCGTCGATCTTCTGGCAGGCTGCGAGCATGGCAGATGCAGTTATAAGGCCAAGTGCTATTCTGACAATATTGTTCTTTTTCATAATATACCCCTAAATTCAATTAAAAACCGCCTGAAAGTTATCTTACACTATCAGGCGGTGCATTTCAATCATTCACTGAAGGCGCAGTCTTTATTTAGCCTTCTTTGCAGCGATAGCTGCCTGTGCTGCTGCCAGACGTGCGATGGGCACACGGTAAGGTGAGCAGGATACATAGTCAAGACCGATCTTGTTGCAGAACTCGATGGATGAAGGATCTCCGCCGTGCTCACCGCAGATACCGCAGTGGATCTCGGGACGTACGCTCTTGCCCTTCTTGATAGCCATATCCATCAGCTCGCCTACACCGTCCTGGTCCAGACGTGCAAACGGGTCGTTCTCGAATATCTTTCTCTCATAGTATGCCTGAAGGAACTTGCCTGCATCATCACGGGAGAAACCGTAGGTCATCTGTGTAAGGTCGTTGGTACCGAAGCAGAAGAACTCAGCCTCCTTAGCAATGGTATCAGCGGTAAGAGCTGCACGGGGGATCTCTATCATGGTACCTACTTCGTACTTGAGATCGCTCTTAAGTGCCTTGAGCTCATCATCAGCTGCCTTTACAACGATATCCTTAACGAATTTAAGCTCCTTAGCATCACCTACAAGAGGGATCATGATCTCGGGAACCACTTTCCAGTCGGGATGCTTCTTAGCGGTATTTACAGCTGCGCGGATAACAGCGATGGTCTGCATCTTTGCGATCTCGGGATAGGTGACATCCAGACGGATACCACGGTGACCCATCATGGGGTTGAACTCCACGAGGCTCTCTATCTTAGCCTTGATCTCAGCTACGCTCTTGCCCTTAGCTGCAGCCAGCTTCTTGATATCTTCCTCAGTCTTGGGAACGAACTCATGCAGAGGGGGATCCAGGAAACGGATGGTAACAGGGTTGCCTTCCATAGCCTCAAAGAGCTGCTCGAAGTCTCCCTGCTGAAGGGGCTCGATCTTCTCCAGTGCTTTCTCACGCTCCTCAACACTGTCG
Organism: Lachnospiraceae bacterium; assembly: GCA_017539565.1. GTDB lineage: Bacteria > Bacillota > Clostridia > Lachnospirales > Lachnospiraceae > NK4A136. The sequence continues at coordinate 39,909 of JAFYCS010000081.1, forward strand.
GAAACGATCATCTCGCGGAATGCTTCAATCCTGTCCTCATCAAAGAACATGTGCTCTGTACGGCAGAGACCGATACCTTCTGCGCCAAGCTCACGTGCCTTCTTTGCATCATGAGGGGTATCTGCATTGGTACGTACCTTAAGTGTACGGTACTTGTCTGCCCATGCCATGATACGGCCGAACTCACCTGCGATCTGTGCATCAACAGTAGGTACGGCACCGTCATATATATTACCTGTTGTACCGTCAAAGGAGATAACATCGCCTTCGTGATATTCCTTGCCGGCAAGTGTGAATTTCTTGTTCTCTTCATCCATGATGATGTCGCCGCATCCGGATACACAGCAGGCACCCATACCACGTGCAACAACGGCTGCATGGCTGGTCATACCGCCGCGAACGGTCAGGATACCCTGTGAAACCTTCATACCGGTTATATCCTCGGGTGAAGTCTCAAGACGTACCAGAACGACCTTCTCTCCTCTTGCTGCCCACTCTTCTGCATCAGCTGCGGTAAATACTATCTTACCGCTTGCAGCACCGGGAGCTGCGCCCAGAGCCTTACCGATGAGACGTGCACGTACGATAGCGCTCTGATCAAAGGTAGGATGAAGCAGGGTATCAAGGTTACGGGGCTCTATCATTGCAACAGCCTCTTCCTCTGTTCTCATGCCCTCATCAACCAGGTCACATGCGATCTTAAGAGCTGCCTGAGCGGTACGCTTACCGTTACGGGTCTGCAGCATGTACAGTTTTCCGTGCTCAACGGTGAACTCCATATCCTGCATATCACGGTAGTGGCTCTCAAGCTTCTGACAAACATCCTTAAACTGCTCAAATGCCTCAGGGAACTTCTCTTCCATCTCGGCTATCTTCATAGGTGTACGGACACCTGCAACAACGTCTTCACCCTGTGCGTTGGTAAGGAACTCACCGAAAAGACCCTTCTCGCCGTTTGCGGGGTTACGTGTGAAAGCAACGCCGGTACCGCAGTCATCACCCATATTACCGAATGCCATTGACTGTACGTTTACTGCGGTTCCCCATGAATAAGGGATATCATTGTCTCTTCTGTATACGTTTGCACGGGGATTGTCCCAGCTGCGGAACACGGCCTTGATGGCGCCGACCAGCTGTACCTGGGGATCCGTAGGGAAATCCTCCCCCAGTTTATTCTTGTATTCTGCCTTGAACTGGTTTGCGAGCTCCTTCAGATCGTCCGCATCCAGCTCTACATCCTGCTTCACGCCCTTGCGGCTCTTCATCTTGTCGATGAGCTGCTCGAAATATTTCTTGCCCACTTCCATGACCACGTCCGAATACATCTGGATGAAACGGCGGTAGCAGTCCCAGGCCCAGCGGGGATTCTGTGATTTTTCCGCCAGCACGGCCACCACATCCTCGTTCAGACCAAGGTTCAGTATCGTGTCCATCATGCCGGGCATCGATGCTCTTGCGCCGGAACGTACGGATACCAGAAGGGGATTCTCCTTATCGCCGAATTTCTTTCCGGTGATCTCCTGAAGCTTTTCTACATATTCATTTACCTGCGCCATGATCTCGTCGTTGATCTGGCGTCCGTCTTCATAATACTGCGTGCAGGCCTCCGTGGTAATGGTAAAACCCTGGGGCACCGGCAGTCCCAGATTGGTCATCTCGGCAAGGTTTGCACCTTTCCCCCCAAGCAGCTCGCGCATGTCCGCCGCGCCTTCACTGAACAGATACACCCATTTCTTTGCCATATCATTCTCCTTCTCTTTTAAAAGTATAGTAAAACAAAGCGGGTCTGCACCCACATTGTATTTATTCTAGCACAAAACGGAACTTATTGCACGATATATTTTACAATCTTTTCCGGCTTCGCTTCCCGAAGAATACGGGCAGAGCATTATAAAGATATTCGGGAAGGGCCACGAGCTCATGGGCCGCCCCTTCGTTATAGTAATAGACCACGTGCTCCGGCGTGAAAGCGGCCGGCCGTGAGAACATCTCCTCCATCTGCAGATCCAGCTCACCCCGCATGGAATCCTCCGTGCCGGTGCAGGCGTAAATGAAATAGCCTTTATCGTTCAGTTTTTTCTCCCCGATCACGGACAGGATCATATCGGTATTCTGTACCGGCTGCGGATCATCGATCGCCCCGTAATACCAGCAGGCGGCGCTGATGGGAAGAAAATAGCGCATGTATTCCGCATCGTAACAGAACTCCAGCCAGGTCGTGACCGATCCCAGGGAAAAACCGCCGAAAGCCCGGTGATCCCGCGAAGCCACCAGATCCTCCCCGGAGACGGAAAGCGCATAACTGTGATAGCGCGCCTCCACAGCCGGCATCAGATCCCGGGCAAAATCATCATGAAAGGCCTCCACCTCTTCTACGGACCATTCGAAATCGGCCGACTCATTCAGTGAATCAAAAGTTGCCGCCACGATGATCATGGGCGGGATGTCTCCGTTTCCGATCATGTGGTCAAAGAGGTTTTTCACCATGCCGTCCCCGAAGGAAAAGAATTCATCGGCGTTCCCGGTCCAGCCCTGCATGAAATAGAAAATATCATAGCGTGTTTCCGTATCATCCGGATCGTA
>JAFYCS010000082.1 GCA_017539565.1 Lachnospiraceae bacterium
GATAGCGGTCTTAATATCTTTCTTTGCTTTAACTATGAAGCTGACAAGCTTTCCGTCCTTCCACTCCAGCTCTATCTCAGCTCCTCCCTGGATGCAGATACCGGATACATGTCCTGACTTCCACGCTTCAGGTAATGCAGGAAGCAGTACCGTCCTCTCCTCATTGCTCTGCACCAGCATCTCTGCCACTCCGGCGCAGCCTCCGAAGTTACCGTCTATCTGGAAAGGCGGATGATTATCAAAAAGATTCGGCAGCGTTGACTTTACAAGCAGCTGCTCATAGTTTTCATATGCTTTTTCAGCATTCCAAAGCTTTGCATAATTATTGATGATCCATGCTCTGCTCCAACCAGTATGTCCGCCGCCGTTAGCCAGACGTCTCTCAAGTGTCTTTGAGGCAGCAGTGCAAAGCTCAGGGGTGCCATCGGGCGTTATCTGGCTTGAAGGATGCAGCCCGTACAGATGGGATATATGCCTGTGTCCCGGCTCATCCTCATCATAGTCTTCTATCCATTCCATGATCTGACCGTGCTTTCCGATACGGTCCGGCTTGATCTTAGACAAGGCATTCTTTATCTGAGCATTCAGTTCGTCATCAACACCCAGCACTTTAGCTGCCTTTATGCACTGCGAGAACAGGTCCCTGAGTATCTGGTTATCCATGGTTACACCGATACCGTTTGCTCCCTTCTCACCGTTAGGCAGGATATATGTATTCTCAGGCGATACCGAAGGACAGGTCACAAGGTATCCGTCATATTCTATTAGGAAGTCGAGGAAAAACTCTGCCGCCTCTCTCATTATCGGGAAGCACCTCTTTAAAAACTCTGTATCCTTTGTATATAAGTAATGTTTCCACTGATGAGTACAAAGCCATGCAGCTCCCATTACCCAATACGATCCCGGTACCCACTGATCCTGTACTGCACAGTCTCCCCATATGTCCGTATTATGATGTGCCACAAATCCCCTGCAGCCGTACATTTTTTCTGCCGTCACCCTGCCGTTAGGCAGCATGCGCTCTATGTGATCGAATAAAGGCAGATGAAGCTCGGACAGGTTACAGCTCTCAGCCGGCCAGTAGTTCATCTCGGTATTTATATTTATAGTGAACTTGCTGCCCCACGCAGACTGGTAATCCTTGCACCAGATACCCTGCAGGTTAAGGGGCAGTGTCCCGGGACGGCTGCCGGATATCATAAGATAACGGCCGAAATTGAAATAAAGTATGTCCAGCCCTATATCATATATATCATCATTACGGCTTGCTTTGTCATCCTGAAGGCTTATGCCCGAAGGATCTTTTCCGGATTCTTCGCTGCGCTCAGAATGACAGCCGGCTTCTATCCTCTCCTTCAGGTTCTTCAGTCTCTCGTCAGTCGGTACATCTTCGTATATATCAGAGCCTTCTATATTAAGTGATACCCTGTCATAATACTTCTTATAGTCAGCTATATGTCGCTCTTTCAGCTCATCGTATGAAAAAGCAAATGCCTTATCAAGTATCTCACCGCATTCCTTCTCTATGTCTTTCATTCTGAAGGAAGTTCCCGCAGTAAGTAAAAGTACAGCTTCATCCGCATCCCTTACTCCTAAAGAAGCTCCGATTATCCTTACTGTACCGTTCTTGGCATATGCACGCAGCTCAAATCCGTAGTCCACTCCACCGCCACCGGTATTGCCCATACA
>JAFYCS010000083.1 GCA_017539565.1 Lachnospiraceae bacterium
GTATTTCTTTCGATGGTACTTTTGGGAGTATCCATTTCCAGATCAAAGCTTGGCGCGTCACTTAAAGATGTACGCATCTGGGTGTTCATACTGCTGCGTATGATACTCGTACCCATAGCTATCGTACTGGTACTTCACAGCATATCTTTTGATAAGACCGCTACGCTTGCAATGTGCCTTATGGCTGCAGTCCCTGTCGGCAATCTCCCTATGATACAGGCAGAAAAGCAGGGTATGGATTCAACCATACTTTCATCTGCCATAGCCGTGACCACCGCGATATCCATACTTACGATAACTATCCTTATCGCAATATCCACGGCATTGCTGTAAAGATGACATTAAATATCATAAGTGTTATAATTTTTCCCGGTGTGTAAAAGGAGGAACAGAAATGATAGAGAATAATGTAAAGATACCGCAGATAATAGCGCTGATACTGGAAGGATTTTCACTTGCCGCGGCTATACTGAGTGTTCTGTCACAGGACAGTATCATGAACGCTTACAACGGTTCCACACAACTGACCGGACAGCATGTGGTACCTGTCACCGTGTACATCATTTCCGCAGCCTTTATCGTGCAGCTGGTATTTTTTATAGCCAGTCTCAGTTATAAAGGACAATCCAGACGCCTTATTGCAGGCATAACAGCAGCAGTCTATGTCGTGATCAACATTTCATCACAATGGCTCAATTTACTGGTAAATGTGGCGATGGCCCGTCAGGGATCTGCTAAACTGGCCGCTTATGCGACCTTAAGCTCTTCGATATCCAATACGACCGGAGCATTTATAGCCGTATCCTCAGCGCTTTTCTTTATAGCTCTTGGGCGTTACGGTTTAAGCAAAAATCCGGAGGATATCAACCCTTTATACTATCAAGCTTAAGTACTTCAAAACCTTCGGCCTTACCTTTGAGTTTGATGGTATCGCCTAAAGATGTATATTCTATACGATCACCAAGTGCATCGGCCACGGCGCGGCTTATATAGACCGTACCGCCCGGTGCATTTGCTTCCAGTCTGGCGGCGGTATTTACCGTATCACCGATAGCCGTATAATCCATATGGCGCTCGGCTCCCATATTTCCCACAACTGCAGGACCGAAGTTAACACCTACGCCTACACGAAGCTCTTCACCTATCTCTTCCTTGAGCTCCTCGGAAACACGTGCGGCGCCTTCCACTATTGCCTGCGCAGTCTTAACCGCATTGTATACCGCATCTTCCTGCGGAAGTGGTGCTCCCCAGAATGCCATCATCGCATCACCGACGAACTTATCAAGCGTACCCTTGTTATCTTCCACGCAGCTGCTGGCCATCGTAAGATAGCGGTTTAGGATATGTACCACCTGCTCGGGTTTAAGTCTTTCCGACATAGTGGTGAATCCGCGCACATCCACGAACAATACCGCGATATCCACCAGCTTGCCGCCAAGGGATAATGCACCTGTACCTTCCTTTAGTATCTCCCGCACTATCTCCGGGGCCACATAACGCTCGAAGGTGCGTGTGATCTGCTGCCGCTGTGCACCTGCCAGTACATAGTGACGCACGAGTGCCACCAGAAATACCGTTATCACTCCCACCGGTATCCATAAAGGATGAAGTATATGTCCGTAATCATATGCTTTATAACATACCAGGAAATTGACTGCCGATATCACGGCACATAAAGCAAGCGAAGGAGCTAAGCTTAAATGCATGAAACAGATGCCGGCAAGAAAACAGACCATGAAAAGCACAATGTACTGGAGACTGTCCGTCACCTCCATACGGTAATTGCCTGCCAGGAACTGCTGAACCTCGTTTGCCTGGAATTCCACACCATACATGGCCTTGGCACGATCGATGGGTGTAAAATACGAATCCTGAAGTCCCGCAGCATACGGTCCGATATAGACTATCTTATCTTCATAATAACTTGAGGGGATATTTCCTGCTACCAGATCCGCAAATGACTGATCATAATAATCACCGGGGCGGCCGCTGAACGCTACATAAAACTGCCCGTGGCTGTTTGTCATCGGAGGGACAAAGCCTCTGTTCTGTTTCGCAAGATACAGCCGTACCACCTCATGAGCCATCGAATAAACTCTGTTCTCCGTTTCCAGGTACAGTATACCGTGGCGCATGATACCGTCGGTATCATCCATGGCATTGATGTGTCCCTGTGTAGTTACGGCTTTCAGGGCTTCATAAGGTTCCTCATATTGCAGGATACGGTAATCATCGCGTACCATGCTGCCGTCTTCCGCTTCATACCAGCCTGATCCGAAAACAGCAGCCGATGCTGTTACCACACAGCCCAGCTTCTCTGCCGCCGCTGCCAGATGTGCATCCGCTTCAGGATCCGTAGTTCCGATATAAAGAGTATCGATAGCAACAACAGCCGGAAGGTGCTCCGGGTCTGAGGCCAGGACCTCTAATGCACGCGCCATGATATGTCTGTCCCATGTATTATAAGGCCCCAATTCTGCTAAAGACTTTTCATCAATACCAAAGACCAAAACCTCACCGCTCATATACTGTGGTCTCTGATACAGGTTATCCTGTACCCAGTGATCCGGCCAGCGCAGTATACCCGTTGAAACCAGCATGGTAAATGCAAATGCAAGAAGCAGGGCATATATGATTGTGCGTATTATCCGGTTTTTCATTCGTTATCTGAAACGGTCGTGTCCGCCCTGAAAGTAAACAGCATATCTTTCGTCGGATGGGATCTTAAATACCGGGATCTCTGTAAAGGATCCGTATAGGAATCAGAGCCGGAGACAGCCCCTGTTACCGTTACACTGCAAATGTCCATTCCATTCGAACCGGAACCTATTGCAACACGTATCTCTGTCGATCCCGGACTCACTCCTGTTACCGTAACATACTTTCTGTCACTGCTTTCACTCATAGTTGCAACACTTTCGTACGAATTACTCCATCCGACACTTTCCCATATAGAATCATCTGAAACAATAGCGCTTATTGTTGCCGACCCGCCTACAGGAATAGATAGTGACCTCGGAGAAATACTAATAAGAGGACTGGATCTGGTCACTCTCACAGTACAGCTGGCTGTCTTCCCGCCGCAACTGGCCGTTATGGTTACCGACCCCGGTGATATACCTGTTACTGTCGCACTGCTTATAGTTCCGCTTACTGTCGCGATCGATTCATCACTGCTGCTCCAAGCCATAGTCAGACCTGCAAGAGAATCAGCTGTTATGGCTACAGCGATTGTTGCACTTTCTCCAACATATACCGGATCCGAAGGTCCCTGTATATCAAGGCTTGATATAACACCGGTTCCGGTTACTGTTACGGTAACAGAATCTGACCTGCCTCCGGCGGTGGCTGTTATAACGGCCGTACCTGCCGATATACCGGTAATCGCAGCCTCTCTTCCGTATGATGTAACACTTGCTACTGAAGAATTACTGCTGCTCCAGCTTACTGTTATATCAGCATCTTCCGGTTCCATTTCAAGATCTGCACATGCTGCGACAGTGGTCCCAACAGAGATTGAGCTTGATTCTATGTCTATCGATATATCATTAACCCTTACCATAGGTGAAGGCGACGGTTCCTCCGATGGAGAAGGTTCTTCCGAAGGTGACGGTTCTTCTGTGGGCGACGGCTCCTCCGTAGGCGTCGGCGTCGGTGACGGCGTTGGAGTAGGACTGGGTGTAGGAGTCGGCGTCGGCATCGGCGTAGGACTGGGTACAGGAGTCGGCGTCTCTGTAGGTGCAGAGGTAGGCGCATTTGTAGGTGTAGCTGTGGGCTCCGGTGTTGACGTAGGTGCAGATGTAGGAGCTACCGTAGGTGTTGATGTCGCTGCGGCCGTCGGTGTAGGACCTGCCGGAACCGGTGTCGGTGTTACAGCCTTAGTCGGAGCAGCTGCCTTTGTCGGAGTAGGTGTTGATGTTGGTGTAACTGTCGGAGTAGTAGAAGGATCCGCCGTCGGCTCCGCGGTAGGTTCAGGCGTAGGTTCTGTTGTCGGTGTTGCAGTCACTGTCGGTACAATACCACGGATCTTATCCTCAGACCATCCCGTAGCATCACATACACGCTTCAGCAGATCTTCATGCTCCAACATATAATCCACAACCTCAGGCGGGATCTCATCCTCCGTAGCATCATGCATTTCAAAATCGACGCTGTTGCCTATTTCATCATCAAATAAAAAGACACGGACCCACTGTCCGCCCTTTGCATGTGTTGTTTTCTGATCACCGGTCTTTATATTCATACCGGTAATATCCACTTCACCATCGGTCAGAAGGATACCGTCCTGGCCTTCATTCTCAACATAAACATAACCGGAAGTACCGCGTATACCGACCACCATTGTGGATGTACGTATCTCAAAAGTCTCGTCATCAGCCAGCTTCTTATCTACGGCGAAATAAAGGGAGCCCTTCTTAAGATTCAGATCCAGCTTCTTACCGTTCTGTTTGAACTCCGCCTCACTCTCTTCCTCCAGAGTGATCATCTTATTATCGTCAAGACTGATGGAAGCCAGACTGTCGACTGCCGTTGACAATATATCTCCGCTGTTAAGCTTGATATTTTCTATGATCTCTTTCTTTTTACCGCCGGATTCCAGGGTAACTTCGCCCTTTATCTGCAAAAGGCGCATAGTGGAAGCCGTCATCTTATTCCGGGAATTAAGGATCAGAACGATAACAACCGCGGCTATAAGAATGACCGCGGCAGCTGCACCTATGATAAGCTTTTTCTTCTTACTCATAAAATCTCCCTACAATTCCAAAACCATTCCTTCACGCGCAAAGCCGGCACGTGTATCTTTAAGCCCCGCTTCCATCTCCTTAAGCTTATCATCATTATGGCGGGGATCATGATGTACAAAAAGTATACGCTTTGCACCGCTCTTTTCAAACAGCTTCATCCCCTCAAAAACAGTGGAATGGCCGAAGCCTTTCATGCGCTCATATTCTTCATCCGTATACTGCGCATCGTATAACAGAAGATCCGTATCCTTTGCAAACTCTGCAAGCTCTGCCTGCTTATCTTCACTATGTTCGTAATCTGTCGCGTATACCAGCGACTTTCCTTCATGTTCCAGTTTAAAGATCGTAGATCCTCCGGGATGATTTGATTCCATCGTATCTACATATACATTACCCAGCTGTATGCCCTTACCGATATCGTGGAAGACTACATCCGACGGATATATATCCACTCCCACAGGCCAGAGCGGCGGCGACATCAGTCGTTCAAGCTGCTGCCTCGCATCAAGCCCGTCACGGGTTTTTGCATACAGGTCTATACGCCTGTGCGATAATAACAAAGGTGACAGAGGCAGTCCCAGTATGTGATCCATATGTGTGTGGGTTATAAGCAGTGAAACCTTCCTGTCTCCTGTATCCGGTGAATGCAGCAAGCCGCTGCCCGCGTCCAGATAGATAGCCTGATCACCGGCTTCCACCAGACAGCAGGCTGTAGCTCCGCCGTATTCAAGAAATCCTTCTCCGCTTGTCGGGATCGAACCCCTTACCCCCAATATCGTGATCTTCATTGAATCCTGTCCTGTCTAATAAACAACCTTGTTGCGTCCTGTCTCTTTAGCTGTATACAAATGTCCGTCTGCCACGCTTACATTGTCCTCGATGGACTTTTCCGGATCAAAGGTGAAGCAGCCGAAACTTGCGGTAAGATTTATGATATTTCCTTCTGCATTACAGGGTGTTGCTTCCAGCTTTGCCCTGATGCTTTCCGCCATCTTTGCGCAGTCTTCAAGCACGGTATCCGGCATGATCATGATGAATTCCTCACCGCCCCAGCGGTATACGCCGTCATCGGTACGCGCAAAACTCTCCACCAGCGAAGACATGAACTGTAGCACAACATCACCCGCATTATGTCCGTAGGTATCGTTGACACGCTTAAACTTATCTATATCGCATATGAACATTGAAAGCGGTTTTCCTTCGTTAAGTACTTTCGTATATTTTCCGGAGAAATCACTGTAGAAGCCCATGCGGTTCTTAAGGCCTGTAAGCTTGTCATGCATGGATGCTTCCTGGAAGGTCTCGGATTCAAGCGCTATACCGCAGACAAGTGCCGCAAGGGAAAGCTGCCTTACATCCCTCTCTTCTTCAAAACCTCCGTCCAGCTTATTGATTATCTGGAAGGCACCGATGTATTCGCCGTTAACATTTGTCACGGGCATTACCAGTACAGACCTGGTAACATATCCGGTCTTCTTATCGACGGATGCATTAAAGTCGGGATCATTGTAAGGATCGTTGGTCACGATGACCTTTTTCTCACGCAGGGCTTTTCCCACCAGACCGGAACTGTCGGGAATGACTATCCTGTCTGTGCCTGTCGCGGAAGCTGTCCACAGTTCGTGACGGCGTTTATCCCATTTCCAGAAGCTGGCGCGGTCTGCACCCGCCAGAGCTTTACCCAGCTCCGTAAGGTAATTGAACACCTCGGAATGATCCCTGGCTGCTCCTTTTGACATACCCGTATAAAGTTTGTCACAGATATCATATATCTCTGTTAAGATGCGGCTGCTGTTGTCCTGCTCCTGCATAAGAAATCCTCCTGTGATCTGTCTGCCGATAAGCTGTATTATTTCCTGCGTCCCATGATCCTTAAGAGACGAATAAAGATATTGATGAAATCAAGATACAGCTCGAATGCGCCGGAAAGGGCCAGTGTAGCGGTCCTGTCAGGTGTTGCGTATGCAACCGATTTCTTGATCTTCTGGGTGTCGTATGCGGTGAGTGCCACAAAAATGAACACACCGATATAGGAAACTGCCAGATCAAGACCTTCACTGTGAAGGAACAGCATATTTACAAGTGTTACGATGATGATACCGATAACACCCATGAGGCAGATGCTTCCTATGGAAGAAAGATCGTTCTTTGTTACAAGGCCGTAGATCGCAGTAGCTGCAAACATGCCGGCTGTCATTAAGAACACGGCACCTACAGAGCCCAGATCATATGCCCAGAAAATGATACCCAGTGTAGCACCTGTAAGGAATGAGTATATTGTAAAGAGTACTGCGGTAAGTACGGCGTTGTTTTTCTTGATAGCGATATTGGATACAAACACTATTGCAAGTTCGGCAATGAAAAGTATAAAGATAGCCGAAGGATTTGCCTGCAGTACCGTTGCAAGAGCGTCGGGTGCGGCAAATGCTGCAACTGCTGTAACAACAAGTGCTGCTACCATGTACAGGAATGATTTGGCGATAACTTCCTCATGCATGAGGGTGTTAACCTGACCGAATACGGTTTCCTGCTGTGCACTCATCCCCGGGTCAAATCCCATATTGTTCTGATAGGGATCCTGCTGGTAGTACTGATTCTGCTGCGGCTGCTGGTAGTATTGATTCTGCTGTGGCTGCTGATAGTACTGATTGGGTTGCTGGTTAAAATTCTGATCCATAATTCTTTTCCTCCTTATATTATGATCCCGCGCATAGCCCGGGATAAAACTACCTTATGTTGCATTTTGTTTTCCGGAACGCAGATTGACAAAAAAGTCAGTCAGTATATTGCTGCATTCCTCTTTAAGTATACCGCCCGTTACTTCCACCTGATGATTGAACTCCTTCATCTGCAGAAGATTTATAACGGAACCTGCGCATCCGGCTTTAGGATTCATGCATCCCATGACGACTCTGGGGATCCTTGCCTGAACTATAGCTCCGGCGCACATCTGACAGGGTTCCAGCGTTACATACATCGTGCAGTCTTCCATCCGCCAGTCACCCACCACTTTACCTGCTTTTTTCATGGCGCTTATCTCCGCGTGTGAAAAGGTACTCTTATCGGTATTGCGGCGGTTATAACCCCTGCCTATTATCTTATCCTGATATACTATAACGCAGCCTATGGGAACTTCACCAATAGCTGCCGCTTTCTTCGCCTGTTTGATGGCTTCTTTCATATAACGCTCATCGGTCTTTAACTGTACAGCGGCGGCTTCCTGCGCCTCTATAGCCTTGCGCTCGCGTTTTGCCTGACGGCGCGCTCTCTTTCCCGCCATCTCAGTGCTCTCCTTTTTGGTACAGCCTGCTCTCTATCATAAGAGCCAGTTTAAGGCGGCACGCATCTTCAAAATTTCGTATGTCAAGACCGGTTTTTTTCTGAAGCTTTTCCAGATGATATACCAGTGTATTCCTGTGAAGATAAAGCTCTCTTGCGGTTTCCGATATATTCAGATCCTTCTCGAAGAAACGGTTTACCATCTGAAGCTCTTCTTCATCAAGCTTTGAGCGGAGTTTACTGCCGAAGCACTCACTAAGGAAACGCTCACAGGCTTCATCGCTTAAGTCGCTTACCATACCGCCGATACCAAGAGATGCATAATCCGCAACAAGCCTCTCTTCATAAAACAGATTCATCACTTTCATGGCAAAACGGGCTTCACGCATACTGTCCGATAAATTACCCAGTTTAGCTGCCGCACTGCCGTAGGAAATACGCAGCTTTATCATGAGCTCCGTATTGAGCATGCTCAGTGCACTGTCTGCATTTTCCTTAAGCTGCTCCGATCCTTTTTTTGAAGACAGCGCATGCACGAGTATCAGATCATGACTGCCGCTGTTAAATACCACAGCACTCTTATCCGCACTGTACAGCTCACGCAGCAGTTCCGCTGCCGCTTCTTTAACATCATTGCCAACATCCGGCTCGAGCTTAAGAAGATACAATGCCCTGCGGACATCATCCTTTATACCCAGCGTGGATGCGCGTGTTATCATCTCCGTATCGTCACAGCGTCCTTCAATGATATCCGAATAAAGCGCTTCCGGGCTGTCCTTGCTGCCTATGGCTTCCTCAAGCTCTGCAGCACTTATGCTCATAAGCTTTTTGCCGTTTGCATCCAGTATGGTAAGCTGTCCGGCGCCTTCAAGTTTTTCCAATAGTTTTTCTCTCTTCATAAGCCCATCAGGTCCGTTTCATTCTCCAGATCTTTATGCAATAGTACATCCTTAACAGTACATGAAGAAGCCCCGGTCCCGGCTGTATGATATATGCCGCGATACGGTTTATCATACGTGCTTCTTTATCTTTCTTTACGTATACGGAAAGCCTGCTCATATCTTTATAAAGCCTTTGGGTAAAAGCTCCCTTTTCCTTTAGCGGAGTCTCAGAAAGATCCTGTGCGCAGGTGGAAAAGTGCCTGCTTGCCGCTGCGGGATATGAATCCGGCCTCTGTTTTTTTATCACATGCAGCATGTTACGGCTGTGCCTGTAATATGCTTTCCGTCTTGATGACGCAGTGGTATAAATGGTACTGGAACTGCGCTGTATATAATGGTAGCAGACTTTATCGCCCTTTACCGCATTTTCCGCTGCCATGAAGAGACGGTAGATAGTCCCCATGTCTTCTGCTTCCGTTCCCTCCGGGAAACGTACCTCATCAAACAGGCTGCGTTTAAAGAGATAACCCCAAGGCACACTCATCAGTCCTCTCTGATAAAGCAGATCATCAAGACCGACCTTCTTAAATCCGCCGTTATCTCCGGCAGATCTTATCTCCTGTCCTTCCTTCGGCTCATCATGTCCGCAGCAGACTATATCCGCAGCATGCGCGATGGCCGCATCATACATATACTTAAGATAATCCGGCTCTACCGTATCATCACTGTCCGCAAAACAGATATATTCACCTTTGGCCTCTTCTATGCCTCTGTTACGCGCTGCTGCCGCTCCGCCGTGAGGTGCACGGATGACTTTTATCCGTTTATCCTTCGATGCATACCCGTCACATACATCAGCAGAATCATCCGTTGAAGCATCATCAACAAGCAGCAGCTCCCAGTCGGGATACTCCTGCTTAATCATGCTGTCGATACATGCCGGAATATACTTTGCTGAATTATAAACAGGAACTATAACAGATATCATCAGACCACGGCCTCCTCTTTCAAACCCGGGAATGATATCAGAATACCAGTCCGCCGTCACCGCCGTGACGGAGTATCATGGCAGAATGTCTGGGAAGCGTGATGGTTATGCGGCCGGCTTCAAGCCAGAATTCCTCATTACTGTCATCAAAGCCCTCCTCGGTAGAAAGCATTATCAGCTTCAAAGTAGCATTCTTTCTTATTCCAAGAGTCCAGAGCTGGTACTCCTGGGTTATTTCTTCATCGTTATTATTTATAAAGACCGCACTCTGGCCTTCACGGTCGAAACGGCCGTATGCTAAGAGTCCCAGCTGTGAATGCAGGATCTTGATCGAACCGTGTTTAAGCTCATGACAGCGCTTATGTATGCTGATCATCTTCTTATGGAATTCGATCATCTCCTTATCTTCGTGTCCCCAGGGATAACTGCGGCGGTTATCGGGATCGGTCCATCCGCAGAGTCCGGCCTCATCACCGTAGTAAATGGTGGGAGCGCCTATCCAGGTAAACTGCATGAGAACGGCTTCTCTCATCACGGCCTTGTTGATACCTTCCGATGCGGCTTCGGGACCGATGGTACCGGTACGTCCCACCTTATGGTTGGTACGCGTCAGGAAACGCGAATGGTCGTGATTGGACAGCTCGTTCATGCTTATCATAAGGGACTGCATGGACATATCGGAAATATGATACATCATTGCGGCCCAGAAATTATCGGCGTTATTAAGCTGGTCGGAGCGGAAGTCGTCACTGTGTTTCTGCATGCCGGTAAGGAACCAGGTAATAGGCTCCATAAAGGCATCATAGTTCATGACGGTGTCCCATTCATTACCCTGCAGCCATGCCGCGGGTGAACCGTAATGCTCTGCGAGTATTATGGCATCAGGATTGGCTTCCTTAACAGCTTTGCGGAAATCCTGCCAGAATTTATGATTATATTCCGTGGAGTGGCCCAGATCGGCGGCAACGTCAAGACGCCAGCCGTCGGCATTATAAGGCGGGCTGACCCACTTCTTTGCTATACGCAGTATGTAATCATGAAGGGTCTGGGAGCCTTCGTAATTAAGCTTGGGCAGTGTATCATGTCCCCACCACCCGTCATAGGTATGGTTATAGGGCCACTTGTTATCATCCGCATCATGGAAGCGGAAGAAATCATGATAAGGACTGTCCTTTGTAATAAATGCACCCTTTTCGTAACCGTCGGCATTTTCATATATGCGTTCACGGTCAAGCCACTTATTGAATGAACCGCAGTGATTGAAGACGCCGTCCAGGATGACACGTATGCCGCGCCTGTGGGCTTCGGCAACCACACGGGCAAAGAGCTCGTTGCTGGCCTCCAGGTTAGCCGGATTGGTAACACGGTTTATATAGCGTGTCGCATGCTGGTTATCATTATCGCCACCGTTCAACAGATCGCCGCGCTCATCAACTATACGTCCGAAATGAGGATCGATGTAATCGTAATCCTGAATATCGTACTTGTGATTGGAGGGTGAAACAAAGAGCGGGTTAAAGTAGATAACCTCTATACCCAGCTGTTCCAGGTAATCCATCTTGTCAAGAACACCCTGCAGATCGCCGCCGTAAAATTCACGTACGCCCATGGCGTCGGGCAGCTTGTCCCAATCCTTCACCTGTACGCTGTGTTCGCCTATATAGCTGAACTCGTCTGTCAGCACATCATTGGTGGGATCGCCGTTATAGAAACGGTCTACAAATATCTGATACATAACGGCACCCACTGCCCACTTGGGAGTATTGAAGCCGGGTATCAGTTTAAATTTAAAGTGCTCATCGATATTGCGGACCACACCGCGTGTATCAAAGAGCACGGTAAGATTTCCTACATGAACTTCAAAATAATAAGCGAATGGCTCGTTACCTAAACGCACTTCCGTAACGTAGTAATCAAAGAGCTCATCACGCTCAGACATTTCCATTATGTGTTTTTCGCCACCGGAAACTAAATAGACACGATCGACATTGTAAGCTGCGCTTCTGAAGCGTATCTTAACCTTATCATAGGCAGCCGGCTGGGCCGGAGAAATGTAGTTATCGCTTACATCTGAATAAAGGGCGTGCTTCCTGAGAATAGGACGCATGCCGGCGATATAATACAGATTATGTCTGGTAAAATTTGTCTCCGCCATAGCCTGTATTATAGCACTTTTTTAGCTGATTTTGCAAGGGCGTGGGTTGACATAAATCTTGATTATCACCCGCTTACGCGGATCACGCCCATATAGCGTGAGAATGCAGGTGAAAACACCGTCTGGTGCACGTGGGGACTGACCATGCCCTGCCAGCTGAAATGAAGATGACCGCAGAGGATCTCTACGAAAGGAGAATCATCTGCGTATATAAGATCCAGAAGCTGCCTGGTATTTTCATCGGGCCAGTATTCGGAATTATAGCCCCATAATAATGAACGGCCGTCAAAAGCTTCCTTCGAAGCTTCTGCCAGGCTGTTATCATTCAAGGGTTCGATGGGAACGTGGGTTGCCAGGATAAGCGGCTTTCCTTCTGCAGCAAGCTGCTTTATGCGCTCCAGCCCGCTTTCCGTAATATTCGAAGTAGAGTTGTTCCATACGACCAGATAGAAATCCTCAAAGTCCATACTCATCACGGACTCATCTTTACAGAGTGCATCCTGTCTGTCCTGCGCAGCCTGATAATCCGGATCGGCCTGATAAGTGGGCAGCATATCATGATCTGCCCTGGCATAAATATACTGCTTGTTCAAAAGACTAAAGCCATCCTGCAAAAGATCCACAGACTCCGGACAGTTATAGTCCAATAAATCACCCCCAAAAATAACAGCGTCTGCCTCAGTGCGGTTCAAGACCTGCACCCAGCCTGACTCCCAGCTGTAATCTGCATTTTTGCCCGACCACTGCTGCTGCGCACTGACAGCCTCGTATGTCGAATACTGCTTACGGGATGCAATATCCCCGCTATACTGCGGATCAAAACCCGCGCTGTCCGCTGCAATATGCAGATCCGAAAGCCATAAAAGCGTCACCTCCCGGTCCATGCCGGGAACAGTGACGCTCACATTCTCTTCAAATACCGGCAATGCTTCGTCTGCCTTTAAACAGGAACAGAGCAGCAGCATTAAAAACGCCGATACTAACACTATTTTCTTTTTCATCTTATCCGAAGATACTCTTCTTTTTCTTCTTCTTTCCATTATCAACATCAGCGCCGCCCATATTTTTCTCATTACGGAAACGCTCTGCCGCATGAAGGGTATCGCCGCATTCCGCATCGAATTCCTTTAACAGTTCTTTTGCCCTATTACTAAGCTTAGTGGGCACCTGAACAGTAAGGAGCACATAATGATCGCCTCTGGACTTTGCATCCCTTAATGAAGGAACGCCCTTGCCCTTTAAACGTACACGGGTATCCGTAGATGTTCCGGGCTTAACTTCATAAGTCACGGGTCCGTCGACGGTATCGATAACTATCTCACCGCCCAGTGCAGCCACTGCAAAGGAAACGGGAACCGTTGAATATATATCCCTGTCTTCACGCTGGAAGATGGGATGACGGTCTACCACTGCTTCTACCAGAACATCACCGCGGGGACCGCCGTTCTGCCCGGGCTCGCCAAGACCTGTCATACGCTTAAACTGTCCGTTATCAACGCCTGCAGGGAATTCCACCTCGTATCTCTTACGCATGGGAACAAAGCCTGTTCCGCGGCAGTCCGTACATTTCTCTCTTATCACCTTGCCGCTGCCGCCGCAGTCGGGACAGCTCTGTACGTTCTGCATCATGCCAAAGAGGCTCTGCTGTGTGAATACCACCTTGCCTTTGCCACCGCATTTGGGGCAGGTGTCTATAGCACTGCCGGGCTTTGCGCCGCTTCCGCCACAGGTCTTACAATTCTCTTTAACTTCAAGTTCTATCTGCTTCTTGCAGCCGAATACAGCTTCTTCAAATTTAAGCCTTACGCTGGTACGCAGGTTGGCTCCCTTCATAGGGCCGTTGCTGCGGCCGCCGCCTCTCCTGCCGCCTCCGAAAATATCGCCGAAGCCGAACAGATCGCCGAATATATCCG
This sequence comes from Lachnospiraceae bacterium, assembly GCA_017539565.1. Classification (GTDB taxonomy): domain Bacteria; phylum Bacillota; class Clostridia; order Lachnospirales; family Lachnospiraceae; genus NK4A136. The sequence goes on from JAFYCS010000083.1 coordinate 13,962, forward strand.
AGAAATCCATGCCGCTGAAATCAAAGCCGCCGCCACCTGCGCTGCCATCAAAAGCTGCATGTCCGAACTGGTCGTATTTCTGTCTCTTTTCAGGATCGGAAAGAACACCGTATGCTTCGGATGCTTCCTTGAACTTTGCCTCTGCATCCTTGTCACCGGGATTCATATCGGGATGGTACTTTTTAGCCAGCTTACGGTAAGCCGCCTTTATGGTGGCATCATCCGCATTCTTATCTACGCCCAGTACCTCATAATAATCTCTCTTATCAGCCATAGTCTGTCACTTCCTCTTAACACAAGGCATGGGGCGCTTTCGCACCCCTGCCTGTTAATATTACTATGATATCAGGATCGCTCCGCCTATATCACTCAGATCTCCTTGAAATCGCCGTCGATGATATCGTCGCTTCCGCCGTTACCGCCGTCGCCGGAGCTGCTGCCGGTGCTTCCGCCGCCCATGTTGCCCATGTTGGGAGCTGCGCCTGCACCTGCGGCACCGCCCATGTTCTCATACATCTTGGTGAAGAGGCTCTGTGCCTTCTCCATCATCTTCTCCTGAGCTGCCTTTATCTGGGCTACCTGATCCTCGGAAAGCTCCTGATCCTTGGTGCTCTCAAGCAGGCTCTTTAAGTTGTTGAGCTCGCTCTCAAGATCGCTCTTCTCGGAAGCGCTGATCTTATCGCCTACTTCGTTAAGTGCCTTCTCTACCTGGAATACCATTGAATCCGCATCGTTGCGGGTATCAACAGCTTCCTTACGCTTCTTATCCTGAGCCTCGTACTCGGCAGCTTCCTTGACTGCCTTATCGATATCCTCATCGCTCATGTTGGAGCCTGCGGTAATGGTGATGTGCTGCTCCTTGCCGGTACCCAGATCCTTTGCGGATACGTTAACGATACCGTTTGCATCTATATCAAAGGTAACCTCTATCTGAGGAACGCCACGTCTTGCCGGAGGGATACCATCCAGTCTGAACTGGCCTAAGGTCTTGTTATCCTTCGCAAACTGTCTCTCACCCTGTACAACTACGATATCCACTGCTGTCTGATTATCAGCTGCAGTTGAGAATACCTGGCTGTGCTTGGTAGGGATGGTGGTATTTCTCTCGATCAGCTTGGTAGCTACGCCGCCCATGGTCTCGATAGCCAGTGACAGAGGAGTTACATCCAGAAGGAGGATCTCGCCTGCAGCGGTATCGCCTGCCAGCTTACCACCCTGAATGGAAGCACCCAGTGCCACGCACTCATCGGGGTTAAGGGTCTTGCTGGGCTCCTTGCCTGTCAGCTGTTTAACCTTCTCCTGTACGCAGGGAACACGGGTGGAACCACCAACCAGCAGTACCTGGCCCAGTTCCGAAGGATTAAGGCCTGCATCCTTAAGTGCGTTACGAACGGGCTCTGCAGTTGCCTCAACCAGATCGTGGATCAGCTCTTCGAACTTAGCCCTTGTAAGGGTCAGCTCTAAGTGCTTGGGTCCTTCTGCGGTAGCAGTGATGTAAGGCAGGTTGATATCGGTGGTAGTAGAAGCGGAAAGCTCCTTCTTAGCCTTCTCTGCAGCTTCCTTAAGTCTCTGCATAGCCATCTTATCGCCGGAAAGGTCTACGCCTTCCTTATTCTTGAACTCGGAGAGCATCCAGTCGGTAACTCTCTGGTCGAAGTCATCACCACCCAGACGGTTGTTACCGCTGGTAGCCAGAACCTCGATGACACCTTCGCCGATCTCTATAACGGATACATCGAAGGTACCGCCGCCCAGGTCGTATACCATGATCTTCTGCTCTTTTTCATTATCAAGGCCGTATGCCAGGGCTGCTGCAGTAGGCTCGTTGATGATACGCTTTACATCAAGACCTGCGATCTTACCTGCATCCTTGGTTGCCTGACGCTGTGCATCGTTGAAATATGCGGGTACGGTGATAACTGCTTCCGTAACCTTGTCGCCCAGATAATTCTCTGCATCGCTCTTCAGCTTCTGCAGGATCATTGCGCTTATCTGCTGGGGTGAATACTTCTTGCCGTCAATGGTACGGCCCCTGTCGGTACCCATATCTCTCTTAATGGAAGAAATGGTGTTATCTGCATTGGTAACTGCCTGACGCTTTGCAGGCTCACCTACCAGACGCTCACCGTTCTTTGTGAAAGCTACAACTGAAGGAGTTGTACGTGCGCCTTCTGCATTACTGATGACTGTAGGCTGACCGCCTTCCATAACTGCCACGCAGCTGTTTGTTGTTCCTAAGTCGATACCTATGATCTTTCCCATAACTGTGTCCTCCTTTATCTGAAGTTAATAATTAATGTACTTTGTTGTTAATTAGCTACCTTTACCATTGAATGCCTTATCACGGCTTCCCTGTATGTGTAGCCCTTCTGGAACTCTTCAACTACCGTGTTCTCACCGGCTTCCTCATCCTCTACATGCATTACCGCATTATGAAGATTGGGATCGAACTCTTTTCCTACAGCTTCGATGGGTTTTACTTCAAGCTTTGAGAGCTCTTCCATCAGCTGCTTGTAAACCATCTCTATACCTTTTGCAAATGCTCCTTTTGCTTCTTCCTCGGAGAGTGAAGTCAGGCCTCTTTCAAAGTTATCAACTACCGGCAGGAGCTTTTCTATCACGCTCTTTGCACCTACTTCAAACATTGCCTGCTTTTCTTTTTCGGTGCGCTTGCGGTAATTTTCGAATTCGGCCATCTGGCGCATTACCTTGTCATTCAGTTCATCTATCTTTGCCTGAGCCTTGTCATTGGCAGGAGCTTTTTCTTCCTCTGCTGCCGGTGCAGCTTCCTCTTTCTTCTCTTCTGCTGCCTCAGCTGCTTTTTCCCCGGGAGCCTCCGCTTCAGCTTTCTTTTCTGCTTCTTTTTCTTCTGCCTTAGCTTCTTCTTTCTGTTCCTTTGCTTCCTGCTCTGCGGCTTTCTTGAGACCTTTCAGCTTTTCTATGGTCTCCTCCCTGGAGTTCTTCTTGTCCTTCTTGCCCATTGCCATCAGATCCTTTCTCTATTCCTTTTTATAAATACGCTCAAGTTCTTTCATCATAGTCTTGAGCGAACTGACTACCTTATCATAATCCATGCGCTTGGGTCCGATTATCGCTATACTTCCGCGCATGCCCTCCTCAAGTTCGTAAGTCGCAGTTACCATACTGCAATCCTTCATCGAATCGATCGGTGCCTCATCTCCGATGTACACCTGTATGCCGGTATTTCCTTCTTCGGCAAGCTTATCCGTTGCCAGCTTGGCCAGGGCTTTCTTTTCCTCAAAGGTCTGTATCAGCTCACTTGCCTTCTGCTTGTCCGCCAGTTCCGGATACTTTAATATGTTGTTAGCGCCGCTGGTGTAGACTTCCAGGTCTTCCTCTCCCTTTATCGCCATGGCCAGGGCATCTATAACATTTCCGACGATGCTCGAATGTATGCCGGCCTGCTCTTTCAGGGCCGTTATCATGCCAAGGTTTATCTCTTCCAGTGCCAGCCCGTTCAGATGTGTATTGATGAGGATGTTGAGCTTTAACATGTTCTCATCGCTTATGGGCTCGTCAACATGGATGATCTCGTTACGGATCACATTACCTTCCATTACTATGACTGCCAGGATCTGGCTTTCATCAACCTTGGAAAGCTGCAGGAACTTAAGCCTGTTACCCCTTATCTGGGGAGCGCTGACTACGGTCGCGTAATTGGTATTGGTCGCAAGGAGGTTTGCCACATTCTTGAGCACCTTGTCCATCTTGTCCTCGGTGCGCAGCAGCATGCCCTTAAGCTCTTCTATCTCGCGGTCCTTCTCCTCCATCATACTGTCGACATACAATCTGTATGCCCTGTCGGTAGGGATACGTCCTGCTGAGGTGTGGGGCTGTATGATATAACCCATCTCCTCAAGGTCGCTCATCTCATTCCTTATGGTGGCGGAGCTTAAATTCAGATCCGTATACTTCGATATGGTACGGCTGCCCACGGGCTCGCCGGTTTCAAGGTAATTGCGGATGACTGCATGCAGGATCCTCTTTTTCCTGTCATCTAATTCTTCCTGCATTTTCTCATCCCCCCTTTCGGTTATTAGCACTCAGTTTATTAGAGTGCTAACATCTATGGATAAGATACCACCGAGTTATTTAAATGTCAACTGTTTTCTATAAAAAAATGACCGGCTGCTTAAGCCGGTCAATATCATTTATAATACGAAGTTTTTCTTTTACAGATCGAAACTTCCTTTTCTTTTTCCGTTAAAAACGTAATATACTGTCTTTTCCTGGGGTTTGATATACAGCTCCATGGTGTGAAGCTCATTGCGTCCCCTCTTTAATACGCTGGTCCATACCTTGAGGGCCTTGTTCATCAGCTCTTCCCTTGAATAGGAGCTTCCGGCGTATTCTATATAAAGCTCTTCCTTTGAACCCGCTTCTTTCCCGGTCTTCTTATCCTCTGCCTTTTTCTCTTCAGCTTTTTTTGCTTCGGGCTTTTTAGCTTCAGCTTTCTTTACTTCAGGTTTTTTGGGTTCGGGCTTTTTTGCTTCGGCTTTCTTTACTTCAGGCTTTTTGGGTTCAAGCTTTTTTGCTTCGGCTTTCTTTACTTCAGGCTTTTTGGGTTCAGGCTTCTTTGTTTCGGCCTTTTTAACTTCCGGCCTTTTCTCCTCAGCCTTCTTAGCGGGGGCTTCTTTCTTTGCAGCAGGCTCTTTTTTATCTTCCTTAGCCGGTGCTTTTTCTTTTTTCGCTCCGCTGTCTTTCTTAGGTGCAGCCTTCTTCTCCGGAGCCTTCTCAACTGCCTCTTCCGCAAAAGGAACTTCATCCTCAGCGGCTTCGGGCCTCAGAGCTTTATCATCTATTACTCCCGCAACAAGCTGCTCCTTTAAAAGCGCTCTCGTCTCCTCTTTTGTAAGCTCACCGATCTTTACTTCGGCGGGTTTAACAACCGGTCTGGGAGCGGGCTTCTTTGACTGGGGCTTTGCCGGTACGACAACCTCCTCCTCGGGCTCTGCTGTCAGAAACGCTGCTGCCAAAGGAGTGATTATGTTTGTTACGTTCTTTTTTTTCGTTGACATTATATATACTCCACGCTAATGAATATACTACACCAAATTTCATTGTATCTCAACAGCAGCGGATTGTCAAATGTCAGAATATCCTTATGCCCATCCCGGGAGGCGGTGTAAGACCGTCTACCGCATCCTGAAGTTTCTTCTCAACACAGAGTATGTTGGTAACATGCTTCTTATAGACTATCCTCTTGTGGAAATACCCGCCTACATCCTCTCTTATATAGAAAGCATCCTGGTCCGCTCCCAAAAGGGCACCGTTCACATTAGTCCCTGTTACCAGCTCAATGGATACGTTTTTCTCAAGGAAATTAAACTCCATGGGATCCATCATCTGTACTCCTCCTTAACAAATCTCCTGAGAGCCTCAAGACTGCGCTCTACTTTTTCGGTATCTATACAATATGCCATACGGAAATATCCCTTAACGCCGAAGGAATCCGAAGGCACCAGTATCAGATCGTACTTCTTGGCCTTTTCGCAGAAGGCAACGGCATCATCCTCAAGAGCCTTGGGGAAGATATAGAAGGTACCGCCGGGGCGGACAACCTTAAAGCCCAGTGCCGTGAGTTCATCATATAAGATATTCATGTTCTTCTCGTATACACTCAGATTGCTGGTCATATCCACACAGCGTGCCATAGCCATCTGTATTATGGAAGAAGGACAGTTGTGTCCTATACCTCTGGAGATCTGTACACACATGGGTACGATCATCTCCGCATCCTTCGCTTTGGGATTGACTGCCACATATCCGATACGCTCACCGGGTATGGACAGGGATTTGGAGAATGAATAGCAGGATAAGGTATTGTCGTAGAACTTCGATACATAAGGCGCATCAGCTCCGTCAAATACTATCTCCCTGTAAGGCTCATCAGAGATCAGGAAGATCTCGTGGCCGTACTCTTCCTGGGCCTCGCTGAGTATAGCCGCCAGCTTAGTCAGAGTCTCTGAAGAATATGCTATGCCCGAAGGGTTGTTGGGCGTATTTATCATAACAGCCTGCACGTTGGGATTGAGCATCTCCTTAAATGCATCAAAGTTGATCTGGAAGCTCTCCGTATCTGCAGGTACCACCTTAAGCTTTGCCCCGGTCTGGGTCACATAAGGATTATATTCAGGGAAGAAAGGTGCAAAGGTGATCACCTCATCCCCGGGCTTGGTCACGCAGCGGAGTGCATGGGCTATAGCCGATGCGGCGGCGCTGGTCATAAAGATATGCTCCGGACCGTAATCGATACCGAAACGTCTCTTTAAGGAATCCGCCACGATCTTCCTTACCTCGGGATTGCCGGGGTTGGGGCTGTAACCGTGAAGCTGGGCCGAAGTCTTTTCCTTTGTCAGGTCACAGATGGCCTGATTGAAGGCATCGGGTACGGGAACGGAAGGATTTCCAAGGCTGTAGTCGAAGACGTTCTCATAACCTATCTCTTTTCCCCTCTCCGTTGCATATACCGATAATGCCCTGATCACTGAGGGCGTATTGCACATATCCTTAAACTGCTGTGATAACATTTTTATTTCCTCCGTATTATATCTCTACATCCTCTGCGTCGAACACCGGGCCTTCCGTACAGATCCTGGTATTGTTCACATGAGTGTGATGATCTTCTTTTGCGGTCTTTACTACGCAGCCCAGGCAGGCTCCCACTCCGCAGGCCATTCGCTCTTCAAGTGAGATATATGCCTTCATTCCCGTATCCTTGGCCAGCTGCTTTACTGCCCTAAGCATCGGCATGGGTCCGCAGGCACAGACTACATCCGCAAATATCATATTTTCATTAATAGCATCGATGACCGTTCCCTTTGTACCTATGCTGCCGTCCATGCTGGCGGTGTAGGTATGGCAGACATCATCAAACTCCCTGCGCAGGAAATCCTTTGAATCCGCATATCCCAGAATACTGATGCAGTTTATCCCGGCAGCGCTCAGGCTTTTTGCCAGATACAGCATGGGAGGTATGCCTATGCCTCCTCCCAGGAGCAGGACCTTCTTTCCCTTCATGGCATCGATGTCATAGCCGTTTCCCAATACACCGAGAAGTTCCAGTTCCTCACCGGGTGCTTTCCTGCTGATGGCTTTGGTCCCTTCGCCGCCGGCTCTGAATACCAGACGCAGCTGGGTCTTATCATCACTGACATCGCAGATGCTTATGGGTCTCATCAGCATGTGGGCTCCGTCTCCCGGGTACACACCGACAAACTGGCCGGGCTGTGCTTCCTCAGCCATACTGCTCTTAAGCCACAGGGACCATATCCCGGGCGCAAGTTCCCTTATACCTGTTATCTCCGCATTTTCCTTACGTTTCATATGATTCTCGCTTTCAAAAGATCATTTATGTACGATTTTAAAGCTTTTTGCCCTTTTTTTCAACAAAAAGCAGGGCAGCATTTGCCTTTTTTTACTGTTTATGTTAATCTAACCCGTGTTATATAAATAATAAGGAGATTCTTGAATGATACGCTTGATATTTGTGCTCATATTCGTACTGGTATTTCTTTTACTGTCATTTATCATCCAGCCCATAATGCTGCTCATCGGCCTCTTCAGCCGTCACGGACGTGACGTTGTCTGCCAGGGTCTTGTAAACTGGGCATTCAGGGTAGTACTTTTCTTATCAGGCGTTAAAGCAGATGTCATCGGCGAGGAAAACGTGCCGAAGGATGAAGCCGTACTCTACATACTTAACCACAACAGCTTCTTCGATATAATATTCACATACCCCCGTGTTCCCAGACCTACCGGATATATTGCAAAGAAGGAAATGCTCAAGTTCCTTACCCTTACCTGGTGGATGATGCTGCTCAACTGTGAATTCCTTGACCGCAAAGACCTGCGCAAGGGCATGAAGACCATCAATGATTCCGCCGATAAGATAAAAAACGGTATCTCAATGGCTATATTCCCCGAGGGGACCAGAAACAAGACCGAAGAACCTATGCTGCCCTTCCATGCCGGCAGCTTTAAGATCGCAGAGAAGAGCGACTGCAAGATAGTGCCCGTTGTTCTCTACAATACCGCAAACATTTTCGAAAACCATCTTCCTTTTCTTAAGAAAACACACATAAAGGTGGAATATCTCCCTCCCGTCGATGTTGCTCCTTTAGACCGTGATGCACGCAAGGAGCTTCCCGACCGCATCCGAAATATGATGCTGGAATCTTACGCAAAGTTAAGCGCATAAGATAAGGGTGAGGACACGGAACGGTCCTTTTGTCCTCATATTTTTCTTTATAGCGTATCGCATCAGACATGATCACAGACACGCTCGATTCCGTCGCTAAGAGGCTCTATGAAGCTGCCCAAGGTATTCTATACCGCCCGAAACCGGTCGATATTCGGAATCCATTCCTCATATCTCCCTTGCTCAGCCATCCGGGCTTCGCATTTCTGGTTTATATAGCAGCTTCAAGAGCCTCTAAGCTCCTCCATACGCGGTCTGTGATTCATGCCTGGCTGCTCTACGCTCATAAATACATCAGGACAAAAGGACCGTCCCTGTGTCCTCACATCACAGTTCTCTCACTGCATGCCTGTTCACATGGCAGCAGATATTTACTCCCACCGGCAAACCTGCGATATGTGTCGCATAAGTCTCGATATTCACCGCAAAGGCGGTAGTGCTTCCGCCCAGTCCGCCGGGACCTATATTACTCTCATTGATCTGCCGCAGTATATCCTCTTCCAGTTCACGTACATGGGGTTTATCCGAACGCACTTCGATATTACGGGTAAGTGCTTTTTTTGCGAGCAGCGCACACTTCTCAAAAGTACCGCCTATACCCACGCCTACTACCATGGGAGGGCAGGCATTGGGGCCGGCATCCTTAACAGCCGTAAGTACAGCATTCTTTATACCCTCAACACCGTCCGCAGGCTTTAACATGAACACCCTGCTCATATTCTCGCTTCCGAAGCCCTTAGGTGCGATGGTTATCTTAAGCTTATCCCCTTCCACCACAAAATAATGGATGACTGCAGGGGTATTATCCTTAGTATTTACTCTCTCTATGGGATCGCCGACGACCGACTTACGCAGATACCCTTCTACATAACCGCGGCGTACACCTTCATTTATAGCCTCTTCCAGACTGCCGCCGTTTATATGCACATCCTGTCCAAGCTCGACAAACACCACAGCCATACCGGTATCCTGACAGATGGGTATCTGATCATCCCCTGCTATCTGCAGGTTCTTCTTAAGCTGGCATAAGATGCTGCGGCCCAACTCGGAACTGTCTGTAGCTGCTGCTTTATCAAGTGCTCCGCGCATATCATCCGACAAACCGTAATTGGCTTCGATACACATATCCCTGACCGCATTTATTATGTCTGAAGTTTGTATTTCTCTCATGTTTCCCTCCCATAAAGGCATATAAAAGGGGACGGTTAATGCCGTCCCCCTGATCAGATACTTAAAATAATTTAACCTTCCACGCGACGCTCAAAAATGACAACTGTCTGCTTCTTAACAGAATTAAAGCCTGCCATCATAAGCTTTCCGCCGCTGCCTATCTCTCTGGTGGTAACTGCTTTAACGCGGAAGCCCTGTGCTGCATATCTGTTGAGCAGGGTCTGAAGTGATACGAACTCTAAGAGGCTGCCGCCGGTCTTCTCATTATCAAGAAGGATCTCGTCTATTGCCTCTACCGCATACTCATAACGTCCGCCTGACATACTATCCAGCTTATCGCTGACCTTCATCAGATTATCAAGAAGGCATACGTTCATAAGCTTTTCGATGTCCTCGCCTTCTGCTTCCGAAAGCAGGTCCTCTACGATACGGCGGGTCTTGCGGAAACACACGGTATCAGAATACTGGCTGACATCCGTTATGTGCTGCTTCGCCTTGTCCATGTTTTGGACAGAACGTGCATATCCTTTGTTGTCCAGGTATTCAAACGCTATCTGCTGGATATTATCCTCGGTCTTCTCAAGACCGGTATCCACTATCTCTTCTATCTCATTAACACTTGACGTAGCAACCGAATTGCTCTTTCTGATCATATCTAACATGATCTGGTTAATGTCTATCATGGCCTGTACCTTCCCTTTTTATTATTCTCCGTCTGTCCCCCAAACGCCGGGGTACACATATACCCACAAATATTATCCTAACATAAGGTACGGCCTTTTTCAAGTTTTTCTTTATTATCAGGCCTTTGCAGGAGCCTCTTCTGCAGTCTTCACGGATACGTTCTTTTTCTCCATTATGGCTTTGATCTTCCTGACGATCTTTTTAATAACAGCCTTGCCGATGAAGAATACTGCTATCAGGACTGCTGCCCATACCAGGATGTAAGGCAGGTTCATTACAACGCCTATTCCGAAATTCGCCAGTCCGCGGCCTATATTATGAAAGCTTGCAACAAAGCCGCTGCTCATCTTTTCCCATGCAGTCTGCTCCGCTACAGGTGTGAGTTCCTCAACTTCACTGACATTTACGGAAAGAGTCGCATAATCTACCAGGTTATCATAAGTACGGAGCTGGCTTTCCATGCTCTCGATCTGGTAACGTACATCTGCCAGTCTGCTCTCTATGGTGATCAGATCCTCTACACTCTCTGCCTTGGCCAGCATGTTGATCAGGCTTTCTTCCTCTGTACGCAGAGCATTTTTGTGGCTTTCCATATCCACATAGGTAAGTGTAACATCCTGTACGTTCTCGTTACGGCTGATCACATTTGCCCTTCCTTTTATATCAGCCAGGAACTGGTCCAGTTTATCGGCAGGTATACGAATGACGATGCTGGCGCTTCTGTTGGATCCGCTTCTGTCATAGCTGCTGCCGTTATAATTATAGCTGCTCTCTATATAACCGCCTGCAGCCTTTACGTTATTCTGCAGGAAATCGATCATGTCATCGAATTCCTTTGTCTCAACATCCATACAGACGTTACGGATCAGCTTGCGGGTTGTTGCGGTCTGCGCGCTCTCACCCACTTCCGGTTTACCGGAGAATTCAGAGAAGCCCGCTTCATCGTACATTTCATAATCAGCTGTTTCCACTGCGGTCGCGGGCGTTTCCATAGCATAGTAGTAATCAGCCTGTCCGTTTGCTGCCTCGCTCTTCATCATGGTGTCACTGCTGTATCTGCTGCCGCATGCCGTAAGGAGCATGATACCTGTAAGTATAGGTGCTATCAAATATCTTTTCTTCATAATCAATCCCTCCCCTGAGATCGTATTTGTTCTGATAATCTTTATACGCACAGGGGAGGGATATTTATGGTTATGATATAAACTTTTGAAAACTTATCTGGATCTATAACTTTGCAAAGCGGCCGACCTCTCTGTTCAGGCCTTCGCTTATACTCAGATTCGTATCTGCCAGTGCATTCACACCGGCGATATTGTTGCTGATTTCTCCCATACTGCTTTCAGCGGCATCTATAGCTTTTGAAGAACTTCCTACCTCACCGGTTATACCGTCAACAGCATGCGACATCGCATCCATGGCCGTATTCAGTTCCTTCACATTACGGAGAAATCCCTGCAGTATATCATTAAAATGCCCCGCACTCTGCTCGTATTTATCTCCCGTTTCCACAAAAGCGTCATAATCTGCCAGTACCACTTCATTTATAAAGCTTATCATGGCAGTCGCGTTATCCGAAAGCTCCTTTACTGCTGCAGTCACATTATGACTGATACTCTGTATATCAGCAGCTGTACGGGAACTGTCCTCAGCCAGATGGCTTATCTCTCCTGCCACCACTGCGAAACCTCTGCCGGCTTCACCTGCCCTGGCGGCTTCTATGCTGGCGTTTAATGAAAGCAGGTTTGTCTGGGATGCAATATCCAGAATATTATCCGTCAGTTCCCCGATCCTCTTAACCTGTTCAGAATTCTCCACCGATCTGCGGAGTACTTCATTTAACTCCTCTATACGATGTCCTGTATTATTCTTCTTCGCAGCAGCCTCGGTCTGTATCTGCTTGGCTTCTTTCATAACCTTACCCGCAAAGCTGCTGCCGTCACCTGTCTTTTCGCTTATTTCCTTAACAGATGACCGCACTTCACCAAGACAGCCTGCTATATCTTCTGTCGAACGTGATACGCTCAACATTGTGGATGCCACCTGGTTCATTGCCGAATCGGAACGCTCCACGCTGCCGTTAGCTTCTTTCATCTGTAAAGTAATAGCCGCCGAAGTCTCACTTAAGCTTTCAGCATTATTCTTAAGCTTCTGCATGATCATCTGGAGAGTCTCCACATACTCGTTTATGCCGTTGACCACGCTCCCTATCTCATTTTTAGAACGAACACTTATCCTGCGGCTCAGATCACCTTTCTCCGCATGTATCTCTTCTATCATCTCCCCGAGCTGGCCTGCAGTCTTACGCAGCGGCAGAGTCACCTGTGAGATGATGATCACTGTCGTTACCGCCACGATCACCATAAACACAAGCATTCCGGCGCAGGAAATTATCCTGCTGCTTCTCATCATGGTTTCGGCACGGTCCATTCCATCCTTCTGAAGATCGGAAATAAGCTTTGTCAGATCATCATAGGATTTATCCAGCGCCGCCTTCGGAACACCAAGTTCTTCCACAGACATATTGAATGCCAGCTGGCGGTTTATTTCCGATGCGGTTATGCACTTATCACAGATTGCGGTATATTCATCCAGATTAAGCTGGAGTGTTTCCAGTGTATCACCGCCTTTATCGCCCATAGCAGTACGCAGTTCAGCAATAAGAGAGCCTATGTTTTCCTTAATGGTATTATACTGAGCAAGTGAATCCTGCCTTGCCGCATCATCTGCCGCAAGTATCGCAGTTACAAGATGGCGCTGCATCTCGGTGGTCGCCACCTCGATAGCCGCCTGTTTATCGGAATAAGAAACCAGTGATTCCGAGATGCGTTTGTTTTCTTCCTGTGTGCTACGACTCCCAATGATGCTGTATATACTGGTAACCAGATATACCAGCGTCAGGACCGCAAAACATATTCCGGTGATAAAGTTGATCCTTTTTACGAACGGTACGGAATTCTTCATAACTGTTACCCCCTTTATATTGTTTTTGTTCAACCTACAGTCTCATCCACCAGGCATCTACATCTGAATCCGGATCAGGCTCCGGAGTGTATTTTTTGAAGGCCTTCTCCAGAAGGAAAGAAGAAAGCAGCGCCCATAGTCCGGGTGCAAACATTATAGCAAGCGGCAGTCGTATAACCAGATACACCATAGCTACAAGTATAACCAATACTGCTATACTGTAATAGAAGAAACGGATCATCATCACGAAAGACAGGAGCAGGATCTTTATCCCGTTCTGGTCAAAACGTGACAACAACGGAAATACATAGCAGAACAGCCCTCCCAGAAGGATAATAAATCCGGCTGATACAAAATACATTCCCAGAGCCACTCCCTTATTATCCACACTGGCGTTCTTAATGGCCTCAACGGAAATATCATTAAGCTGTATTCCCATCATCTGGAGAACCGTCCAGAGTCCCAACAGGCATACTACAAAAAATAATTCCAGAAATGTAGCCTTTAAAAAATTATCTTTCCACGCCTTAAAATATTCTTTAAAAAAGTATCCCCTGTCCATGCGAAGGCTCTTTGCGGTCGCATAATAAAGTGCGGTGGTTGAAGCGCCTATTGTTATCACGGGAAGAGAAGTAAAAAACCAGAGTATGCTTAAGATAACCAGCTCCCCAATCTTGGTAAGAGCTTTTCCTATCGCGCTGTCACCGGAAAACAAACCACGCATATTTATAATTCCTTTTATATTTTACTTACTTTTAAAAAAAGAGAGGCAGAGAAAACCCTGCCTCTCCTTAATACATTATACTGTTTGAAACCTTTTAAATCAACCCTTCACGGAACCTGCTGCCAGACCGCCAACTATGAACTTCGACAGTACCAGGTAAACAACCACAACAGGGAAGATCGAGAATGCGATGGTCGCATAAACAACACCCATATCAAACTTAAGAAAGTCTGCACCACGCAGCTGGGCGATCAGGATAGGCAGTGTCTTCTTCTTATCTGTGGAAAGTACCAGAGCGGGAGTAAAGTAATTATTCCAGCTTGATACGAAGGAGAAGATCGCCTGTACTGCCATAGCAGGTACCATCAGAGGTAACACTATGGTGTTGAATATCCTTATCTCACCGGCACCGTCGATACGTGCTGCTTCCAGCAGTTCCAGAGGAAGTGTACTCTCCATGTACTGCTTCATATAGAAGAATACGATCGGCGCGGCTATCGAAGGCACGATCAGAGGTATAAAGTTATCCATCAGGTTCATCTTATCGATCAGCTGCAGGAAACCAAGAGCGGTAACCTGTGTGGGGATCATCATGATTGCCAGTATCACAGTGAATATTGCCTTCTTAAGCTTGAAATCATATGCATGGATGGCATATGCAGTCATGCAGGAGAAGTATACACACAGTGCAGCGGTACATACAGAAACGATGACACTGTTTAACATACCGTTAAGTATGGGCTGTGTACCGGTCAGCGCGTTATGCAGGTTTTCGATCAGGTGTGTACTGGGGAAAGGCGTAAAACCTTTGGTCAGCTCACCCTTTGATCTGGTAGCATTTATTATCAGGATGTAGAACCATATCAGGCAGAAGAAGCAGGTGATGCTGAGAACAACATATGCTACTGCACGTCTGCTCTTTACACTGCCTTTTACTTTTCCTTCAACCATATCTATCTTGATCTTATTGTCAGCCATTTCATCACCCTCCTTTATGCCTTGCCGTATTTATCTTCATTACCGCTGAACTTGAACACGATTATGCTCAGCACGCCGGTGATAAAGAAGAGGATCACGGATAATGCACCACCCATACCATAGTTCTTACTGTACAGATGATTGTTCAGACACATGATAAGTGTAGTTGCGCTGTTGTTCGGCGAACCTTTACCATCGGTAAGGATCTGGGGAACATCGAACATCTGCAGACCACCTATCAATGATGTTACCATAACGTAGATCAATATGGGTTTAAGTATAGGAAGCGTTATCTTCCAGAATACCTGGTTAGCTGTAGCTCCGTCTACTTCTGCAGCCTCAAAGAGGGCTGTATCGATACCCATCATACCTGCCAGCAGCAGTATGGTAGTATTACCGAACCACATCAGGCAGTTCATTAAAGCTACCAGAGCACGTACGCTTCCGGTGTGAGCCATGAAGTCGTATGCCTCTTTGAGGATTCCGACCTTCATCAGTATATCATTCACAGGGCCTACAGTAGAGAACAATGTGAAGAATAACATGGAGAATGCCGATGCCATTATCAGGTTCGGCAGATATATAACTGTCTTGAAAAATCTCTGGCATTTAAGTCGCAGGCTGGGATCCGAAAACCATGCTGCGAACAGAAGAGAGATTATAATCTGCGGTATAAAGCCCATGATCCACATGATCATGGTGTTTTTAAAGTACTTTAATATGTTTCCTTCCGAAAACAGTTTAATATAATTCTTAAAACCTACCCAATTGGGGCCTATTATCGTAAGTCCGTCACGATAATGCTCAAAGAAACTGTTCTTGATCGTATTGATCAGGGGGATCAACTGAAATACAACAAATACTACAGCAAAAGGTATAAGAAAGATATAACCCCATTTATTATAAGAAACAACGGATTTCTTTTTGTTCATGCTATTTTTCCCTCCGGATTACCTTCTTTTTTCTTAAAATCCTTTTTTCCGACTAAAAACGTGCCTGCCCTTTCGGACAGGCACGTCCTCATACTTATTCAGTCTGCTTATCTTTCCGCAAGATCCGTTACTTATTTGCTAAGTGCGGGATACTTTGTGGTGATCGCATCATAGAACTTGTTGAGTGCAGTGTCATAATCTGCATTGCCATCGAAGTAATCCTTCATAGCGTTCTGGAACTCTTCGTTGCAACCCTGATCATATGCGCTTATCTTGTCAAGAGCGATGTTCTTAGCACCTGCTGCGAACATACCCAGAGGATTCTGGCCGCCGAATACTGCGCTGGTGTAATCGCTTGCTGCAAGCTCTTCCATAGCGGGCTGGTTGTTTACGAAGTCATCATCCTGCTTAACGATATCGATCATGATGTCCTTATCAACGGTAAGCTTTCTCATGATATCAGCAACGGTAGCCTTGTTGTCGGTGCCGTTAGCTGCGCAGATCCAGGTACCGCCCCAGAAGAAGCCCTGAGGTCCTTCGGTTGCGCCCCAGCCACCCTGGTTAGCGATAGATCCGTCGGTATCAGCTGCCATACAGAAGTTGATCAGCCAAGCGGGTCCAAAGTAGCAGAATACCTTACCATCGGGATAGAAGCCTGATGACCAAGCATCGCCCCAGAGGTTCTCAGTAGACTTGATCTGTCCTGCATCATACATTTCCTTGGAATCGTCAACCCATCTCTTGATGTTGTCGTCGATCTGAACCTTCTTGTCAGCGCTTACCCAAGGCACGCTCACGTTGTTGGAGAATGTACGATAGGTATCGTTAACGGTAGCGGTCATGTAGTAACCAGCTGCCTTCATATCAGCTGCGGTAGCCTTGTAGGTATCCCAATCCTTAACAGCTGCCTGTACATCAGCGGGCTCGTCAGAACCAATAACGGCCTTAGCAGCCTCACGGTTGTAGATAAGAACACCGGGGCAGCCCTGCCATGAAAGGCCCTTAAGCTTTCCATCGCTGCTGGTCATAACGTCCTGGGTGTACTTGTACTGATTGCTCAGCTCGGAAAGTGAAATACCCAGATCGGTAACAGGCAGAGTGTAATCGGTATCTACATACTTAAGTGCGTAGTCAGCCTCAACCAGGAACAGGTCGATCTTGTCATCAGCTGCTGCGCTGTCCTGCTTAAGCAGGGTCTCATCCAGATTGTTCTGATATGCATTGTCATCTGAAGGAGTGATGTTCCATACAACATCGATATCACCGATCTTACCGTGGGTAGCATCTACCTCGGTGTATCCGGGATAATGATCTGTAAGACGGCTCTTGAACTCCTCATTCCAGCAGTAGATGTTCAGAACGCTTCCTTCAACTTCACTTGAGATATCCTCTGCCTCAACAGTAGTGTCAAGCTCGGGAGCCTTGGTAGGCTCAGCCTCAGTAGTAGTTGAACCGCTGCCACCATCAGTATCAGTAGTAGTAGTGGTGCTTGCGCCTGTGTTACCGCCGTTGCAGCCTGCCAGTGTGCCTGCTGCCATGATCATTGCCATGCTTAATGCCAATAATCTCTTTTTCATTGCAATTTACCTCCCATAAAATTTGGTTTTGGAAACGGCCCTATGCCGTTCACTTTCTGCAGTGTAGCACAGCCCAAAATGTTATGCAAGGATTTTTGTATTTCATGACATATTTTTGTTAATTGTTGACAATCTGCAAGCGCTTACATTAATCTTTTTAACAATTAGTTCATAGTTTATTCATACTTATCAAAGCTTTTTCGGGGAAAAACATGAATTTAGTCAGTAGAAACGGTTTTTTTAAGTATTTGTTTACTCTCTGTTATCCTGCGTTGATAATTCGTCAAAATGCTTACAAAACACAGCCTTTCTGCAGTATAACGTTGGCATATTGACTGGTTTCCGAGGTCGCTATAACGGCATATGCCTTCTTTGCTTCTTCATAAAAAGCGAAGCGCTCGAGAGTCTGTATCACATCCGTCCCGCGGGGTTCTTCCTTCGCTATCATCTTCTCATATATCTTCCATATGGAGATATCCGCATTGTCTCCGGGCACCCGTTCCATAAGGCTGACCGGCTTATCCACATACTGGTCCAGCGGAAACACTTCCAGGACAGCCTTTAAGATCTCCGGCACTCCGTGGCCGTCCATACGCAGTACTATGGCGTCCTTACCCATAGTTTCTGCCGGAAAATTACCGTCTGCTATAACTATCGTATCGCCATGTCCCATCTCACATAAAACCTTTAACAGGTCAGGTGAAAGCATAGGTGAGATTCCTTTTAACATTATTGTTCCTCCTTAGATTTAACATAAGATCCTTCGCTGCGCTCAGGATGACATGAATTCACAGCATATTTTCCCGTTCGGGGAGCGGCTTAAGGCCTTCAAGACCGTAGAACTTTACGGCGTTTCCGCCAAGGAAGGCATCCTTTTCGGCTTCCGTCATCTTAGGCGTATCGGCGATAAAGCGTACCGCCGAAGTGTAGGTGATATCAGTCATGGTACGGGGATAATCGCTGCCCCACATCAGTTTTTCCATCCCGCAGATATCCCTTGCTTCCAGAATGGCGTCTATAGCCGACGGATAAGGATAAAACTCCTTATGAAACAGCCATGTCAGGCCTCCGCTTTCTATATATACATTGGGATTCTTCGCCAGAGCGATCTGTTTCTGCCAGCCTTTAGTAGTCACCATTCCAAAATGTCCGATCGTTATCTTAAGCTCCGGACAGGCATCGATCAGATACTGCATATCCTCAGTCTGAAGGTCTCCGTCTGCCAGGTCAAGACCTATAAAAACCCCGGCCTCTTCAGCCTTTCTGAATACCGGGAGTAGCTTCTTAAGATCCTGACATTTAAGCCTTCCGGCACATATCTTGATCCCGTCAAAGCCCTCCAGCCTGTAATCCTCCCTTTCTTCATAAAGAGAGCATACCCTGAAACGCTCCGGATATTTGTGTCTTACCTTTAACAGATACTCATCCTGGTTTCCGTCCATGTATTCCTGGGTCACAACGCATGCATTTACCTGTGCATAATCCATATTGGCCAGAAGACGCTCCGCATTGTTAACATTATCGTCCATATAAGGCGGCATCATCTGGTGCGGTCTGCCCAGGAAAGTTGAAACCCCTCCTCCCAGGCCATATACGGGAAGGCCGTCTATACAGCCGTTCTGCTTTTCCCACAGATGTACATGGGCATCGATGATGATCCTCTCTCTCATAATGTCACCCCGTCTTTGAATATGGCTATCTCGCGGTATCCGTTCTCTTCGTTCTTTGTCAGGGTTCCTTCCGCAACCTGTATACAATAGTCGATAAAATTCTCTTTAAGTACTATTCCGTCGATCATGGGACCGGCGTCAAAATCTATCCAGTTTTTCTTTCTGTAGCTGATACCGCAGTTGGTCCCCACTTTTATTGTCGGGACCGGCGCTCCCAGGGGAGTGCCGCGTCCCGTTGAAAACAGTATCATGTGACAGCCTGCAGCAGTCAGGTTAGTTACGGCAACCATATCATTTCCGGGACCGTTTAAGAGATTAAGCCCGCTCTTTACCACTATATCCCCGTAATCCAGCACATCCGTCACCTCTGAAGTCCCGCCCTTCTGGGTACAGCCCAGAGACTTCTCTTCAAGGGTGGTGATCCCGCCTTCTTTGTTACCGGGGGAAGGATTTTCATATATCACCTGGTCGTGTCTGGTGAAATAATCCTTAAAATCATTGATCAGCGCAACCGTTTTATCAAACACTTCACGGTCCGCGCAGCGGTTCATGAGCAGATGCTCCGCCCCGAACATCTCAGGAACTTCCGTAAGTACGGTGCTTCCGCCGTTTGCGCACAGCCAGTCGGAAAACTGTCCTATCAGGGGATTGGCGGTTATCCCTGAAAATCCGTCGGATCCGCCGCATTTTAAGCCGACTTTAAGCTTTGATACCGGGACCGGGACCCTCTGATCCCCGGCAGCGATCTCCTGCAGCTCCCGGATCAGGCTGACTCCCTCTTTGATCTCATCCTCACAGGACTGGGCGTTTAAAAACCTGACGCGCTCCTCATCCACCGGCCCCAGCACTTTCTTAAACTCCTCAATATTGTTATTCTCACATCCAAGCCCCAGGACCAGAACTCCTCCGGCATTCGGATGTTTCACCAGTCCCTTAAGTATCTTCTGCGTTGTGGCATGATCGCCACCCAGCTGTGAACAGCCGTAGGGATGGGGAAAAGCCAGAGCCCCGGTAATACCGGCCAGTTTTTCCGCAAGCTTATTGACGCAGCCTACGGTGTTTATGATCCAGATGTCATTCCTTACGCCTATTTCACCGTTCTTACGGACATATGCCATAATAGAGCGTACGTATTCATTTTCAGGCTTCATTTCCCCGGCTTTTTCAATGGGTGTATATTTATACTCCAGCTTATCCTTAAGCTTCGTCGCCATATTATGGGTATGAACATGCTCCCCTGCAGCGATATCCGCTGTGGCATATCCGATGGGAAAGCCGTATTTTATCACATCGGATCCTGCGGGTATATCACATATCGCCTTCTTATGCCCTGTATCGGTATCTACCGCCACATTATCTGCCTGATGGATCTGCAATAAACTCATCCCAGTACCTCTTCGTAAGCGGCAGCCATGCCCTTATTCTCAATAATATCGTAATAGTACTTCACTTTATCTGTCATAAAGGAAATGTCCGATCCCCAGTATTCCTGCTTAGCCAGGATGTCTTCTACGGATGCCGTCTTCATGAAAGCCATGATATCCTCACCGTCGTCTGTCTCATCGGTACGGTAGAAAGCGATCAGTGCGGCAAGCGAAAATGTAAGGCAGGGCGGAAGCTCATGATGCTGTTCATTATACTCAAGAATTGTCGGGAGCACGCGTGCCTTGAACTTGCTGACCGAATTAAGCGCGATGCTCAGGAGCCTGTGCTTAACAAAGGGATTGGCAAAGCGCTCCAAAACCGCATTTCCGAAGGGGATATCTTCTTCTTCATGACCCAGGGTAGGTATGATCTCCTCAAATACGG
The DNA here is from genome assembly GCA_017539565.1 of Lachnospiraceae bacterium. Taxonomy (GTDB): domain Bacteria; phylum Bacillota; class Clostridia; order Lachnospirales; family Lachnospiraceae; genus NK4A136. Next base: position 34,691 of record JAFYCS010000083.1, read on the forward strand.
CCTTTTTAAGGAAACGGCTGACGATCGGATCATCCAGGCATTCCTTTACCGTGGAAAGGCCGTAAAGTCTTGCTGCCAGCACCATCGAGGTATGACCGCCGTTTAAAATGCGGACCTTACGCTTCTTATAAGGCTTGACATCATCGGTCCAGATAACATTGATACCTGCTTTCTGCAGAGGGAAAATATCTTCAAAATGGCCTTCGATAACCCAGAGATGGAATATCTCCGCAGTGTTCATAAGCTTATCTTCCGCACCCAGACGCTTTGTGAAGCTCTCCGCGTCATCCTTCGGGTAGCCCGTGCAGATACGGTCCACAAGGGTATTGCAGAAATGATTTTCCGTCCTGATCCACTCTTTAAAAGCATCAGGCAGATTCCAGAGCTCCGCATACTTAAGAACACAGGAAAGAAGCTCCTTGCCGTTATTATCTATCAGCTCACAGGATAGTATCACAAAGCCCGGTAATCCTGTCTGGTAACGCTCCCACAACAGCGCCGTAAGCTTGGCCGGGAAGGACTTGGGCGGCGTATCATTAAGACTCTCCGTCCCTAAATATTCGATACCTGCCTCTGTGGTATTGGATATGATGATGTGCATATCGGGGTTATATGCCAGATCAAGGTATCCGGCATAATCCGTATAAGGATCCACACCGCGGGATATCGACTTAACCTCTATGCACTCATCTACAACATTGCCGTTGTCAATGCCACGCAGAAACTGATGATACACTCCCTGCTGTTCGTTGATCACCGATATAAGTCCCTTAGGGATAGGCTGGACTACAACTGCTTTACCGTCGTAAAGCCCCTGCTCATTCATTTTATGAATAAAAACATCTACAAAACTCCTGAGGAACCCGCCCTCTCCGAACTGTATTATACGCTCTTTATACTCCATACCCCTGTCTCCTTCTTATATCTCTTCCGGTGTTCCTATCTCTATCAGTACCTTTGCCAGGCTTCCGTCATTTGCTGCCAGAGCCTTGAATGCTTCATCAGCACGTGCGATGGGATAAACATCGCTCACCATATCCAGCACGTTTACCCTGCCTGAGGCTATCAGATCTATAACCGCCGCAAAATCCGTGGGATAGGAATTCCTGCTGCCGAATACGTTCAGCTCCTTCTTTATCAGTAACGAATGCAGGAAAGTCGTCTCCTTCTTGCCGTTACCTATAAGTATGATATTTGCTGCAAACGCCGCACAGTCAATGCAGCTGAGGAAGGTAACGGACTGTCCGCAGGCTTCCACACATACATCAAAGCCGTTTCCTCCCGTGATCTTCTTAGTCTCCTCAATGATATCCTGATCCTTTGAATTGATCACTCCGTCCGCACCAAAATGCAGCGCCTTCTCAAGCCTGCCCTGTAAGATATCCGCTACATATACCTTAGCACCCTGCGCTTTTGCTGCGATAAGTGCAAACAAACCGATAGGACCTGCACCTACCACCAGGACATTATCCCCTTCCTTTACCGGTGCACGGTGAAGGGCATGGTAACTGATGGTAAAAGGCTCCACCAGAGCCAGTTCCTTTGCTGAAAGACCTTTGCCTTCGTATATCCTCTCTACCGGCATGCTTATATATTCACGGAAAGCACCGTCCCTCTGTACGCCCATGGTCTGGTTATCCGTACAGCAGTTAACGAACCCGCGCTTACATGAATAACAGCCTCCGCAGTTAAAATAAGGATTGGCGGTAATGATATCCCCGGGCTTAAGTCCCTTATCATTTTCCGGGATCGATATTATCTGTGCGCTGAATTCGTGACCCGGTATACGCGGATACGTAGTAAAAGGCTGGTTTCCGGTATAGCTTGCCACATCGGCTCCGCAGATACCTCCGTAGAGTACTTTAAGCAGTGCCTCGCCCTCCTTCGGTACCGGTTTTTCCGTATCCGTTACCGCTATCTGATAAGGTTCGTTGATCAATACTGTCTTCATTTCTCACCCTCCAAATCTACGTACTTCTTATTCCATACCACTGCCGTCTTCATCGGCGCACTCTTGCTGTATATCTTATTCTTATAAGCCCCTATGGGATCGCTTATGAATTCGTCCTTATCGATCAGCTCTACTATCTCATCGTAACTGCTTTCCGCCAGCATCTCTATCGCTTTCTCCATATGATCCTGACGGAAATTTATGGATCCCATGATCAGATGGTTTTCGAATCCGAAAGGCATTGTGTCGAAAGTGATCTGAGGTCCCAGGGAAAAACTGTTGTATATGCCGTTGCAGCCCAGCACCTTATGCTCAAAGGCGATGCGGTGTTCCACATTGCTGCCGCTGACGCCTATAAAGAGGGTTGCACGTCCGCCCATTTTATCAATAATGGCTTTTCCCAGTTCCTCTTCACTCTCATAAGTATTCTGCAGATATTCCGCAGCTGTCTGTTTAAGAGCATATTTAACTTTGGGTGAATCGGCGCTGCTTCTGGCCACAAAGAGTATCTTTGCATCTTTGTGGCTGCGCTGTATAAGGTCTCCGATGAACATGCCCGTGGTCCCCAGTCCGAAGATCACCGTTCGTTCAAAGAGCTCTTCCTTTGCTATCTTTCTGGCAGTATGCTCATCACATTTGCATTTGCGCATCGTGCGTCTGAAGTTGTGTGCACTTCCCAGATCCTCCATACGCTCCAGCTGGAACAGCATACAGGCAAAAGGATCAGGAAATACCATCTTCTTTGCAAACTTAAGATCCAGCTTACCGTCCTTCACATAACCCTCAGGTATCTTAAGCAGCATGTCCGGATGAAAGTACTGCTTATCGCAGAACAATCCGTCTGCCTTATCACAGCCATACTCAAAATAGCTTTCATCCTCCGTATAACGCGTGGGATCCCAGCTGTCCCCGCCGCGGATGAGCACTATGGCAAAGCGGTTTTCCGAAGGTACCCATACGATGCCTTCATGTCCGTTTATCAGGCGGTTTTTGCCTTCCGGGAATTTGGGTCCAAGCAAACCCTTACTTCCCATATTCATCAGCTCGTTATCGGTCCCGCAAAAGCCCACCATTACAGGCTCGCATAAAACAGCGTCCTTAGGCTCCTCCCCCCGCAGTCTCTGTCTGCGGACATTTTCTATCTCCACATCCCCGTATACCAGCGGCCTGTCGGGATCATTCTGAAAATAAGTTCCTTTTACCGTCATATCTTTAACAACTCCTTTTTTACGTGTTGTCAGCTTTTTCTTCATTGTATCCTTAATACGGAAAATATCGAAGATTAGCGTATGACGTCTTTTACAATAATATGTCGCCTTTTCGCAGATTCCTCCTTGACAAAAAGCTTATCCTGACATTAACATAAACTGAGAAGACCGTTAAATTTACAGGGGTTTACGTCATGAAATACCGCAATCTTGATCTGACTTTTACAATGGAAGATGTGTCTTTTACAGTACTGAGTATCAGCAACGAACTGATGCTGCAGCCTATCCCCAGACACAGCCACAGCCGCAACAGTTATGAGCTTCACTATATTTCCTACGGCTACGGCACCCTTATCGCGGATGATGAGCGTTACGATGTTACGCCCGGGACCTTCTTCATGACAGGCCCACAGGTATTTCACGAACAGATCTCCGATCCCGATGAACCCATGCGCGAATACGGCGTATATCTGAAGGTGAGCCTGCCCCGCCGCGGCAGCGCATGTGAGGCGCTCCGCCTGTTTTTGGGAAAGCCGTTTTTTATAGGCCAGGCGGATATCGAAGTCTATGAACTGATGAAAAAACTCATCAACGAGCTTGAGCAGCCTTCGGAAAACGACCGTCTTATGCTGTCGGCCATACTTCAGCAGCTGATAGTCCAGATATCACGCCAGTACAGAAAAAGCGGCCAGAATGAAGACGATAAGGAACAGTCTGCCGGCGAGCGCATTCCCGAGGACCGGACTTACCTTACCATCGAGGAAGCGTTTTTATATAATTACCGCGATCTTACGCTGGAAGGGCTCTCCTCCCTGCTTAACCTCAGTAAACGCCAGACAGAACGGCTGCTGAAAAAGCATTACAACAAGACTTTCCAGCAAAAGAAAAAAGAGGCCCGCATGTCAGCCGCCTGTATCTTACTGCAGGACGGCAGCAAAAGCGTAGCCTCCGTAGCCGAAGAACTCGGTTATTCATCACCCGAGCATTTCGCTCATGCTTTCAAAAACTATTATAATATAACGCCTTCAGCGTATTCCGCATCAGATTCCGGAAGGCTTTAAAAAATTTTGTCATGTAAACAGTTGACAACTGTTTAACACTGTTATACACTGTTTATATCCAAGGAGGGATACATGCATGCATTTGATAATCAATAACAGTTCCATGATACCTGTATACGAACAGGTCGTGGACCAGATACGGCAAAAGATAATGCTGGGCGAGCTTAAAGAAGGTGAAGGCCTCCCTTCAGTCCGTAATTTAGCAAACGAACTTAAGATCAGCGCCCTGACAGTAAAGAAAGCATACGACAAGCTGGAGGAAGACGGACTGGTGATAACAGTCCACGGTAAAGGCACTTACGTGGCCGCTACAGATACCGATGCTGCCTCCGAAGCCAGAAAAAAGGCTGCTGAAGACGAGCTTTCTCTTGCAGTATCCAAAGCAAGGCTTGCGGGACTCAGTAATGACGACATCCGCGAGATCCTTGAGATGATCCTGGAGGAAGATGAAATATGATCAGATTAAAGGAATTAACCAAAGTATATAAAGATTTCGATTTAAACATTTCCATGGAGATACAGCCCGGTACTGTAGCAGGTCTCATCGGAAAGAACGGTGCGGGCAAGAGTACCACCATTAAAGCCATCCTGGGGCTTATAAGACCCACATCAGGGCAGATAGAGGTGCTGGGAAAGAATCCTCTGGAGTTTTCCTCTAAGGACAGATCATCCATAGGCGCCTGCCTTGCGGAATCGGGCTTCAACCGTATGCTTAATGTTAACGACGTAACGGCCATCCTGAAGAAGATGTATCCGGAATTTAATGAAGATACTTTCCGCGCACAGTGCAAGGAACAGGGACTGCCCTTTGACAAACCCATCGGGGATTTCTCCACCGGTATGAAGGCTAAGCTGAGAGTCCTGACCGCTCTCTGCCACGATGCCAAGCTACTGATCCTTGACGAACCCACAGCAGGTCTCGATGTCATGGCCAGAAATGACATACTTGATATGCTCCGTAACTACATGGCAGAAGATGAAGAGCGCAGCATGCTGATCAGCTCACATATCTCCACCGATCTTGAAGGCCTGTGCGACGAGATCTACATGATAGGCGAGGGCAGGCTGATACTTCACGAAGATACCGACATACTGATGGGCAAGTACGGAATAATAAAACTGAGTGATGAAGATTATTCGAAGATGGATAAGAGTTATATCGTAAGTACAAAGAAACAGCCTTACGGTTACGACTGCCTCACAAATGAGAAGCAGTTCTATATGGAGAACTATCCTACCACCGCCATCGAAAACAGCAATCTGGACAGTGTGATAATGCTGATGCTTGGCGGCAGTTCAAAGGCTTTAAAGGAGGAGCAGAAATAATGAAGGGATTAATGGAAAAAGATATAAGACTTATATTACAGAAAAAGAAATATTATCTGATACTTATGTGCTGTGCGGTATTCATCTCATTTGCGATGGACGGCCCGTTCATAATATCATACCTGACCATGATAGGTTTGCTGCTTGCCCTCTCTACCATTTCCCTTGATGAAGCGGACAACGGCCTTTCTTTCATAATGACAATGCCGGTAAGCCGCAGGGATTATGCAGTTGAAAAGCATCTATTCGGTTACCTCACTCTTATTGTTGCATGGGTGATCGGTATGATCCTGCAGTTTGTCACCGGTATAGTACAAAAACAAGATATTCAGCTGAACGATACCGTTTCCGCAGCGGTTTTATACCTGGGCATTTTCGCATTGATACTTTCCATCATGATCCCCATAGAGATACATTTCGGGATCGAAAAATCACGTATAGCGATGTTCGTTATTTTCGGTGTATGCTTCGCTATCGGCATCCTTGGCGGCAAGATCGCAGCAGCGCTCAATATCGATCTTACTCCCGCTATCGCTACCATAAAAAGCATTTCAACACCGGTCCTGATCGCCTGTGGCGCCGGAGCAGGCATAGTGATAATCGGGCTGTCAATATTAATTACGATACGTATCATGAATAAAAAGGAATTCTGAATCTAAACGGTGACAGGCACTTTGTACAAAACGGCACATTTTGTGCCGTCTTGTACAAAGTGCCTGTCACCTGTTATTTGTTATTTTATCCGTACTTCTTCTTTCCAATCAGCGTATTCCTTCTCAAGGTCTTCAGCAATCTCATCACCACAACATTTTGCTGCCGCTATGGATTTTACGTAAAGATTTCCAAATTTCTCTTTCTTCCCCATCGTAAGTAAATGCTTCTTCGCCCATTCCCATAGATCAACAGGGGTATCACTTAAGCCGCAAACGATCTCAAAACAATCTTCCAGAACAGCTTTAAAAAGGCGGATCATTTGTATTTCCGTGAAATCCGTAGTGTCGATCATTTCCCGCATATACGAATAGGCTGCTTCAAATCTATCTTCCGAAATATATAACTCTATGATCTTATTGTAGGCAGAAACTATATCGATACACTTTCCTTTTTTCTTGGCTGATTCCAACATCTTAATGTAATGTTCTTCATTCTCATTATTCTTTCCCAGAAGGCCATTGAAACGAATTAGCATTTCGCGCTTGTCGTCATTCCATTCCTTAACACCTGCTTTCCATTCTGTTACTAACTGCTCCATTATATCCATATACCGCAGTTCATTTGAAAGATATATACAATCTATCAGATCAAGTGAAGGTAATGAATCATTAACTATTACATCTTTGTCATATCCGGCGGCGCAATCGAAATTTGCATTTTCCGCCTTTTCGAATAAACCGGAATATTTCCCTGTATTGTTATAACGCTGTAACAAAAAGGTTAATATCTGTATTGTCTCGCCTATTCCCTGAAAAGAATTTGTTTTCCGGTCTTTAAGCTCTTCTTCAAAGAGAGTTTCTATAACTTTTTCATCATCGATCTTCTCATAAAGCAGATAATGAGACAAGCGGTTTCGTTCTGTATAATTCCTATCATATGTCCCGCGCTCTTTTTCATATGCTTTTTCATAACGGATCGACGACAGGTCTCCGTCTTTAACTTGAGCATACACTGCCGCTTGTTCCGATATCCGTTCTTTTAAACAAAGCCAGTAATTATTATCCTGTTTTCTTTTACAAAATGCGTTGATAAAATTAGCCGGATCACCATTGCACTCATCAAAAAACAGATGCTCTTTTCTTTCGTGGTCTCCCCGATATATGATTTCAAGGAACTTTCTCGAAGCCGCCTCTTCAGCCGGATCCAAAGCACCATGGCGTTTCTTGCTGCCGAAAAAAATATCCCGGATATGTCCCGTTCTCCGGTCAACAGATTTTACTCCTGCTTTTTTATCCAAAGAAACGCTCGTGTATCCGATCGATGTTTTGTATGGTTCGGAGATTTTTATCTCATCAATCTGGGCAAGATCAAGGATGTAGTGATCCTCATATGTTCCGTCATAATTATCCTCGGAGATAAAGACATGTCCTGATGTTAAAATGATATAACATCCGCATTCCGGAACTCTCTTATCTGTCGGATGCAACCTGGCGTTTAAGGATTCTATTACTTCTTCGGATCTATACATATCCATGACAAATATCCCATCCCTATTTACTACATCTGTTTATATTATCTATCTCTTCCAGCACCTGCTGTGCGTTCTTAAAGAGTATCCCTGTTCCGCCTTCCGCTTCCCATTCTCTAATATTCTTTTCCAGATCATCCACAAGGATGCAATCCGGCCCGGCGCAGAACAGGCGCTTATCTTTTCTTGCCACTGTATTTACTTTTACCTTGTCGGAAAGGATACGTCTGGTCCAGTTTATCTTATCATCCGCAGAAGTAACGATCCCTCTTTCCGGCCTTGGGATTCCTGTCAGTATCTCGCAACGATCGCCATACTTCTCATATACTTTTTTAAACATCTCCACCGCACCGGGCATGGGCTTTAGCTTATCATAAAAGTGCCCTGCCTCACGGACCTTCTCCCACATCAGTGCATCTTCCTCATCCGTTCTGCCTTCACCCTGCGGTACCAGGTTCAATCCGCACAGCTCGATCACTCCACGGTCAAAATCTGCGAGTACTCCGTCCATATCAAAATAGATCTTTGCTATCATTCACATCCTCCGAAATATAATTCCAGCTACCCTATCGGTATTATCAGTGTTACTTCCGTGGTATCTTCCGATGTCCAGCTCTTCATAAAGATATCACCGCCCATGCTCTCGGCGATCTTCCTGGCGACATACAGACCGATACCCTGGCCTTCCTTGCTCTTTGCATTTGAACCACGCCAGAAACTCTTAAATACATATGCACATTCTTCTTCCGATAAGACATTTCCTTTATTCCTGACACTGATTATCACGTCTTCGTCCTGCCTTCCCATACGGAGGCTTATCCCTGCGCCGGAACCGTACTTGACGGCATTATCCAGAAGCTGCGATATCACTTTATATATACCGTCCTTGTCGCTTGTAAGCAGCGGATTATTCTCGCATACTATATCAAAGGGAATATGCAGCAGTTCCATTCTGGAAGCGTAATCCTTCTTTACCATATCCTTAAGCTCCTTAAGATAGAACGTGGTGATCACTGCCTTATGATCGACATCGACTTTTGCACTGCTGTCCATTATCTCTTTGACCAGGACTTCGACTTTATCTACATTCTGCTTTATCTTTGCAGCCGTTTCTGCGTCCTTTTCATCCGGCTTCTTATCATCATGATAGATACCTCTTTCGATAGCCTCCGCATACAGTTTAATATTTGACAGCGGTGTCTTTATACCATGGGCTATGGAAATGATCAGGGTCTGTTTCTCTTTCTCCATGGCATTTATATTCTTATCCTTAAGGTTCATCTCATCTTTGAGCATATTCATGCCCCAGATATACCTGCCGAAAAGCCGTGACTTGCTCTCCGGTATGCCTTCATCCAGCCTTCCTTTTGCGATCTTCTCCGGATATTCGGAAAGTGTATTGAAAGGCTTCACCATCAGTCTATATCCGGCTATAGTAAACGTAATGATGATTATATAAGAAATGATCAGTACTGCAGCCGTTACAGTCCGGGTAAATCTTATATCAGTTGTATAATAAACTATACGGAGAAATCCGCACAAAGAATTATCAGTCCCTTTTATGGGACAGATCATATCAGACGCATAAGGATCCATCATCAGACCTTCCTCTGATGCGGACATATCTTTTATATCTATATAATCAACCCTGTCGGGAACTGCCCTTTTTTCATATTCCCGTCTGTAAGCATCCAGATCGATCATAACCGCATTACCATTAGCTACGGCTGTCCGGGCTTCGGCAATTATACGGTTGATCACTACGATCTTCATACCGTTTTCGTTATCATAATGCCTGTTGATCAGCGGAAATATGATAAGTGAAACGGCCAGAAAGAACAGGGTTATCAGAGCAATAAAACCTGCCGTTCTTTTCAACTATCTTCTCCAAATATGAAACCTTTTCGCCATACGGTCTTTATTATCTTAGGGGATTCCGGTTCATCTTCGAGTTTCTCACGAAGCCACCTGATATGAACATTCAGTGTGGCCTGCTCAACAAAAGCATCCCCCCATACGGCATCATACAGTTCATCCTTATAAAGCAGCCTGCCTTTATTCTCCATCATGTATAAAAGCAGGTCATACATTTTACCTCTTATTTCACAGGGTTTGCCATCCCTGGAAACCTGTCTCTTATCCGTATCTATCGTGATGTTACCGTAACTTAAAAGCTCTCTGTCTTTGGATACGGTCTCACTTCTGTGAAGCAGGGCTTTTACCTTGGCGCTGAGTATGGGAACAGAGACCGGCTTTTCTATATAATCATCCGCTCCCAGCTTATATCCTGTGAGTTTACTCTCGTCATCCCCTCTGGCACTCATCATAATGATAGGGATATCCTTATGCTCTCTTATGGTACTGCAGGCGGTAAATCCGTCTATACCCGGCAGCATCAGATCCAGAAGTATGATCCGGACAAGGTCATGCTCAAGAAAGCTTATCCCCTCTTCCGCCGTTTCCAGACCAACGACCAAATAGCCTTCTGCCTCCATAAAGTCGGCAAGAAGGCCACGAAGCTCTTCATCATCCTCGATTATAAGAATATCGGTCATCACTGTGTTTTCCTTTGTAAGATGACACTATTATACTTCAATGCTCTATCTTCGTAAACACCGGATGATCCACCGTGCCTTCCTCACCGATAAAGCATGCATCAAGCTCCCGCGTACTGTAATCATAGATTATGATCTCAAATACTATATCCGAATATATCTTCTGATAAGAAGTATAACTATCGACTTTTTCTCTTGTGACCATGCTCTTAACATCGGCCAGGCTGAACTTATCCTTTTCACCCAACCAGTCTCTGTATTTGCAGAAACGTGTATAATTTGAGCCCGAATATGTAAATTTGTCGAGACAACCGTCTGTAACATGGGCGTTCACCACACAAAGACAATCCGGAACATCCCATGTGATCCCGGGCAGTAAAGGCGTATCCTGATCACGCAGTATCGACTGTCCTGAGGAGTATTCATCGCCTTCATATGCATTATTCTCTGCCACAAAGGAGTTATCCCTGTCCGTTATGATTATGTTATGAGTGTATGTAAAATTCTTGCTTTCGGAAACCATATACTCTCCAACGCTGCGGGCATCAGGCATATTCTCAAGCGCATACCTCAGTTCGTAAGCATAACACTTCTTCCCTTCAGCGTTGAAGTCCATGCCTGTTCCCACATCCAGCAATCCGGCAAAAACTTCCTTATCATTCAGCACCGTGATGGCATCCAGCATTCCCAATACGGAAAAGCCCGTATAGCTGTTCTTATCCTTTCCGTTGATAAAATGTGTAACGCAATGTGCCGTACACATCTGATTCTCACTTCCCAGAGGCCATTCCATCGTCCTGCTGACGATGCGACCACCTGTTACGGTCTTCTCTCCCCATAATGATACCGCATTACAATTGTTGGCTCTAAGAACGCTGTCGATCATATTTGCCAGCAGCGCTTCCTCATAACTGAAAGCCCCGTCACATTCAAATCCCTTTTTACCGCCGGATAAGGTCTGTGCATACCCTTCCAGTTCCTTCCGGTAGTCTTCCGGGATATTTACCAGGATCTTATCCATCCTGTCGAGTACCGGTGAATAATCACCATCGATGCTGGGGAAGGTGCGATATATATTTTCGTAAAGGAAAGGTTCGAGCACTGCTATAAATTCATCCCCGATATCCAGCAGACATTTGGCATAAGCACAGCCCACATCGTAATGGGTGCCCTTAGTGTAATCCAGATATACTTCATAGTATGAAGGCTTTTTATCGATCCTGCAGAGCCCGTCTCCGGATGAAAATGTCTGTAACACTTCATCTTCGGTCTTTGCATCCTCACCCTCATAACTCTGCCTGCAGTATATATCATCCACAGGCTCCAAAGTGCTTATGTCAGACACTGCAGGCACGGAAAAATCCGGAGTGTCATCGGCACAGGCGGTGAGGATGAGCATGAGGGCGGATGATAATAATGTTTTTAACATGTAGTGTTTCATAATTTTACTCCTAAAAATCCTTAACTGCCCGAGGTCGCTAAATTCAAACTGCGCCTTCGGCTTGTTTTCATTA
>JAFYCS010000084.1 GCA_017539565.1 Lachnospiraceae bacterium
GACATTTTCTATGATCCTCTTTATCTCCTTGGCAGATTCTGCTGAAGAATCAGCAAGGCTTCTTATCTCATCCGCTACGACAGCAAATCCGCGTCCGGCTTCACCGGCACGTGCTGCTTCTATGGAAGCATTAAGTGAAAGCAGGTTGGTCTGGGATGCAATGGACTCGATCGCCTGTATGGCAGATCCGATATCGGATATCGCAGAATTGGTCTCATTGATCTTACTGCTGATCTCTTGCATAGCCGATACGGATTCATTAGCGCCGGCATATACGGATTTCATACATTCGGTAGCATCATTATTAGCGTTCTTGATAGTCTGTGAAGCATCATACAGATTCCGCACATTATCATTGAGCTGTTCGATATTTTCGCCAAGGTCCGCTGCCTTTTCAGCCATGGTCTGTGCATTTTCGGCAACGCTCTGGGAAGTTTCTGCAACTTCATTTACAGCAGAGCTGATCTGGGATATTGAATCGGTATTGTTTCCCGTCATGCTGTCTACGCTGATGATAGAGCGGTTCAGTTCACCGGCTGCATCGATTACGGATCTCATGGAGCCGCCAAGCGCGGATCTGAGCACATTAAAGGAATTGATAATGCTGACAGTTTCCTTTATATGCGATCTTGCCGCACAGGTAGCTGTTACATCGCCTGTGCTGAACTTATCAAGGGATCTGGCGATCTGGATAAGAGGAACGGATATCACACGCTCTATAAGGAGTGCAAGGATAGAGAACACAAGTATACAAAGTATACAGATTATGATAACACCGGTGGTGATCTGCTTTACTCCACCGAGAACATCATCTTCATCAGCAGTCAGTACCGCGATATATGCGCCGTTCGATCCTATATAATAACCTGCGTATTTGGTCTTTCCTTTGTACTCATACTCGATGATATCAGGATCAGGCATTTCTCCCTTTTCAAGTCCTGCTACCAGACTCTTTACAGCAGCATTCTCAACAGGCTGGCCTACCTTTTCGGCATCCGGGTGATGGAGCATGGTTCCCTGTGCGTCTACAAAATATACATATGCGCTGCTCAGGTTCAGATCTTTTACATCAGATATCTGTTCTGCGATACCCTGAACATAAAATCCGCAGCCGCAGAATCCGATGGGAGTGCCGTTATCATAGATAGGTGTATACATCGACATTATATTCTGGCCGGATGCGGGGCTCACCATAATACCGGTATTATATACTCCGTCAGAGGCTGAAAGCATTGAATTCTGAAGGGAGGTAAGTCTGTCTCCTTCTCTTAAGACCATACCGATAGCCGGCGCATTGGGATGAGTCATTACCTGGGTATTCCAGTCCGCAAGATACAGACCTTCCCAGCCGTTCAGGGAGCCGAAATAATCCAGCGTGAACTGCTGGGCAGCTTCCTGCTTGGCTGCATTTGAAGGATCAAGAAGAGCTGCCTTGAGCACAGGTGCCTGAGCAAAGCCCTTAAGAATTTCCTTATTCTTGTTTACCATCGTATCAAAAGTATTACCTACGCTGCTTATAACCTGTACAAGTGAATCATGGGTATAGGTTTTGATCTCCGATTTACTCTTGCTGATGGAAACGATGCCTATAGTGATGGAGGCTACGATCAGCGGGATCAGTGCGAACAGGATAAGTGTCAATCGCATGTTCAGCTTTGCTACAGAGCCGTTGTTGCCGTTAGAATTGTTTTCGTAAGATGCCATAATCATATCTCCCTTCATTGTAATGTATGCATATGCGCATATCACGCTACACATATAAATTATAGTATATTATACCATGATTTTCGAAAAATAGAACCGCTATTTTGTTGGTTATAGATAAAATGTTTTGAACAAATGACGGATTTGTTGGGAAATTTGTAGAAAATTACCGAATTGTATGTTATAGTGTTTAGAGGCTGTTCCCAATGCCGCGTATCAATAACATCCAAGGAGGGAAATGTATATGAAGAAGTTCACGATGCGTACGGCCATTATTGCTCTGGTTGCCGTGATCACGGCCATTGGCATATCGCTGCTATGTATTCTGGCATCAGTCAATTCAAACAAGATACTCGAGCAGAAGATCAACGAGAGCATGACCACTTATCTGGAAGCGCAGGTCAATGCTGTAGAGGAATTCGTAAGCAATTCCGAACAGAAGCTTAAGCTGTATTCCAAAAATCAGGTTATAACGGATATCATTAACGAAGACAGGGCCAATACCGACAGGAATCTGCCTGAGTTTAACGATGAAACATATAATACCGTTGCGTTCTATACGGATAATTATCCCAGCTATACAAAGGCGCAGCAGTACACACTTGATTATTACGGATCACTGGATAACTGGGAAGGTCTGTATATAGGCAATTTTGAAACCAGGATCCTGGCTTATTCTGTACCTCCTGTTATAGGAAAAGTCCTCCGTGCAGATCCGGCAAAGGTTGAAGAACTTATGAATGCCATGAAGGCAGATCTGAACGGTGTATATAATGCAGGTATCATCGTATCCCCCGGAACAGGCCAGCTTTGTCTTTCCATGTACTGCCCTGTTCTTCAGGATGGCGCGATGATAGGCTATGTAGGTGCGGGCGTATTCCATACCGAGCTTGAAGACCTGCTTACAAGCTACACTCTGGAAGGCGTTACCACCAGCAATTTCTATATGGTAAATACCAAGACTTCCGTAACCTTTACCGATACCCAGGCAAGCGAAGAGGAGCAGGCGGATATAATCGCAAAAGAGACTACCAGACCTGTACTTCTCGAAGTCATCAGCAAGGCAGCCACATCCGATAAGGGACAGTTTGAATTCAAGGATCCTGATACCGGAAAGATGCTTATAGTCAATTATGCCACCGTACCCGGACATGACTGGGCGGTCATCATCACAGCTGAAAAGAGCGAGCTCTATGCAGCTTCCACCAGCAACCTGACCACCATGATCGTACTTGGACTGCTGGCATTTGCAGTGATACTGGTACTTGTAGCCGTAATAGTGAATATGATATCCAAGTCGCTTGAGAAGGCTGTCAGCGAGATCGATAAGACTGCAGCCGGCGATATCTCTTCATCTGTCAGGATAGAAAGTCCCATACTGGAGATCAGCCGGATGGGAGACAGCTTAGGCAGGCTTAAGAGCCAGTTAAGCGATGTCATCGTAAAGACTAGGGAGATGTCACAGGGGCTTAACCTTGCTGGATCGGATCTGACAGCATCGGCAGAGCTGGCGGAATCGACCACAGGCGTTGTTAACGGTGCGGTAAGTGAGATATCCAAGGGCGCTGCTTCACAGGCAAGTTCCGTACAGACCGCAGCATCCAAGACCGATTCCATGGGTAACGATATCGACCGTATCTCAAAGAACATCACAGCCTTGGATGAGGCTTCCGGTCATATGAAGAAGAGCGGGGAAAAAGCCGCAAAGGCTCTTGAAGAGATAGTGCTCCAGAATAAGAAGGTGGCAGATGCCGTATCCGAGATAGGTGCGACCATCAATGAGACCAATAACAGCGCCAATGAGATAGCAAAGTTCTCCGAAGCTATAAATGATATAGCTTCCCAGACCAACCTGCTTTCACTGAATGCATCCATAGAGGCAGCACGTGCCGGTGAAGCCGGACGCGGTTTCGCGGTAGTTGCCGATGAGATCCGTAAGCTGGCAGACCAGTCCAATGAATGTGCTAACGAGATCAAGACCATAGTAGATAAGCTGCTGGCAGATGCAGAAACCTCCGTAAAGACCATGGAGACCCTTAATGAGTGTACACGCATGCAGGGTGAGCAGATATCCGTAACACAGCAGGATATGAAGGAGATGGTAAGCAATGTGGGCGTAGTATCAAACAACTCACGTTCGATAAGTGAGATGATAAAGAATCTGGAAGTGGCAAAGGAATCCCTGGTGGACATCATCCAGGAACTGTCGAGCATCTCGGAAGAAAATGCAAGCTCCACCCAAGAGACCGGTAAGTCGGTAAGCGAACTGACCAATACCTTCGGTGTGATCACCGAATCCGTACAGCAGCTCCAGACCCTTTCAAACGAGCTTACAAACACCATCAGTTACTTCCGGTAAGTCTTGTATTAAAGGCTTTTCAGGACCGCCCTTCCCCTTGAGGGAAGGGCGGTTTTTGTTGTATATAAGTTTACTTTTTGGTATAATTTACTTATACTGTGCCCTTTTATAAGGAGGTTGATATGATATTTAAGAAACACAAAAATATATGGCGCCTGATATCGATACTGGTATTGGCTTTTACCGTACTTAACGGCTGTGCATATAATACTTATGTATCAACATTCAGCGAAAGCGGCGGGGATGAAAGCACAGCGGAGTTTACGCAGACAGATACATCCGGATCAACTGAAGCGGAGGCACCGGATGCGGATCCTGCAGAGGAAGACGCGCCGGAAGATGAACCGGCGTCCGCGCCTACAGTGGGACCTACGGAGACACCGACACCGGAAGACACGCCCACCGTGGGGCCTACGGCAACACCCACGCCGACTGAAGCACCGGCTCCTGCCGAGGCTGAACCGGAAGAAGATACGATAGATGAGAACGGCGAGTATACTTCTAAGGACGATGTGGCATTATATATACATACCTACAATAAGCTGCCTGCAAACTTTATAACCAAGAAGGATGCCCAGGCGCTTGGATGGACCGGAGGAAGCTTAGAACCCTACGCCCCGGGAAAGAGCATCGGAGGCGACCGCTTCGGTAACTATGAAGGGATACTGCCGGAGGGTAAATACAAAGAATGTGATATAGACACCAAAGGTAAGAAAAGCCGCGGTGCCAAGCGTATAGTATTTGATGACAAAGGAAACATATATTACACGGACGATCATTACGAAAGCTTTACACAGCTATACTGAGCGGAGGCGATATGAAAGAGATAACACTTGACATAGACAATGTATGCAGCGCAGATGAATTTTACGATCTGCTGGGAAAAGAGATAGAACTGCCGGCATATTTCGGCAGGAATCTGGATGCACTTTATGATGTGCTTACAGAGCAGCAGATCAGCCTTAAGCTGCTCAATACGGAAGTGATGGAAACGGTGGCACCAAAGTTTATCCGCAAGCTTAACCGTATGCTGGAGGATATCGGATGAATGAATTCATGAAGGCGGCCTGTGAACTTTCGGCTGAAAATTTAAGGACCAACAGCGGCGGGCCCTTCGGTGCGGTGGTGGTTAAAGACGGAAAGATAATTGGCCGGGGCCGCAACCATGTGCTTGAGAATAACGACCCCACAGCCCATGGCGAGGTGATGGCTATCAGGGATGCCTGTAAAAATACGGGCAGTTACGACTTAAGCGGCTGCGAGCTCTATACCTCCGCATACCCCTGCCCGATGTGCATGTCAGCAACGGTATGGGCGAACATCAAAAAGATATATTACGGCAATACACGTAAGGATGCGGAAACCATAGGCTTCAGGGATGACTTTATCTATGAGCTGATGGGAAGGCTTTCTGCAGATGAAGAAGACGGCGGCGGCATAGAGATAGAGCAGCTGGATCACGAAGAGACCATAAAAGTATTCGAGGCTTTTGAGCGTAAACAGGATAAGACCATTTACTGAAGGGAGAATTGCGCTTGGAGAAAAGGCAGAAGATCCTGGCAGGAACAATGTTCGGAGTGTGGGCAGTTTATGCGCTGGCCACGCTGGCGGGGGTTGATGTTGTTTACAATATACTTTCGCCGGTAACCGGACTGCTTGCCTTCTTCCTGATCTATATAAGCTATAAGAATGCGGAAAAGTACAAATATGCCGCGGCTTTTATCATGCTGGGCATAGGTGCATGGATCGTATCTGATATTATACTGTTTATCTATACATATGTGCGTGTGGACGATCCTTTCCTTATAGAGCTTTCGGATAAACTGTATCTGGCACCCAATTACCTTTTCGGTGCGGGTATGACCGCGTATATCATAGTCGACTTTAAGAAGCAGGATACCTTCAGGCTGCTGATCAATACATTTATCATAGCAGTCACGGGATTTATATTTGTCCGCAGGCTTTACCAGATAGGCTTCGGGATCAATACCTATGAAGGTACCTTTTCCTTAAGCTCTGTAATGTATCTGGCAGCGGTTATGTATATGATCACTTTGATGTTCCTCATCCTTACCATCAGGGGAGCGTCACATCATACCAGGACAGGATACATAGTCTTTGCGGCGCTGCTTGTATATAACATCTTTGAGATGCGTTATACATACTATACCGCCGGCGGGCTCGACGCCGAGAGCGTGTACATTGATATCATCTATATGGCCTGCGTGTGTGCGCTGGGATATGCTTTTGCGGATCCCTCCATAAAGACGGCAGTGGTGAATGGCGAGCAGTTTATGAAAGAGGAAAAGGATATCCGCAGCTCAATGGGCATAGGATGGATGTTCGGGCTGATCATGATACCTGTATCGGTCATGTCCTATCTCTTTAAGGTACTTTCGGAAACGGAGTTCTATATACTGCTGGTTTCCTGTCTGGGATATCTGATCATGTGGAAGACCCAGCAGACAAACGAGCTGACCCAGAAGCTTCTGGAAAAACAGAAGGAAGAAAATGAAAAGCTGGGACAGTGGGTCGATTATCAGGAGCAGGAGCTTAAGGTGGCCAATGAGCAGCTGGAGCGTGTATCCTACAAGGATGCCCTTACCGGATTGTATAACCGCAAGTACAGCAGGCTTCATATGAACCAGATAATCATGGATGATCAGGAAGCTTCTTTTGCGATCTTCATCATGGATATAAACTACTTTAAGCCCATAAACGACAACTACGGTATGGAAACGGGCGATAAGGTGCTGATCGAGATCGCGGGACGTTTAAATGCTCTTGCGGGCGAAAACATACAGGCATTCCGTATAGGGGCAGATGAGTTCCTGCTGGTATATAAGAACTATGAGACCGAAGATAAGCTGCAGAATCTGGCGAAGCTTCTTAAGGAAAGCCTTGATAAGCATATGGACTTAAACGGTACGGTGCTGCATCCTTCGCTCAGTATAGGTGTGGCCACTTATCCACAGGATGCGCAGGAGCTGGAACAGCTTTTTAAGTATGCGGATTCGGCTAAAAGATCCATCAAGCACAGGCATTCCAGGACGGAGTATAAGTTCTATGATCAGGATCTGATAAAGCAGATGAGCCGTCAGCGCCGTCTGGAAGTAAAGCTCCAGGCTGCGGATTATGACAGGGATTTCAAGCTCTATTACCAGCCGCAGGTTGACTGCAACACGGAGAAGCTTATCGGTATGGAGGCCCTTATACGCTGGATAGATCCGGTAGACGGATTTATCTCTCCCGGAGAGTTTATCCCGCTGGCAGAGGAGATGGGCCTTATGGGAAATATCGGTGACTGGGTCAACAGGACCGCCATGAGGCAGATAAAGGAGTGGAACGAAAAGTACGGAAAGGATCTGGTAGTCGGCATAAACGTTTCACCGCTGCAGCTGCGCGATCACGATTTTGCGGAGAAATTCCTGCAGACACTTGATGATATAAAGGTCAGACAGGAATGGCTGGATGTGGAGATAACCGAAGGCTATGCGCTTAACTCTTCAATGGCCAGCGGAGACATCATCACAAAGCTTAAGAAAGCGGGGATAACCTTTTCCGTGGATGACTTCGGTACAGGCTACGCCAGTTTCGCAAACATGCTGGACTTTACTTTTGACAGGATCAAGATAGCCAAGGAACTGGTGGATGATATCGTGACCAACTGGAACGCCTATGTGGTGGTAAAGGTCATAGTGCTTATGGCTCAGGGACTTAACTTAAGGACGATAGCCGAAGGTGTGGAGACGAAGGAACAGCTGAATATCCTGCGTGAGCTTGAATGCGGACAGATACAGGGCTATTACTTCGGACGGCCGCTTCCTGCCGACCAGTTCGAAGATAAATGGCTGAAAAATATATGATCAGGAGTGGATTATGATAGGAGATAAGGAACTGATGGGCTTTGCCCTGGCGGCAAGGCATATGGCGTATGCACCTTATTCGGGATACCAGGTAGGTGCTGCGCTGATCACCGATGACGGACAGCTCTTTACGGGCTGTAACGTGGAGAATGCATCTTATGGTGCGACCTGCTGTGCGGAGCGTACTGCGATCTTTAAGGCAGTGAGCGAAGGAAAGCATGTCATCAAAAGTATAGCCATAGCAGGCGGTAAGGGTGATGAGAGGAACATGGCTTTTCCCTGCGGTATATGCAGGCAGGTACTGCGTGAATTCTGCGATCCGAAGAAGCTTAAAGTGATCGTGGGAACATCGGCAGAAGAATATAAAGAATACAGTCTGGAGGAACTGCTTCCGGAAAGTTTCGGACCGGAGGCGCTTGAATAAAAATGGAAGAGATATTAATAGTACTTGGACTTTTTGCCGGCCTTGTTGTGGTGTTTTCTTTGTTCGGCCTGATGGAGCGCCGGAAATACACGGCTTTGATGAAGATGCGTATCCACAGGGAATACGGTAAGTTTCAGGAAAAGCCCATAAGCGCGGAACGCGCGCAGTGCATACCCTCATATTTCAAAAAGCACAGGACTGAGCTGTCCATAGATGATATCACGGCATCGGATCTGGAGCTGGACCGTATATTTACGGTCATGGATCTGACTTATTCGGCAGCAGGAGAAGAGATGCTCTACCATACGCTGCGCACTCCGGTCTTTGATGAGGAAGAGCTTAAACACAGGGATGGGCAGATCAGATTTTTTGACGAGCACGAGAAGGAACGCGAGGCGCTGCAGTATTTCTTTGCCGGAATGGGTAAGAACGCGCATTATTCCTTATATGATTATCTGGATCTGGCAGATACCCTTAATGACGATAAGAGCCTGGGACTGCATTTCCTGGCACCGGTATTTATAGTGGCAGCTATAGCTCTTATCTTTTTTCAGACCGGTCCCGGTGTTATGGCACTGATCATTGCCATCGCAGTCAATATAGGCTGGTATTTCAAAACTAAGGGAAAGATAGCGCCCTATATATCAACGCTGAAATACATCATGCGCGATATACATTCAGGCAAAAAGGCCTGCCAGATGGATATCCCCTGCATAAAGCAGGAGCAGGAAAAGATGAAGGACGCGCTGGATAAGCTTAAGAACTTTACCCGCGGAGCAGGTGCGGTGTTTAAGGGAGAAAGTGCGAGTGGTGATCCCATGGAGGTCATGGCAGATTATCTCAACATGGTGCTGCATATAGACCTGATCAGTTTTTATCATATGTTTACCCAGATGCAGGCCCATAAGGAGGAGATAGATATCCTTCACGGAACCCTGGGATATATCGAGATGCTCATAGCCGTGGCGTCCTACAAGCGTGCATTGGGAACTGTTTGTACCCCCATTTATGACGGAAAAGAAGCTGCTAAGGAACTGTATCACCCCATGATAGCGGATCCTGTAAAGAATTCCTATGAGCTTAAGGGCAACATGCTGCTCACCGGATCAAACGCATCCGGTAAGTCTACGTTCTTAAAGACCATGGCGATCAACCAGCTCTTCGGACAGTGCTTCTATTTCGCCTGTGCGGATGAATTCCATACCGATATGCACCGTATCTATACATCCATGGCACTGCGTGATGATCTGGCCAGCTCGGAGAGTTACTTTATGGTGGAGATCAAGGCCATGAGACGCATACTTGATGCCTCAAAGACTCCGGGGCCGAAGATAGCCTGCTACGTGGATGAAGTGCTCCGCGGTACCAATACGGTAGAGCGTATCGCAGCCTCCACAGTGATACTTAAGTCAATGCTGGGACGTAATATATTCTCGGCAGCGGCTACGCATGATATAGAGCTTACGGAGCTGCTGGCAAAGTATTATGAGAATTACCATTTTGAGGAAGAGATAAAGGACGGCGACGTACTGTTCAATTACAGACTGATGGAGGGCAAGGCTACATCGCGTAACGCTATAAAGCTGTTGTCAGTAATGGGATATGACAGTGAGCTGGTAACAGAGGCGGAAGACCTGGCACAGAAGTTTATTAAAGAGGGAGCCTGGACATGACCAAAGTGACTATATATACAGACGGTGCCGCTAGGGGAAATCCCGACGGACCGGGGGGCTACGGCGCGGTACTGCAGTTCATCGACTCAAAGGGTGTGCTGCATGAAATGGAATTATCCGCAGGCTATAAGAAGACCACCAACAACCGCATGGAGCTGATGGCTGCCATAGCCGGACTGGAAGCTCTGACCAAACCCTGCGAGGTTGACCTGCATTCGGATTCCAAATACCTTGTAGATGCCTTTAACCAACACTGGATAGATTCATGGCTTAAGAAGGGCTGGAAGCGTGGAAAGAACGAGCCTGTCAAAAATATCGATTTATGGAAACGTCTGCTCAAAGCAATGGAGCAGCACAAAGTAAATTTCATCTGGGTGAAAGGCCATGCAGGCCAGGAGATAAACGAACGCTGCGATAAGCTGGCAACCGGAGCCGCCGACGGAGAAGACCTGCTTGATGATGTGATAACCGACGTGTCATCCTGAGCGAAGCGAAGGATCTTTTTGAAAGGAGCGTGTTTATGATGACCATGGAAGAAACCAAGAAACTGGGCTTCGGCCTCATGCGTCTGCCCAAGAAGGGCCTGGGCATCGATGTGCCCCAGACCAGCGAGATGGTGGACATGTTCCTGGATGCAGGCTTTACCTACTTTGACACGGCTCACGTATATCCGGGTTCGGAAGAAGCTACCGGAAAGGCTTTGGTGGCAAGACATAACAGGGAGGACTTCACCCTGGCTACCAAGCTGTTTGCAATGCTGGCACTTACGGAAAAGATGGCCAGACAGCAGTTTGAGACATCCCTTACACGTATGGGGACGGACTATATAGATTACTATCTGCTCCATACTCTGATGGAGAATAATTACCGTAAATATGAAAAGTTCCATCTCTGGGATTTCGTTAAGGAGGAAAAGGAGAAGGGGCGTATAAGATACGCGGGCTTTTCCTTCCATGACGGGCCGGAGCTTCTGGAAGAGATACTGAAGGCGCATCCGGAAGTGGATTTTGTCCAGCTGCAGATCAACTATGCGGATTGGGAGAATCCCCACGTGACCTCCAGAGCCAACTATGAGATGGCCCGTAAGTACGGGAAGAAGATAGTGGTAATGGAGCCCGTAAAGGGCGGTGCCCTGGCAGATCCTCCCAGGGAGATAAAGAAGCTCTTTGATGAATACAATCCGGAGGCATCCTATGCATCCTGGGCCATACGTTTCGTGGCTTCGCTGGAAGGCATACTCACGGTGCTCTCGGGCATGTCGAATACCGCGCAGATGAAGGACAATCTCTCCTATATGAAGGACTTTAAGCCGCTGAATGAGGATGAGAGGAATATAATAAGAAAAGCACAGGAGATCATGGGGCGCAGTGCCACCATACCCTGTACTGCATGTTCTTACTGTACGAAGGGCTGTCCCAAACAGATACCTATTCCCGAGATTTTTGCAGCGATGAATAAACGTCTGGGAGACGGTCAGATGGAAGAGGCTGCCAATGCCTACAGGGATATCGTTTCTTCAAAAGCGGGGGCTGATGCATGTGTAGGCTGCGGACAGTGTGAGAATGTCTGCCCGCAGCACATAAAGATAATCTCTGAACTTAAAAGATGCGGCGAGGCTTTGTCTTAAGCCTGCTGGCGGACAGCTGCTACGCGCAGATGTGAAGAAGGTGCGCAGAGCAGGAGTGAAACCACAACACCGAAGAGAGCCTGGATTATCTCAAAAGGAAGTTTGAGCAGGGCGTATTCCGGGGTGGAGTATACAAAGGCGCGTCCTAAAGTATATCCGGTGACCATGATCACGGCCCCAAGGAGTACGCCTGTTGTCTGTGAAGCTATGATAGCCACATGGGGATGCTTCTCGCGAAGGCTTCCCTTTGCAAATAAACGTGAGCTGCAAAAAGCGATCACTGCAGCCTGTATCCCGTGTGTGAACAGGGACACGAACATTGAGGGGGGATTAAAGAACAGGTCGCCTAAAAAGGAACCGAACCCTCCCATGATAAAAGCAGCAACCGGGTTACCTATTAAGATAGCACCGGTACAGATGGCGGCATCACAGAAGTACAGATGGCCACCGGGCACCGTAATGCTGAAAGTAGACAGTGCAATGGTGAGCGCCATAAATACTGCTGAGAGCGTCAGGGTCTTAACAGAGATAGCGTTCTTAGATATATTCATTTATGACACCTCCTTTTTTATTTTCAAGCGAGTATAGCATGTATCTTTTTTATATGCAAGCATTCTTATTAGAGAGGATGCTTTTTGCCTGTGATAAGTTTTACTTATCACGGTTGAAATACTGACGGGAAAGGTTTATAATCTTGCACATTATGAGTACAGAGAATAACAAAGGAATAAAAGCTTATATAGGAAATAAAGCGTTCTACGCGACGGTGCTATCCGTGGCGTTCCCCATCATGATACAGAACGGTGTATCCAATTTTGTAAGCCTCTTAGACAACCTGATGATAGGAAGCCTTGGCACCAACGCTATTTCGGGAGTTGCTATCTCAAACCAGCTGATGTTCGTATACTTCCTGCTGATCTTCGGGGCGACTGCCGGTGTGGGCATATTTACGGCACAGTATCACGGCATGGGGGATACAAAGGGCGTACGCTTTACCTTCAGGGCCAAGCTGATCATCAATGTCATATTAAGTGTGGCAGCTATTGCCGTGCTGTATCTGTTTTCGGATGCGCTGATTGAGATGTTCCTTAAAGGTGAAGGAGCGGTGGAAGATGCAGAGGAGACGCTGCAGATAGGCAAAAAATACATGGATGTCATGCTGGTAGGCCTCTTTCCCATAGCCATCACCAATGCTTATGCGGGAACCCTGCGTGATACGGGACAGACCAAGGTGCCCATGATCGCATCAATCATAGCCATATTTGTTAACCTTGTCGGAAACTTCCTGCTGATCTACGGCTATCTGGGACTGCCGGCTATGGGAGCGACAGGTGCGGCTGTGGCGACTGTTATCTCAAGATTTGTGGAAATGCTGGTACTGGCTGTATATACCTCATCCCACAGCAAGGAGCATCCTTTCATCATAGGAGCATTCAAAGGATTTACGGTACCCGGAAAGCTTATGGGCAAGTTCATGTTAAAGTCCCTGCCTCTTATGCTCAATGAGACCTTATGGGCGGCCGGACAGACCTTCATGAACCAGTGCTATTCATACCGGAGCCTTAATGCTATGGCAGCCGTTAATATAGAGAGTACCATCTGGGGGCTTTTAGGCGTAGCCTTCCTGGCAATGGGAGAGGCCGTCGGTATACTGGTGGGCCAGACCCTGGGCAGCGGCGATATCGAAAAGGCAAAGGGGGATGCTAAGAAGTTCAGGGCATTTAATATAGTATGCGGAGCGGTATTCGGATGCATGATGGTGCTGATAAGTCCGTTATTCCCGATGCTATACAATACCTCCGATGAAGTACGGCATATGGCCACGATGTTCATCATCATCTGCGGAGGCTTTATGCCGGTAATGGCATATACCCATGCCACATACTTTACCATCCGCTCCGGCGGTAATACACTTATAACCTTTATCTTTGACAGCTGTTATGTATGGATGATAGCGGTGCCTGTAGCATATTGCTTAAGCCGCTTTACAAATATGGATGTTGTGTATATGCTTCTTATAGTACAATCGCTGGAGATAATAAAGGGCATCATCGGCGGCGCTATGGCACTGAGCGGCATATGGGCAAAGAACATAGTCAAACAGTAAGCAGCATGTGAAAGGGGGGGAGTCCCGTGGCAGACGGCTTTAGTGAGGAACGTTATCTGGAGAACGGCTTATCACTGATAAGACTTAAGCGTTACGACGAGGCTTACGACTGCTTTCACAGGATGTCAAAGGATTATCCCCGCAGCTGGAAGGCACATTACGGCATGGCGGTGGCATCGGCCTATTCACAGCCCTATAAGAAGTTTAAACTCTCCGATAAAGCAAGGGAGCTGATCCCTGCGGATATAAAGGAGCGTATAGATAACGAAAATATCTCATCTATCCGCGAAATGCGCAGAAAGATCAAAGAGCTGGATGATGAGATGGCGGAGCTGGATAAGGATATCCTGAAAGGTAAGGACCTTATTGACAGCCGCAGGGAGTTCTTAACAGGAGCACAAAAGCGGCTGGACAAGAATAATGCACAGCTGGCATTAATATCTTTTCCGGCGCTGATACTCCTGATCATAATCGTCGCAGCTGTAGTTTTTCATCAATATCTGATAGCACTTCTCGTGTTTGTTCTTATGACGGCAGGGATCATACTGCTGGTCGCAGGTGGCATATCCATAATCTGGGTACATGAAAGAAGGCAGGCGAAGAAAGATATCGCCCATTTTACCGATCTGGTACACCGCAAGGAAATGGAAGCAGCGGAACTGGGGGCTAAGCATACCAAGAAGCTTGAGAAGAGAGAGCGGTATGCAGCAGAGCTTAAGTCGGCGCTGGAAGCCGAGGGGCTGGAAAATGAAGCGGATTATTATTTTAAATACCTACTTTTGGCGGTAGTGGAGCGGGAGAATATATGATAAAATATACCGTGAAATTGTAAAATGACGTAAGAACAGGCTCAAATATACATGTATTATCATAGAAACGGAGGAATAAAATGAAAAAAGCAAAAAGATTTCTGTCAATGCTGCTGACATTGTCCTTGTGCGTGGGTGAATTCAGCTTTACGGGTATCAGGGCATCAGCGGAAGGTGAGAAGACAATAACAGGTCTGGGTACCGGTGCAATCACGGATCCGGTGATTCCGGAAGCAGAAACAGATGCGGCTTGGAGTGGAAGCTTTGTGTATTACGGAAAATATAAGGGACAGCCTGTTAAATACAGGGTGCTGGATAAGGCTTCGGGTGATTTCGGAGTAAGCGGCAGGAGCCTGTTTTTGGATTGTGACAGCGTGCTTGAAGCTAAGCGGTTTGATGATCACAGCAAAATATGGACTGATAGCGAAGTAAGAAGCTGGCTTAACGGCGAAGACTTCCTTTTAAATGATGCTGTTTTCAATGATAATGAAAGATCAGCTATCGCATCAAGCAGTAAAACCGGCTACACTATTGAGGAAGAATATAATTTTTGGAATGGTGGATATGATAAATATATAGATTATGGCCTTACGGGGGAGAAAATCTTCCTGATGGATAAATCGGAGGCGGAGAAATCTTCGTATGGTTATAGCAGTAATTCCTGCCGTATAAAAAAGGACGGAACAGGAGCAAAAAAAAGCTGGTGGTTACGGATACATCATTCTTATTATCATAATTATAATCAATATTCGCATGAAGAAAATTGTGTTGGATGCGTGTATGAGGATGGTTTTGTTAGTAGTGCTGACTGTTCCGATGTGAATATGTCAGTCAGCCCTGCTTTGAATGTTGAACTGAACGCTGTACTCTTCTCGTCTTTGATATCAGGCGATCCCGCTCAGCCCGGAGCGGAATATAAGCTTACGCTTAAGGACAGCGGTCTTAAGATTACGACTGATAAGGCAGAAAGATCTGATGATAAGATCCTTATTCCGTATGCGATAACGGATAGCAGTACCGGGGCAGATCCCACACAGGTATCGGTGGTAGTAACAGACGGAACCTGGACGGATAATGGCTGGAGTGACGGTGCAAAACTGCTTCAGTATACGAAACTGGATATGGACTCATTCAGTTCGGAGGGCAGCGGTACATTTACCCCGAATAGCTCAGTAATCGGAACATGGGGCACGAATTATCATGTATACCTTCTGGCAGAGGATGTGAACGGAGAATATGAATCTGATTACGCCAGCGCGCCCGTAGAGGTCAAAGAACTGATAGAAGCAAAATATTCGGTTTCCTTTAATATGAACGGTAAGGAAGGGACGGCGCCTGCAGCAAAACATGTAACAGAAGGCGGAAAGGTGTCTGCACCCACAGATGTACCTGTAGTCACCGGATACACGCTTGAGGGCTGGTATAAGGAAGCAGCCTGCACAAATAAGTGGGACTTTGCAAATGATACCGTAACAGCTGATATCACTCTTTTTGCGAAGTGGATCCCTGTAAGCTATACGGTTAAGTATGATCCCAATAAACCGGCTGCAGCTTTAAGTGAGGTAAGCGGAACCACAGAAGACAGTACCCATACATATGATGAAGCTAAAAACTTAAGTGCCAACGGATACAGCCTTGAAGGATATAGCTTCAGCAGCTGGAATACCGTGGCGGACGGAAGCGGTACCGAGTATGCCGGCGGAGCATCCGTTAAGAACCTGGCGGATACGGAAGGGGCAATTATCACACTTTATGCACAGTGGAAAGA